>NZ_CP030929.1:965687-1287583 GCF_003325955.1 Aurantimicrobium sp. MWH-Uga1 | reverse complement strand
TTTGCCCGCTGGAAATATGCACGCCTACATTCGGGGTCTGGGTATTGAGATCATGGCGGCCAGCGACAATGTCCTGCGCGGGGGGCTCACCTCCAAGCATGTTGATGTTCCCGAGTTGCTCGATGTTGTGAAAACTGACGTGCTTCCCGTACCCATTCTCGAACCGGTTCAAGTGTGCCCGGGGGTTGAGATCTTTGAACCAGATGTTCCTGATTTTTCTTTGGCACACGTCCATCTCGAAGACCACATCACGCAGACGGATGCCATTGTGTTACGCCGTCACGCAATTGTTACGTGTACGTCAGGAAAGCTCTTCATCACCGGGCACGAGTCCAAGATTGAGTTGTCTCAAGGCCAACATGCCTTTATTTCTGCGGATGAACAGACAATTACAGTCCGCGGGACCGGCGAACTCTTCATCGCGCTGTAGGGGATATTCCCTAAATTGTGGGCAAACTCTCCAGCGCGTCTTCAAAGTTTCAATATCTGGACTTGACGTATACGAATGACAACGGTGTAATTACATAGACACGCCATGGTGGCGTGCGGAAGAGACACCGGGGTGGGAGTTCTTTATGGCACCGGAATATCGCGCTAGCGTTCCAGAGAATTGGTTTGTTGATCCAGTTCGTTTGGGAGTTCCAGGAACCCCTTCTTCTCGCAACATCGACCTCGATGACAACCCTCTCGCGTGGCAGGCAGATGCACTCTGTGCACAGACTGACCCAGAATCTTTCTTCCCTGAAAAGGGTGGTTCGACCAGAGATGCAAAGAAGATTTGCACCTCGTGCGAAGTTCGCAGTGAATGCCTCGAATATGCGTTGTCTAACGACGAGCGATTTGGTATCTGGGGCGGCCTGAGCGAGCGCGAGCGTCGCAAGCTGCGTCGCCGCGCATAATGCGTTCGAAGAAGTAGTTCTTTCCAAGCCACGCCCACCCATTTGGGTGGGTTTTTGGCATCCCCTGCCTAGGCTGTGGGGAGGATGAAAACGAGAGTTACAGCGGTAATCGTGGCGCGCCAAGGAGGCGAGCATCTTGCGCGAACCCTTGATGCACTCTCGAAGCAAACACGGCAACCAGATGTCATTCTTGCGGTGGATAATTCCCCCAAACAAAATGCCTCAGCGCAGTTCCAGGCCTTCGGGGTAAGCCAAGTTCTTGCCGGTAAAGGACGTCTGAGTTTTGGCGAAGCACTTGATGTTGCCGCACGAGCTTTCCCAGCCGTAACTGGGCCTGATGATCTGCTGTGGTTCTTGGCTCAGGACAGTGCTCCAGAACCCACCGCACTTGCAGAACTGATTGGTGCTCTCGAAGTTGCCCCGTCGGTTGCAGTAGTGGGGCCCAAACAAATGGATTGGGAAAGTCCTGACTACATTCGTGAATACGGGTTGACTCTTGCTCAGGGTGGGCGAACCATCTCACTGGTTACCGATGAACTTGATCAGGCACAACATGACCAGATGAGTGATGTCATGGGTGTCGGGGGAAACGGCATGCTTGTTCGCCAGCACGTATGGAGTGAGCTCGGTGGGTTTGATCACCAGCTACGCGTTGTCGATGACGCCCTCGATTTCTGTGTTCGCGCCCGTTTAGCTGGACATCGCGTATCTGTCGTCCCCACCGCACGAGTACTCAACGCCGGAGATGGCGTTATTGGTGCCGTGGGTACCGACAGCTACCGCGCTCGCAAAAAGCGTGCGCGTCAATATCGTTCCGCAGAGCTCTATCGTCGCCTGGTTTACTCAGGTCGAGGAATGTTGATGTGGCACTGGCTTGCGCTCATGCCAGCTGCGGTCATTCGCTCCCTGGGTCAACTTCTGGCAAAGCGCCCCGGCGCTGTTTCAGGTGAATTCCGCGCTGCCCTGTTTGCTGCTTTCTCTGGCGGTGCAGTCGGTCGGGCACGCAAGAACATCAAGCGCATCCGCCAAGCTCCCTGGTCTTCGCTGGCACCCTTGCGAATTTCTCGTGCTGATGTTCGTCGCCGAGAATCTCTTGCTCGTGAAGCGATTCAGATCCGCATGCACGGTGAAAAGAAGCCTCTGCACTTCTTCTCCGGTGGTGGAGCGTGGATCACCCTCATCTTGACTATTGTGTCCATTGGAGCGTTCTCAACCCTCGTTGGCGCCAACGCTATTTCAGGTGGTGCACTGCTGCCCTTGGGTGCGCAGGTCTCAGATCTTTGGATGCAGGCACTGTGGGGTTGGCGTGAGGGCGCTTTCAGTGTGGTGGGCCCGGCTGATGGGTTCTCGCTCGTTGTTGCCCTGCTGGGAACTCTCACCTTCTGGCAACCATCATTCTCGTTAGTGCTCCTGTGGTTCTTAGCCATGCCTCTGGCAGGTCTTGGTGCCTGGCTTCTGGCCGCAAGGCTTACTCAGCGTGGAGGGATTCGCGCCTTCATCGCTATCGGTTACGGGCTAAGCCCAGCACTTCTGGGCGCACTCCATGACGGTCGCCCTGCCGCCGTGATGACGCACATACTGTTGCCCTTCCTCTTTTTTGCCGGCATTCGTGCCGCTCGTTCCTGGTCTGCTTCTGCAACGACTGCACTGCTATTCGCCGCGGTGGTGGCCTGCTCACCATCCTTGACTCCAGCCCTACTGGTCGTCTGGATTGGAACATTGTTATTGACCGGTCGGTATGTGCCACGGTTCTTGGCCATCCCCATTCCTGCAGCTGCCTTGGTTGCACCCATCGTGTTGATTCAAGTTTTTGGTCTCAACCTCTTTGGACTTGCCGCCGACCCAGGACCAGCTGCTGCCAGCGCTGTTGCACCTCACTGGCAGCTTGCCCTCGGCTTCCCCACTGAAGGTCTAGGAGGATGGTTACAAGCTGCCAGCTTCCTTCCTTGGGCTAATCCAGTTGCCAGCGTCTGGGTCGCCATATTGGTGGGTGTCCTTGTCGCGTTGGCTTTCGTTGGGCTCTTCTCGCAATACCCTATCCGGGCGCAACTTGCTGTTGCTGTGATGGTGTTGGGTATTGTCACCGCAGTATTCGCCTCAGGTTTGCAGGTGTCTTTCAACGGGTCCGTGCCGGTCAATGTCTGGCCGGGCAGTGGTTTGTCCCTGGCATGGCTGGGATTGATGGTGGCAGCTGGTACCGGTGCTTCTATTCTTCGTCGCTTCTCGTATTTCCCAGCCCTGGCTGGGATTGCTGCCGTGTCCTTACTGGCACTGCCTGCGTTGGCAGCATCCAGCTTGGGGAACTCTCGAGTGGTCCCTAGCAATGGGCAAACACTTCCTGCTTATGTTGTTGCACAAGCTGCCATCTCTCCAGAAGTAGGAACTCTCGTTCTCACACCCCAACCTGACGGTGGTTTGGGCTCGGTGTTGGTGCGCGGTACTGGCATGACCCTCGAAGCAACCTCCACGTTTGTTACAACAGGCGCAGGTTTTGCTGCCCAGGAGAAGCTTCTTGCCGAGACGGTGAGTAACCTTGCTTCGGTCAGCGGTAATGATTCAGCCACAGAACTTACTGCGCTGGGTGTGGGCTTTGTTGTACTGACTGATCCGCTTGCAGAACTTGGCGAGAACCCCACGCCTCAGGCTCAGGCAATGGCTGCTCGTGTGAAAGCAACGTTGGATGCCAATGCAGGTATTGAGATTGTGGGAAAAACTGATGCTGGTTTACTCTGGCGCTACCCCGGGTATTCACCTGACACAGTTGCTCCACTTCAATCGGTTCTCCCAGTTGAACCCTGGCGCATCATCATCGGTTCTGTTCAGGGACTGATTCTTTTGCTGACATTGCTGTTAGCTATCCCTACCGGCAGTGTCATGCTCGATGCTCGCCCCAAGCGATATCTTCCCGGCTTGATTGAAAGCGAAGAGGAACTTGCCTCAATAGACCCGTTGGCAGGTGATCAAGATGACGAACAAAACTAAACTCGTCCGCGCTGGTGTAACCGGTGTAACCGGAATTGTGAGCGCTGGGGCTGTTGCCGTTGGAATTGTTGCCCTCGTGACGTTGCCTATTCCAGGTTTTGTGGGCACACCACCAGCTTTGAGCATTGCTCCAGTTCCTGCTGTGCAGCAAAGAGTGTGCCCAGGTCCTCTCGTAGATGTTCTCTCGCAAGGAACTGCAGACATTACGTTCATCTCAAATGGTCAGCCCGAATATGCGCAAGCCTCGAGTGAAGACAATTTTGATAATTCGTGGCTGAACGCACCAGATAACCAAAGCGGTGTTGTCTATGGTGCACCACAGGTTATCTCTGTGCCGCCTGCCGCTAGCGCAGAGCAGGCGCCTCTGCTTGCTGGAAACCAGGAACAACTCCTGGCAACCGAATCTCTTTCTGGTTTAGCTGCTGCAGCGTGTACAGAGCCTGCGAATGACCTCTGGCTTGTGGGTGGATCGACGGAGATTGGTCGCACAACACTGGTGATGTTGGCTAACCCCACCGATGTCACCGCAACAGTGACCCTGGAAGTTTTCACCGAGAATGGCTATGTCGACGCCACAAATACCGAGGGCATCATCGTTGAACCCGGGGAGCAACGCATTGTTTCTCTGGCCGGGTATGCGCCCGATGTGTATTCACCAGTTGTGCGGGTGTTGAGTAATGGCGGGCAGGTTCTCGCGAGTTTGCAGCAATCCGTCACACGCACCCTTGTTCCTTCCGGAGTTGAATGGGTTGTTCCCGGTGCTGGACTTGCTACACAACAGATCATCACCGGAGTGTTTGTCACCGGTCAGGCAGATCACGAACGATCAGAGATTGGTGACGTGATCAGCGATCTTGATCCGGGTATCCGTGTTGTTGCTCCTGGAGATAAAGACAGCAAAGTCACAGTCACTCTGCTTTCCAGCACAGGAGAAAAGACTGAATACTCAGCACAGCTCAAAGCAAAGAAGGCAGTACAACTGCCTCTGACCGGTATTGCCGATGGCACCTACACCGTCATTGTTACCAGTGAGCAGCCCATCGCAGCTGGTGTTCGAACAGTTCAGGATTCGCTCACCGATGCTGCCGCGGCCCCTGGCACCCCCATCACTGGTGGTGACTTTGCCTGGATGAGTTCCAGTTCTTTCCTCACCGATCAAATCTTGATTCCCGTGCCTCAAGGAACTGCTCCTACGGTCACCTTCTACAACCCCGGTAAAGCAGATTCGGAAGTAACACTCTCTGCTCAAGGCCAAAAAGATATTGTGCTGAGCGTGAAGAAGGGTCAGATGGTGACAACGCCACTGTTGGCAGCCACGAACTACACCGTGACCGGGGCTCAAGGCTTGCTGGGTGGGCTTAGTTTCAGCGGTCCAGGACTGGGATCAGCGATTGCGCTCAACCCAGCTAATGTCCTCGGCTCGCCCATCACGGTTTATCCCCGCTAGAGATCACTACCTAAGGGCGAAGTCGCTCAGGGCCTAAATCCCAGGGGTCTTTGCCCAACAACTCAGCGACGGCTCGAAAAACTACACTTTCGACCATCATCTGGCGGTGGAGTGCATCGTCTTTGTGAAGTTTGCTCATGCGTTGAATGGGAACGCGATACAGCACTATTCGCCGGCGCTCGTGATCAACCTTCCAGCGTTCAACCACACCGTTAACGGAGACACGAGGGGGTGTGGGTGCCACATCGAAGTGCACATCCGCTAATTCTTCCGACCACATGCTGCGCAAATAATCAACCGTGTGTGCCACGGTCATCATGAACGTTTCATAGCGCCCTCGCAGCTGTGGCAGGTGGGGGCCCGTCACCGGGCCGCGCATTCCGCGGCCATGACGGTCACGACTAAGTCCCCTGTTGGGCACGGAGGTCGCAAACGGGCTATCCATGCGCCCATGTTAGCTCTTCGATAGCCTGAACGCATGGAACGTCTGTGTACGAAGGGGCGCTGCAAGCAGCAAGCAGAGTTTTCACTCACCTATGACTACGACGACAAACTTGCTGTCCTCGGTCCACTCTCGCCCGAGCCAGAAGCCCTCGCCCATGATTTATGCCGTAAACATGCGGTGGGCTTTGTCCCGCCTCAAGGCTGGCAACAACTGCGTCACATAGACTTAAGCAATGACTAAAAACGCAGTAGAGAGCCTCCGTTCTATCGTGAAGGCCTATGACGTTCGAGGCCTTGTGGGGGAGCAGCTCACCGAGGAAATGGTGGAAGCACTCGCTGCCGGTTTTGTCGATGAGATCCAAGGAGCAGGCGCAGAGATTGTTGTCGGTCACGACATGCGCGATTCTTCCCCGGGGTTTGCCGCTGCCTTTGCTCGCGGGGCTCAAACCCGTGGCGCCAATGTGGTGAACTTGGGTTTGTGCTCAACGGATGAGACGTATTTTGCCTCTGGTTCGTGGAATGCTCCAGCTGCCATGTTTACTGCTAGTCACAACCCAGCTGCCTACAACGGTATTAAGTTCTCACGCGCCGGTGCTCAGGGAATCAGCTTGGATACTGGCTTGGCTGCCATTCGCGATCGTGCCTGTGACTACCTCGAAAACGGAATTGATTCGGTTGCAACCCCTGGTACCTACCGTGAGGTAGATATCCTTGCGGAATACGCAGGCTATCTGCGTTCATTAGTCGATCTTTCAGGTATTCGCCCGATCCGCGTAGTTGTTGACGCCGGGAATGGCATGGGAGGAATGACTGTTCCTGCCGTGTTAGGCACTGCAGCCGGTTTGGCTGCTTTACCCATCGAGATTATTCCGATGTATTTCGAACTGGATGGAAACTTCCCTAACCACGAAGCCAACCCACTCGAACCCAAGAATTTGGTTGACCTGCAAAAGGCAGTAGTTGAGCATGGCGCAGATCTCGGTCTGGCATTCGATGGAGATGCCGACCGCTGCTTCGTCGTGGATGAGAAGGGCGCCCCGGTCACTCCGTCTGCCGTTTCTGCCATCGTTGCCTTGCGAGAAATCGCACGGGCGAAAGCTGCAACCCCCAATGAAGAAATTTTTGTCATTCACAATCTCATTTCCTCGAACATTGTGAAAGAAACCATCATTGGTGCTGGCGCAACCCCAGTTCGCACCCGCGTTGGCCACTCTCTTATCAAGGATCAAATGGCAGCCACCGGTGCTGTCTTTGGCGGTGAACACTCTGCCCACTATTACTTCAGTAACTTCTGGGGTGCAGATAACGGCATGCTGGCAGCAATGCATGTGTTGGCAGAGTTTGGCCACCAGGACAAGCCCTTGTCCGAGTTCGCAGCGAAGTTCATGCCCTACGCCATCAGTGGAGAAATTAACTCCACCGTGAGCGACGTGGTTGAGGCAACTCAGCGCGTTCGCGCGGCTTTTGCTTCTCGTGGCACCGAGGATTCTTTGGATGGCATGACCATCACCGGTACCACTTCAGAAGGTGAACCGTTCTGGTGGTTCTCGGTTCGTCCCTCCAACACAGAGCCCTTATTACGCCTGAATGTTGAGGCAGGGGATGAGGCAACTATGGTTGCGATCCGTGATGAAGTTCTTGCACTGATTCGCGCTTAGCATTCCACGCCTAAACTGTTAGGCATGAGCTCATCAACTACTTCTGCCATTTCTGCTGCCATGAATCTTGAATTCAAAGTCGCAGACATCTCCCTCGCTGAAGCTGGACGTCACCAGATTCGTCTGGCAGAGAATGAGATGCCGGGATTGATGGCATTGCGTGAAGAGTTTGGCCCCACCCAGCCGCTCAAGGGTGCTCGCATTGCAGGAAGCTTGCACATGACCGTGCAGACTGCAGTCTTGATCGAAACCCTGGTGTCACTAGGTGCACAGGTTCGTTGGGCAAGTTGCAACATTTTCTCCACCCAAGATGAAGCTGCCGCAGCCATTGCTGTGGGTCCCACTGGAACTCCCCAATCTCCAGCAGGTGTTCCTGTCTTTGCCTGGAAGGGAGAGACCCTCGAGGAATATTGGTGGTGCACCGAGCGTATCTTTGACTGGTCGGCAGAAGCACAAGCCGCAGGAGAATCATGGATTGGACCTAACCTCATCCTCGATGACGGTGGAGATGCAACCCTCCTCGTTCACAAGGGCCGCCAATTCGAATTGGCAGGAGCAGTCCCTGCGACTACTTCCCAAGACAGCACTGAATACGCAGTCATTCTGGATCTCTTGCGAAAGACACTGAGCGAAACCCCAACCAGGTGGCAAACCACTGCAGCTGAGATCATTGGTGTTACTGAAGAAACCACCACCGGTGTCCACCGCCTCTATGAACTCTTCGCACAGCAAGAACTTCTGTTCCCCGCCATCAACGTCAACGACTCTGTCACCAAGAGCAAGTTTGATAACAAGTACGGCATCCGCCACTCTTTGCCTGACGGTTTGAATCGTGCCACCGATGTTCTCATCGGCGGCAAGGTTGCTTTCGTTGCCGGCTACGGCGATGTGGGTAAGGGATCTGCCGAGGCATTACGCGGACAGGGTGCCCGCGTCATTGTGAGCGAGATTGATCCCATTTGTGCCCTGCAGGCAGCCATGGATGGCTACCAGGTGGACACTCTCGAGAATGTGGTGGACCAAGTAGATATTTTTGTCACCACCACAGGAAATAAAGACGTGATCCGTCTTGAACACTTACTTGAGATGAAGCATCAAGCCATCGTGGCCAATGTTGGTCACTTCGACAACGAAATCGACATGGTTGCCCTCGAGAATCTTCCTGGGGCCGAGAAGGTCAAAATCAAACCTCAGGTGCACGAATGGCGCATGCCTTCCGGACGAAGCATTCTCGTGCTCTCTGAAGGTCGCCTGATGAACCTCGGAAACGCCACCGGGCACCCCTCCTTCGTCATGAGCAACTCTTTTGCCAACCAGGTGCTGGCTCAGATGGAACTTTATGTTCGCCGCGAAAACTATCCCGTGGGAGTTTTTGTTCTTCCCAAGCACCTCGATGAGAAGGTTGCCCGTCTGCACCTGGATGCTTTGGGTGTGAAGCTCACTTCCCTTACACCAGAGCAGGCTGCCTATATTGGTGTGCCCGTTGAGGGTCCCTACAAAGTTGACCATTACCGCTACTAAGCAACGAAGACTAGGCTCTAACCCATGAGTGCACGCATTCTGGTAGTCGATGACGACGCCGCACTAGCTGAAATGGTCGGCATAGTGTTAGAGGGTGAAGGCTTTACGCCCACCTTCTGTTCCGATGGTGCCGAGGCGCTCATCGCTTTTCGGGAAAGCAAGCCTGACCTCGTCCTGCTGGACTTGATGTTGCCTGGTTTCGACGGGATTGAAGTTTGTGGCCAGATTCGTCAAGAATCGGGCATTCCCATCATCATGCTCACGGCAAAGGGGGACGCCACCGATGTGGTTGCGGGTTTAGAAGCCGGCGCAGACGACTATATGGTCAAGCCCTTCAACCCGGGTGAATTGGTGGCTCGCATCCGCACACGTCTGCGCTCCATGGCGCCTGCGGCTGCCACAGCGCAGACTTTGCGTATTGGTGATCTCACCATTGATGTCGACGGCCATGAGGTTAAGCGTGAGGGCAGGGCCATCAACCTCACTCCACTCGAATTTGATCTCTTGGTTGCTCTGGCATCCAAGCCACAACAGGTATTCACTCGCGAGATGCTTCTTGAAAAAGTGTGGGGATACCAATACAAGGCAGACACGCGTTTGGTGAATGTGCACGTGCAGCGCCTGCGCAGCAAAGTGGAATTTGATGCTGATAACCCCACCATCGTCACAACCGTGCGCGGCATTGGTTACCGTGCCGGAGCTGTGATTTAGCGGTGCGATGAAGGTTCGCCGTTTCGACTTCTTTGGACTGCCTTCGCGAATAGCGCGATTGTGGCGACGTTCACTGCAGCTTCGAACGGTCGTGGTGTCAATGGCCCTGTCAGGTCTTGCCATTGTGTTGGTGGGAATTTACATGTCCTTTTCCATCAGCAATGACCTCTTTGCATCCCGGCTTGACCAAGTGCTTTCAGAGTCCCAACGTGCTCAAGTTGCAGCTCAACGCATCTTTGACTCAGCTGATGCAACCGATCAGGCTTCGATGCAATCGGTCATGAATGCGGCCAGAACCGCCATTCGTGATGCATCATCGAGCGGTTTGGTGGCGGTTTATCGCGTTCCCGACCAAGAACCCAACCCACTAGCTCCCCAGAACTTCTCCAGCACGGAACTCACCGGTGGTGTGATTAGTCAGGAGCTGCAGGAGAAAGTGATCTCTAACGCAGATCAACAGTTTTGGCAGTCCGTTGAACTCACCGTAGGCGGAACACAAGTACCAGGCGTTGTTGTGGGCTCCCAGCTCGATATCCCTGGCGCCGGTCTTTATGAGCTCTTTATTGGCTATGACTTTGCCCAATCTGAACAGACCTTGCAGTTCATCCAGCAAGTTCTCTGGTTTTCTGGACTCGGTCTGTTGATTCTTGTTGGTGCCATTGCGTGGGTGGTCTCGCGCATGGTGGTCACACCCCTCCAAAACGCTGCTGAGACCAGTCAAAAACTTGCTGCCGGTGATTTGGAAGTGCGCATTCCCGTTCAGGGTGAAGATGTTGTGGCAACGCTGGCGACTTCATTCAATGACATGGCCAGCAGCATGCAACGTCAGCTCACCGAGCTTGCCGACCTGTCGGTGATGCAACAACGCTTCGTCTCTGATGTTTCTCACGAACTCCGCACCCCGCTGACCACAATCAAACTTGCTGGCGATGTTCTTTTCCAAGAGCGAGAGAACTTTGACGATAAAACCAGGCGCAGTACTGAACTTCTCAATGCCCAAGTGAACCGCTTCGAAAAGTTACTGTCGGACCTGCTTGAGATCAGCCGCTATGACGCAGGAAGTGTCAACCTCGAACCAGAACCCACCAATGTTGCAGGACTGGTTCAAGATGTCGTGGGAACTATGACCACGCTCGCAGAACAGCACGGCTGCGACCTGTCGCTGATGGCACCCGGCGGTCACTTCGATGCAGATATTGATCCTCGTCGGGTCCGCCGTATTTTGATGAACCTGATTGGCAATGCCATCGAGCACGGTGAACGCAAGCCTATTGAAGTTGCTGTGGACAGTAATGCCACCGCGGTTGCCATAAGCGTGCGCGACCACGGTGTGGGTATGACTACTGAACAGTTAGAGAATGTGTTTAGTCGCTTCTGGCGAGCTGATCCATCCCGCCAGCGAACACTTGGCGGAACAGGTCTGGGTTTGGCCATCTCACTTGAGGACACCCGCATTCACAACGGTCAACTGGATGTGTGGGCCGCTCCAGGTGAGGGGGCAATCTTCCGCCTAACACTGCCTCGAGATATTGACGTGCCCATTGCGGTCTCGCCCCTGCCGTTGAACCCTGATGAACGCCACGATGGAGAGGAACAATGATGTCTACCTCTCTCAAGCGTTCACTGGCAGCACTTTTCTCACTGTTATGTGTTGTTGTGCTGGCTGCCTGTTCAGGTATTCCCCGCTCAAGCGGGGTGAACCAGGGTTCTGCCGTGGTTCCTGTTGAAAACGACGCCATCGAATTCCTTCCAGCTGGCCCCATTCAGAACGGCTCCATTGAGCAAATCCTGCGTGGGTTTATTGAAGCGTCGTCTTCTCCTGTCAGTGATTACGCCATCGCCCGACAGTTCCTCACCCCAGATTTCGCTCCTGCCTGGGATGCCACAACTGCAGTGAATATTGACTCAGGTCTGCGAGCGGTTTCACAAACTGGGGATAACACTGGGCGTCTGGTTTTCGCACTCACAGCACAAGTTGGCTCCCAAGGAAATTATTCAGAAATAAATCCTGCAGTCCCCACCACCTTTGACTACACCTTCCAGCAGGTCGACGGTCAATGGCGCATCAGCTCCGCACCAGATGGAGTGGTGATTGATCGTTTCACATTCGATCAGGTCTACCAGTCACACCCGCTCTACTTCTTTGACTCCACCAACACCATGCTTGTTCCTGACGTGCGATTCTTCCCCGCTGGTGCTTCAGCGAGCACGCGCATCACCAAAGCACTGTTGGCTGGGCCCTCTCAATGGTTACAAGCAAACGGTGCCGTACAGACTTCTTTCCCCGAGGGCACTGCTCTCGTAGCCGACACGGTTCCTGTCACACGTGGTGTGGCCAAGGTTGACTTAAATGCTGCTGCATTGTCGGCGGATCCTGCCGTGATCCGCCGGATGAAGCAGCAAACCTCAGCAAGCCTGCAATCGGTTGCCACCATCAACTCGGTTGATCTGCTCGTTGATGGAGCGGTGTTGAATAACTCCATTAGTGACTCTGCCAGTGATGTCTTGCCACCCCCCATTGATTCACGGCCTTTGGTGCTCACTTCCAAAGACTTCGGATACTGGGATGGAACAAAGATTGATACTTTTGGCTCGTTCGCCAACGTCATGATTCAAACCCAACCCAGTGCAATCTCGATCGGCACGCTGACGAACATCGCGGCAACCCTGACACCACAGGGTGTTTCGCTTGTTCGTAATGGAATTAATCAACTCGTGGATTCTCGTGCTGGTTTGATTGCCCCCACCGTCGACAACTTTGGCTATGTCTGGTCGGTTCCTACAGATCAGCCCAGCAAACTACAAGCCATCAGTACTGATGGTCGAGTTCAGCAAGTGGAAACCTCGTGGACGAGCGCTGACCGGATCTTGTCTCTAGCTATCTCACATGACGGAACTCAAGTTGTGGCCCTTCTAGAGACGAATGGCAGCTACCAATTGGTCGCTAGTGCATTGGTCAGGGGCGATAAGTCTGTCCCTGTGGCGTTAGGTCCGCTCTTTGCTCAGACTCTTTCTGAAGGAACCCCGGTTAGTGTCGCGTGGGTTGATGCCACAACGATTGCAACAGTCACCATCAACTCTGCCGGCGTAGGAATTGTCCGTTCTCAAGAAATTGGTGGCCAGAGTAAAGAACTCAGTTCCGTCACAGAGGGAACTCCCATCTCGATAGCTGGTGCCAACACTGTTTCAGGTTTACGCGTGCTTACCTCAGGCGGAATCTTGCTCTCACTGCGGGGTGGAACCCAGTGGCAAAATGCTCTGAGCGGCGTCACTACCCTCGCTGTTCAGCAATAGTCACAACTTATCCACTTCGTAGTGCTTGTGGTGAGGTGGAGTAACTCGCATTCTTCACACTTGTGAGTATGACGAACGAATCATTTCGTGACTGGTTCACCAACGCAGCAAGAGAAGCACTCTCCTTAGTCTTACCGGTCAATTGTGCCGGGTGTGGCGAACTCGATTACAACCTGTGCCCTGCGTGCCAAGCTGACCTAGGTCCAGAGCTTCAATACCGTGAACTGTTCGACCCGATATCGCAGTTCAGGCTTCCTCTGTGGTATTCCTTGGAGCTCACGGAAGTGTCCAGTTCTGTCCTGCATGAATTCAAAGAGCAGGGCAGAACCTCTGTCGCGAAACACCTCGCGAAGCCCCTCTTTGCAGTTCTAGAAGCTGCGTATGCAGCTGGCCAATCTGAGGACACAGGCACCGCAGTGCAGATCACTTGGGTAGTGCCACCCAGCAGCAGAGCAAACTTTAGACACCGCGGGTATGTTCCTATCACCGTCTTAGCTCAGGCAGCAGGTGTCAAACCGGAGAGGGTATTAGTGAATACCCGCCGAAGAGTCGATCAATCCGTCCTGGGCAGAATGGAACGCTTTGAGAATATGCGCGACTCATTTCGGGCAGTGAAGAACCTTGAAGGGCGCTCTGTCATCATCCTCGATGATGTTCTCACCACAGGGGCGACCCTGGTGGAATGCGCCCGGGCACTGCGTGCCGAGGGCGCCCACATCATTGGGGCTGCGGTGTTGGCCTACACGCCAAAAAACTTTCAGGACACTCGCAGAAAAAATGCGTGACATTTTTATCCAAACAGGACTACATTTCAAACAACATCTATTGGCGTGAAAGGACTCGCCCAAAAGTTGGGCGTAAACGCCAACTACGGGAGGTCATCATGGAACTGAACTTCATCGCCCGCCACACCGAAATCACCGACCGATTCCGTAACTACGTCGCCGAGAAGGTCGACAAGATTGAGAAACTGGCTGATCGCCCTCTCGAACTTGATGTAACCGTCAGTAAACATCACGGCGGAAAAGGCTTGGTTGGTGGTGATCATGTGGAGCTCACCCTCGTAGAAGCCGGACCAGTTGTCCGTGCCGCTTCCGATGGTGAAGACAAATATGCCGCCTTTGATCTCGCCATGGGTCGCATGATGGAGCAGCTGCGCCGCGCCAGGGATAAGAAGAAAGTCCACCACAACGGCCACCAAAAGCCACTGTCGATTCATGAAGCAAGCGCTGACGCCTTTGCGCAGGTCGATATCGTTCCTGCAACCCCAGAAGACATTGAGCGGATTGCCAAAGAAGTGTCCGCTACAAAACCTTCTGCAGCTGCTTAACAGTTGATTCTTGCCCCGCCTCCAGCATCTGTACAGGCGGGGCAAGCTCATTCCCGGTAGCATTGAGGGCGGTCTGCACTTTGTGTGAGACCGCCCTTATGTGCATGCCGTTAATAAACACAGCGCACCAGTATTTGGAGAGTTTCAGTGGCAAACATTCTTGACAAGGTCCTTCGCGTTGGTGAAGGCCGAACCCTACGCAAACTAGAAAACCTTGCGAAGGCCGTCAACGAACTTGAAGAGGGATTCATCAACCTCACCGATGAAGAGCTTCGTGCTGAAACCACCGATTTCCGTAAGCGCTACATCGAGGGTGAATCTCTCGACCACATGCTGCCTGAAGCTTTCGCTGCCGCGCGTGAAGCAGCACGACGCACCATCGGCCTGCGCCACTTCGATGTTCAGCTCATGGGTGGTGCCGCGCTGCACATGGGCAACATCGCTGAAATGAAAACCGGTGAAGGTAAGACTCTGGTTGCCACTCTTCCCGCCTACCTCAACGCGATTGCAGGCCGTGGAGTTCACGTAGTAACAGTGAACGACTATCTTGCTAGCTATCAGTCTGAACTCATGGGTCGCGTATTCCGCGCCCTAGGCATGACCACCGGTGTGATCACCGCCGGTCAGCAGCCAGCGGTACGCCGTGAACAGTACCTGTGTGACATTACCTATGGAACCAACAACGAGTTTGGTTTTGACTATCTGCGCGACAACATGGCCTGGAGCGCTGCTGACAAAGTTCAGCGCGGACACTTCTTTGCCATCGTCGATGAGGTCGACTCCATCCTTATCGATGAGGCTCGTACCCCACTGATTATTTCTGGACCTGCCTCCGGTGAAGCCAACCGCTGGTTTACCGAGTTTGCCAAGATTGCCACCACGCTTGAGCCTGGCGTTGACTACGAAGTCGATGAGAAGAAGCGCACTGTTGGTGTTCTCGAGCCAGGTATTGAAAAGGTTGAAGACTACCTCGGTATTGACAACCTCTACGAGTCTGCAAACACCCCGCTGATTTCGTTTTTGAACAACTCCATCAAGGCAGTTGCCTTGTTCAAGCGCGACAAAGACTACGTCGTGATGAACGGTGAAGTTCTCATCGTTGATGAGCACACCGGTCGTATTCTTGCTGGCCGCCGCTACAACGAAGGTATTCACCAGGCCATCGAAGCCAAGGAAGGCGTCGAGGTTAAGGCCGAGAACCAAACCTTGGCTACGGTGACCTTGCAGAACTACTTCCGTATGTACGAGAAGATCTCCGGTATGACCGGTACGGCCGAAACTGAAGCCGGCGAATTCATGAGCACCTACAAGATTGGTGTGGTTCCCATCCCCACCAACAAGCCCATGCAGCGCATTGACCAGCCTGACCTGGTTTACAAGAACGAAGTCATCAAGTTTGAGCAAGTTGCCAACGACATTGCTGAACGCCACGCCAAGGGCCAGCCCGTCCTCGTGGGAACAACCTCGGTTGAGAAGAGCGAATACCTGTCTAAGCTTCTGGCCAAGAAGGGCATTCGTCACGAAGTTCTCAACGCCAAGAACCACGCTCGTGAAGCAGCTATCGTCGCTCAGGCTGGTCGTTTGGGTGCGGTAACCGTTGCCACCAACATGGCTGGTCGTGGTACCGACATCATGCTCGGTGGTAACGCTGAGCACCTGACCGTTTCCGAGCTCGCCTCTAAGGGACTCAACCCGCTTGAAACTCCTGAAGAATACGAAGCTGCCTGGGAAGAGGCCTTCTCCAAGGTCAAGGCACGTGTTCAGGAAGAAGCAGAGAAGGTTATTGCCGTTGGTGGTCTTTACGTTCTGGGAACTGAACGCCACGAATCCCGTCGTATCGACAACCAGCTTCGCGGACGTTCTGGACGTCAGGGTGACCCCGGTGAAAGCCGCTTCTACCTCTCCTTGACTGATGACCTCATGCGTATGTTCAACTCGGGTGCTGCAGAAGCCATCATGACCCGCAGCAACATTCCCGATGACACTGCTATCGAATCTTCGATTGTGAGCCGTGCTATTCGCTCTGCTCAGTCACAGGTTGAAGCACGCAATGCTGAAATGCGTAAGAACGTTCTCAAATACGATGACGTTCTCAACCGTCAGCGTGAGGCTATTTATGCCGACCGTGCTCACATCCTTGAAGGTGACGATCTGCAAGATCGTGTTCACAAGTTCCTTGAGGATGTTGTCGATGAAGTTCTTGCTGCTCACACCAGCGAAGGCAACGGAGATGACTGGGATTTCGACGCGCTCTGGGCGGAACTGAAGACCATCTACCCTGTCTCGATCACGATCGACGAAGTCATCCAAGAAGCTGGAAATAAGGGTCGTGTGAACAAGGAGTTCATGCGCCGCGAAATCCAGTCGGATGCTCTTTTGGCATACAAGCGCCGTGAAGAATCGCTGGGCTCTACCGCCATGCGAGAGCTGGAGCGCCGTGTAGTCCTTTCCGTGGTGGATCGTCGTTGGCGTGACCACCTCTACGAGATGGACTATCTCAAGGACGGTATTGGTCTGCGTGCCATGGCGCAGCGTGACCCACTGGTTGAGTACCAGCGTGAAGGTTTTGCCCTCTACCAAGGCATGATGGCTTCCATCAAGGCAGAATCGGTCGGCTTCTTGTTCAACCTCGAAGTTCAGGTCAATGTTGCTGAAGGCGATCCAGAACACCCCAGCATCGCTGCTAAGGGCCTGGGCCAGTCTGAAGATGCCAACGCGCAATTGAGCTACACCGCACCGTCAGAAGACGGCCAGGTGGAGGTTCGTGACGAGCGTGGACGAGTTGAGCAGGCTGAGACTGCTCGTGCCCAGCAGGCGGCCGACAATGGACGCCAGATTGTTCCCGAGAACAACCGCCCCACCGGCCCCACCGTGGCAACACGTGGTGCGTTTGGTCAACAGACTGCCGGAGCACCCGCGGGTAACCGAGCTGAGCGTCGCAAGAAGAAGAAAAAGTAACACCTTTTTCTTTCTCCTGAGCTAGTAACTCCAGGGCTAAGCTTCTGCCATGGAGAATGATTGGCTCTTGCTTCTGTGGTTGTCGCCACTGATAGTCGTGATGATCATTTTCGATCTCAAAGCTCGCAACTATGGCAAAAACGTTCTCCACTTGCCCAAACGTGAATATGTGAGTCTTCTCTGGCTTGCCATCTTTGACCCCGTTTTTGAAGTGCTCTTTATCGGAATCGTGCTGTGGGACGACCTCACTAAAGATCCACTCCACTGGGTTGCTGGAGGCATAGGAGTTGTTTGTGGCTACTTCTTTGCTCGCTACCGAACACGGATCATGTGGGTTCGCCCACTTCCCGAGAAAAAAGCTGTGGTTGTGCGTAACAGTGGTGCCGAGTACCTGGCTCTAGTTTTCCTTGTTGTCGTGAAAACGGTGTCGGAGAACAGCACTTTTTCCAACTATGCGGTGAGCCTATTGATCACGGCTGGGCTGCTGTTGATCGTGAGCGAATCAGCATTTCGGGTCGGCATGCTGTTTGTTCGCTACAACAAAGAAAAGCCCGCTCTGGTTTAGAGCACGTGGATTGCGGTCGCACGCCACCTTCCATCAATACCTTCGAGCCTGATGGCAATAGAGCGCGTGCGGGCTTTGCCGTGAACAATCACGACAGATTCCACAACACCATCTGTGGGGTTTGTAATGATGGTGCGACCTAAGCCAAAGGTGGGGCGCACTGCAGGCATTTTCTTTACTGCACGTGCTCGACGGGAAATGTGTACGCGTTTGAGGAGGTTGCGATAGACCTCATCGCTGACCCAACGTGCTATCTGATCGAGTTCTCGGCAGTCAGCAAGTATTTCCATGACGGAGCGGGCAAGGTTTTCCACCATCGGTTGCGGGTCGGGCAGTGCAGAGGTAGCGGTCGGTTGATATCCGAAATATTCATCCTGGTCGAAGGTGGATGTCCGTGTATTGAGAGCTTGTGCTGGAGTCATGGAAACACTGTGACACAGTAAATAGACCAAAAGTCTAATTCTCAGGAAAGATGTGGATAACTCCAGCAGATTCTCAGCTTCGCTGCCTACCTTCGCTGACTATGACCTTAGATAACCTCTTTCACGATCTAGAGAGCCAACTTGAGCGTGAGCTGGATGCAGAGTTGCTCAACCGCCTAGAAGACGAGGAGCGTGAGAGGCGTTCCAAGCTGACGCTTCGAGACCGCCTGATCGCGATCCAGGCAGATCAAGACCCTCATCAGATTTCTCTCAATCTCACTGCCGGACGAGAAATCACGGGCTCTATCAAGAACGTAGGCAAAGACTGGGTAGCTATTGAGGTTGACACCCCTCAAGAACTCCACGGGGCACTGATTGTTTCCCTTCTCGCTCTCCGGTCAATTCGCATTCCAATCGAGTGTGAACGCCTGAGCTTAGGAAATCAGGTTGGTGAGGTCACAGACAGTGCCTTGGAATCACTTTCTTCACGCACTAGGCTCGCACAGAAGGTGAATTTGGCATTCGTCCTGCGCGACATTGGCCGCAGACGCAAAACAGTAACCATTGCCTCACAAACGCAGAACATTCGAGGAACCATCGATCATGTGGGACAGGACCATCTTGACCTGCGCACATCCCATGGAATGCTCATTTGCGCATTGACGGAAGTGCTCTACGTCCGTATCGAATAAGTACAACTAGTAAGAACACTGAAAAGCAAAAAAAAAGAAATGCTTCCCACATTCCCTGGGAAGCATTTCTTTCTTTTGAAAGGTTAGAAATCAGTGATGTTGTTCGCTGAGGCCACAGAAGAGTTATTCCACATCGCACTGCGACGTGAAATCTCGTATTGCTCAGCAATAAACAGCTCAAGAATGTGGTGTTCTATTCGCCACGGCCCCCGGCTTCCCACTTGGAAAGCTTGAAGTTCCCCCGAGGAGATAAGTTCGTGGACATCCGCAACAGAGACTTTCAAAAGTTCCGCTGCTTCGGACACGGTAAGAAAACGGTCAGTATTCACATCAGTAGAGCCAAAATCATTCATGCATCCAGATTAGGAAAGTACGGGGCCCAATAACCGATAAGAAAACAATCTGTGGATAACTTTCTCGGGACCGTGAATGCTTTCGAGAAGATTCTTCTCATGACTCAAATCAAGACTCGTCGCTTCGATACGCGACTATTCATCGGATTAGCGCTCGTCGTAGGCGCTGCACTGGGAGGCTTTACCCTCGTCACGGCGACAGATAACACCACAGCTGTCTATGTCGCCTCAACCACGCTCACCCCAGGTCACGTTCTCGACAAGAATGATCTTGTTCTCTCTGATGTGAAGCTGGGGAAATCAGGTACGTCGTACCTCACCGCACAGGACTTCACGCCTGGCTCCGTTGTAACAAAAGCTGTGGCAGCAGGGGAACTGGTACCCGTCAGTGCAATTGGAACAGCCAAGCAGGTCGCCACCACGAACGTGGTGGTCCAGCTTGATGTTCCACTTGCTTCTGAAGCTGTGGTCGGCTCTTCTGTGGATGTCTGGGCATCGATGTCAGTGGGGCAGGGCGTCTTTGGCCCACCCTCGGTCATCATTTCGGGTGCTCAGATTGCACACATCACCGAGGCAACCGGTTTGGCAGCATCTAACGGGGGAGTGCAAGTTGAACTCGTTGTTCCACAAAACAAAGTTGCTACCCTCCTAGAGTCTCAAGCAAACGGAGATGCTTTGTCTCTTGTCCCCACTCGCGGGAAGACCTCATGAGTCAACTCATTGCTGTCTGGGGACCTACCGGGGCGCCAGGTCGAACCACTGTGGCCATCAATGTGGCAGCTGAGTTAGCTGAGATGGGACAATCGGTGCTCCTTATCGATGCTGATGGCTATGGCGGAGCCATTGCTCCCACACTCGGACTCATCGATGATGCGGCTGGCTTTGCAGCAGCATGCCGCTTAGCAGAGTCTGGAACTCTCACAGCGGGAGACATAGAAAATCTCTCTCACTCCGTCTCAACATCAGCTGGGAAGCTGCGCGTTCTATCGGGGATAACCAGAACGGATAGGTGGCCAGAGCTCACGGCAGAGCGGGTCAAGAATGTTCTGGCCTGTGCCGCAGAAACTTATGACGTGATTGTTGTCGATGTGGGATTCAACCTAGAAACAGATGAAGAAATCACCAGTGATCTTTTCGCCCCCAGACGCAATGCGGCTACTCTCACAGTTCTGAAGCATGCTGATTGCATCGTGGAGGTTGCCAGTGCTGATGCGCTAGGCATAGCTCGGTTTATTCGCGCTCACGATGTCCTGGTTGATCTTTACCCTCAGTCACTGCGATTGATTGTGGTGAACAAAGTCAGAACTGGACTTGATCCCAGAGGAAGCTCCCATGCGGCACAAACACTAAGCCGCTTTGCTGGTTTGCACGAAGTGTACGAGCTCCCTCTGGATGAGAAAGCACTCAACGCTAGCTACGCAAGCGGAAAACCATTGAGCATGTCGGCTCACAACAGCAAGGTGCGCAAGAAGTTTGCTGGAATTGCACAAGGGCTTCAACTTCAAAGAAATGTTGCTTGACAACAAAGTTGTGAAACATTTTCGAATCACTGTCAGAGGAGTCTGATATCTTTGATGTATATCACCCCCAGGGTTTCGTCTCTGGGCCTAACGCCCCGAATTCAACTCGGGGCGTTATTTTTTCCAACTTATGGGTGCGCTTATTTTTGCTCCGGAATTTGGAAGAACAATCTCAGTAGGCAGCTGGGAATCCCTTAATGCGCCATGTGAAATTCGGATAGTGAATACAAAATCGCATGCGCTAAGCCGCTTGCTTTTGTTAGGTCGAGGAGGACAGTGGGCAATCCTTGCGTCTGTTTCCGAAAGAATCATGTCAATTGTTGGAGCCAGATCAGAATCGCTTGAGACCATCACATACAAGTCAGCTTTTTGATTAGAAGCATCAATAGTCATTCTTGAACCAAGAGAAACATCCGATCCTTTTTCTTCTACTTTCCAGATTTTGGTGTTGCGACCAAAGCTCCAACTTTTTGGCAACTTGAAACCTGCAATACGAGACCTTCTTCGTTTGGGAGCCCAAGACGGAAGAACTAAAAAGTTCCCGTAGACCACTTTGACCCTTTTCAGCGTCGAAAGTGCTTTGAGATAAGTCTTTTGCCTGTTTGGGGCATCTGGGTCTCGAGGATTCGCATTTTCTCGCAGCCGCGCAGTGAAGTAGTAGATGGAAATAACGTCAAAATCTGGAAGCAACCGGTCAAACAAAGCCTCTAAATCAAGCCACTTAAATGACATCCCGCGAAGTGACCCGTAGTACAAATTGAATGCGTCAACGTAAATAATTGCGCTGGGTTTCGGGTTCATTCATGAATATTCGCATGACCCACTGACAAATTAGTTCTGTGTGCTTGAACCAATTCTCTCGTCCAAGAAAGCAAGCGTTTCGGTCAAAGCAGTTTGAGCAGCATCAAGATTCAGCCTGAACTGGTACTCGTGTGGTAGTGGCGGGGTGTAGTCATCCGGCCAGAACAGCTCCGTGACGTTCACACCCAGTGACTTCAGCTTTGCAGCGAATGGCTTGGAGTTCTCAGCCGTCAGTGGGTCAGCATTACCGCCAGAGATGTAGGTTGCGGGGAAGTTGCCATCCACGTGGTGGATAGTGGACATTTCCGCAACGGCCGCAGAGTTAGCTAGATCGCGGTCTCCGGTGTACGCCCAGAGTGATGCGTCATCACCCCAGCCCAAAATTCCCTTTTGTCCCAGAAGTGACATCACTTCATATACGCCACAGTTGAGCACAACTCCTTGAAGCTGGTCCGGTGAAAGGGCAGGTGTGATCTTCATGCCAGCGGCATAAGAGGGCTTAGTAATGATGGTTGCCAATTGACTGGTCAGCTGCGCTCCAGCAGAATCACCTGCGAGCACAATCGCATCAGGGTTGATGTGGAACTTGTCTGCGTTCTCGAGCAAAAACTTGTGTGCTTGGTTGAGTTCAAAAACTGCAGTGGGGTACTGCGCTTCAGGCCCGTAGGTGTAGTTGAGTCCTACGACGGTGTATCCCTTGTAAGCCAAGATTTCAAAGTAACTACGGTCATTGGACTTGTTTCCTGAAATCCACGCGCCTCCGTGAGTCCAAATCACGGTTCCTAGTGGTTCCGTTGTCCCCGTGGGAAAAAACACGTCCAGCTGCGTAAAGCTGGATGGTGTGACGTAGGGCTCGGTTGAGCCTTCGGCGTATTGAACGTCCAAGACAGAATCAACACCGCTGGTGGGTGCATAGGGTGCCATGATGGCTGCTACTTTTTTCGCGCCATCTTGGAATACCTCACGAATAATCAAGGCACTGGGCCAGGGGCTTATCGTAAATGCCACAACAGTCACCACCATAATCCCGGCGAGAACAGCCAGTGTTCGCCACAACCACTTCTTACGCATGACTCTAGGCTAGAGGTATGTCGACACTTAGCAACATCATGGAAGCCCAAGGAATTGGATCGGCCGCCGATATTGAATGGCTTCACATGCTTATTGGTGACTGGCAGCTCATTGCTGACCTGGCCTTTGCCGACATTGTGTTGTGGGCACCCACTACCGATGGCTCCTTCGTTGCAGTCTCACACGCCCGCCCATCTAGCTCCGCCACCTTGTTCTATCGCGACTTTGTCGGCCAGAAAATCAAAGCAGAGTGGCGAGCTCAGGTCAACGAAGCATACGAAACCTCAGAGATTATCGAGTCTTCTTCTCCAGCGTGGTATGAAGAAACTCCTACTCGAGTTCGTGCCGTTCCTGTCGTGCGCAGAGTCCGCCAGGGCTCAAGTGACCCTGCACCTACCAGCCCTATTGCGGTCATCTCTCTGCACACCAACCTTTCCGAAAGTCGCTCACCCAGTCGACAGGAATTGACGTTCAATTCTTGTGCCAATGATCTCTTTGACATGATTGCCACGGGAGACTTCCCTGACCTTGAAGCAGCTGCTTCGCCACGACGTGGGGCACCCCGTGCAACAGATGGTTTGATTCGTCTGGATGTTGATGGGGTGGTGACCTTTGCTAGCCCTAACGCACTGTCAGCCTTCAACCGTATTGGTTTCAATGATGAGCTCGAGGGTGAAACTCTAGCTGAGGTCACTACTCGTGTGCTGACAGGCAAAATCAACGTGGATGAGTCACTACCTGTCGTTGTGACCGGTCGAGCACCCTGGCGTGCAGACATCGAAGCCAGGGGTGTGACGATCTCGCTTCGCACAATTCCTATTCGCCACCTTGGTGAGCGAACCGGTGCAATTGTGCTCTGCCGCGATGTCACTGAGTTGCGCAATCAAGAGATGGAACTCATTACCAAAGATGCCACCATCCGTGAGATTCACCACCGTGTAAAGAACAACCTACAAACAGTGGCATCCCTGCTTCGTATCCAAGCACGCAGAACTCAGTCTGACGAAGCGCGTGAAGCACTCACCCAAGCGATGCGACGCGTTGCGTCCATTGCGGTGGTTCACGACACCCTGTCTGAGGGCCTCAGTCAAAACGTGGACTTTGATGATGTCTTTAACCGAGTACTGATGCTCAGTGCTGAAGTTGCCGCCATTCACGGAACAACAGTTCACCCGAAGCTTTCTGGAAGCTTCGGAGTTCTTCCCAGCGAATATGCCACCCCACTGGCGCTTGCTCTCACAGAACTCGTCACAAATGCTGTTGAGCACGGTCTAGCAGGGCGTGAAGGCACTGTGCTTATTGAAGCCCAGCGCACAGATGAGCTCTTGAGCGTTCACATTGTCGATAACGGAACTGGACTGCCCGAGGGAGAAATCGGAGACGGACTGGGCACACAGATTGTGAAAACACTCATCCAAGGCGAGCTCAGTGGCAGTATCGAATGGGGTCCAGCTCCTGAAGGTGGTACTGATGTGTCTATTGAAGTTCCTCTGCGGTTTCTCAGCATCTCTTCGTAGTACGTCAAGGCTTTATTCAGCTTCTTCGCTAAACTACAAGAGCAATGGACGACCCCCCGCGAGCCCGAAACCACGACATAGCTCTGTCATGCTCACGCAGAGAGCGTGGTGGTTCTTGTGGGTAGCGAGTGGATTGCTTTCGGCTTTGGTCTCCTGCTGACCGTCGGAACTGGGTTCTTTGTCGCTGCCGAGTTTGCTTTAGTCAATCTCGATCGCCCAGAACTTGAAGCGCAGCGAGAGCGAGGCGTCAAAGGCCTCAGCATGACCATCAAAGCGTTGACGATCACGTCAACGCATCTTTCCAGTGCTCAGCTAGGAATTACCCTCACCACGTTGCTGACAGGTTTCTTGATGGAGCCTGCGCTTTCTGCTCTGCTTTTCCAACCGCTTTCCTCGCTGGGGTGGAATGAGGCCGTTATTCGCACCGTTGCAGGTGTCAGTGCGGTAGTGATAGCCACAGTACTTTCAATGATTATTGGTGAACTCGTTCCCAAGAACTTTGCCCTGGCCATTCCTCAAGCCACAGCCAAAGTTGTCATTCCTTTTCAAACAGCTTTCACGTTCATCTTCAAACCAGTTATTTCTTTCCTCAACGGACTATCCAATTCGGTTTTGCGAGGATTTGGTTTAGAGCCCAAGGAAGAGCTCTCAGGGGCACGTTCTGCTGAAGAACTTTCATCACTCCTGCGACGATCAGCCAGCGAGGGTGCCTTGGAGGCAGATACGGCAACCTTGCTGGGCAAGACTCTGGCATTCAGCGAACTTTCTGCCAGTGATGTCATGACCCCACGCTTACGTATCGAATCTTTAGAACCAGGAGATTCGGCTCGAGCCGTTCTTGAGTTGGCCCGGAAAACGGGATTCTCCCGTTTTCCCGTGGCCGAAGATAGCCTCGATGATGTTGTCGGTGTTGTGCACGTCAAGAACGCAATATCTGTTCCGCGTGAGCGACGCAGTGAAGTTCCCGTCTCTGCGTTGATGAGTGAGCCATTACGAGTTCCAGACACCATGTCTCTTGATGCTCTCTTGGCAGAGTTGCGTGGCAAAGGCCTTCAGATGGCCATGGTTGTCGACGAATACGGTGGCACGGCAGGAATTGCCACACTCGAAGACCTCGTAGAAGAACTTGTGGGTGAAGTCGCCGATGAACACGACCGCTCTCGCGCAGGTATTGTCTCCACTGCTGACTACCTCACCTTCCCTGGATCTCTCAGACCAGATGAGCTCGAAGAGCGCGCTGGAATTACCGTCCCAGAAAACGAGAACTACGAAACCGTAGCCGGTTTCGTAATGAGTGAATTAGGTCGAATTCCCGAACAGGGAGACACTGTCCACGTTCCTGGCGGAGAGTTCAAGGTCGTTCGCATGGATGGACGCCGCATCGATCGTCTCCGTTTCACCCCCGCACCTGTTTACGAGGGTGGTGAGAGCGATGAGTGATTGGGCTGGACTGATTTGGCTTGTCGTTCTCTTAGCCGTCAACGCTTTCTTCGTGGCAGCAGAGTTTGCTGTCATCTCTGCGAGGCGCTCGCAGATTGAACCACTTGCGCAAAAGGGCAAAGCTTCTGCAAAGACGGCGCTCTATGCCATGGAGCACGTGAGCTTGATGCTGGCCACAAGCCAGTTGGGCATTACTGTTGCTTCGCTGCTTATTTTGAACGTGTCTGAACCAGCCATTCACCACCTAATGGAGATGGCACTGTATGGAACGGGCTTGGCACCTGGCTGGATTTCAGCAATAAGCTTCACCATCGCTTTAGTGCTGGTCACCTTCTTGCACGTGATCTTTGGAGAAATGGTTCCCAAGAACGCCTCGTTCTCCGTTCCTGACAAGGCCATCCTGATCCTTGCTCCGCCCTTGGTCTTTATTGCACGCGTTGTGAAGCCTGTGATCTGGGTCATGAACGAGATAGCTAACGGTGTGCTGAAGTTGTGTCGGGTTGAACCTCGCCAAGAAGCAAACAGTGTTTTTACTCTCAACGAGGTAGCCACGATTGTTTCCCATTCCACCCGAGAAGGAACCATCGAGGACAGTTCGGGAACCCTCTCTGCTGCCTTTGATTTCACCACGAAAAAAGCAGGCGACATCAAAGTTTCACTAGATAACTTGGTCACCCTGAGTGAAAGCTCCACCGTGAGTGAGCTGGAACAGGCAGTAGCGAAGTATGGATTCTCTCGCTACGTCATCAGTGATGCCCAACAGGAACCTATGGGGTATATCCACCTCAAAGACGTGCTCACCTATGACGATGACATTTCTGAAGCAGGAACCCACACAGGTCCCATCAAAACCAAGCGCATTAGGCAACTAGCTTCCGTGAGTGAATCCACTGATCTCGAAGACGTATTGGCTCAACTGCAGCGCACAGGTATTCACCTGGCTCGCGTTGTTGATGCCAAGGGGGAAACGACCGGTGTGCTCTTCCTGGAAGACATCATTGAAGAGCTTGTGGGTGAAGTCAACGATGCCACCCGCCGGTGGTAGTTCTTTCCCAAATGAACAAGACTGGGAACATGCATCACATCGGCGAATGGGGAGCAGCTGACGCAGCTGCGCACATCCGTATTCCCACGCCAAAAGACAACAAGTACTCTCATGGGGTACTCGGAGTAGTTACAGGATCAGCAACCTATCCAGGCGCTGCTGTTCTGGGAGTCGAGGCAGCCCATCGCACAGGCATCGGCATGGTGAGATTCCTCGGCGAAAAAGAACCTGCATCATTGGTTCTGGCTAGACGGCCTGAAACAGTGACAGTTTCTGGGGCCATCGATGCCTGGCTAGTCGGTTCTGGCATGGTGGCAGACCCCTATTTCAATCCAGAATTGCCTGATCTTGCTCGTGCATGCTTGGGGCTTCAACCCGTAGTCGTGGATGCTGGGGGATTGGTTTTATTGGACCAAGTATCTGCGCCAGCGGTCATTACTCCGCACGAAGGAGAACTCGAGCGACTCGTTCCTCAAGGCGAAGACTCCAATGAGCGCTGGGCAGCCAGAGCAGCTGATGAACTCGGTGTCGTGGTTGTTCTCAAAGGCTACGAAACAATCATTGCTGCGCCTGAATATGAATCCGGTGGCAGGTTCATTACCCGCGTGACAGCACCAACAACGTGGTTAGCCACAGCAGGAACAGGTGATGTTCTCGCAGGAATTATTGCCGCTATCATTGCTACGCAGAGCCACAATCGAGTTCCACAACTCACAGAGCTTGCTGAATATGCAGCTACCGGTGTCTATATTCATGGGCAAGTAGGACTTCGCGCTGCTAGGCAGGGCCCATTTCCTGCACTTGAAGTTGCCAAGCTGGTATCCCACGCTGTTTATGAACTGATATCAGAGGGCAGCTCTTCACTGTTATGACGTCACGAATCTGGGGGAGCTCACTAGTGTTGTGGGCGGTTTTTGTTGTGGTCGGCGTCTGGCTGGGCTGGCAAGGCTACGTCGCAGAAGCAGTCCCATACGGGGATGTCTCTTTCGTATATGAGATGTGGGCAGCACAAGCAGCTCAAGGTGCAGGAACAATCGGCATTGACACTGTGTGGGTTTATCCCGTTTTGGCCTTGGTCCCCATATTGCTGCCGCTACTTGCCGGGCAAGGCTTATATGCCCTGGGCTGGATAGTTCTCGTCACTGTTCTGAATGCCGCCGCCTTCGCGTATTTGCTGTATTCAGCTCGGGGAACTACCCGAAACAAGGTGCAACGCATAGCTGCATGGTGGTGGCTCGCCTTTTTGTTACTGTTGGGACCTATTGCAGTGGCGCGGCTAGATTCAGTCATCACTCCTTTGGCAACAATCGGTTTGCTTGTTGCTGTTGAACGCCCGGCTGTAGCGGGAGCATTGCTCACTGTTGCCACATGGATCAAAGTCTCTCCGGCTGCTCTATTAGCGGCTGTGCTGGTTGCCGTTGATCGCCGTAAAACAGTCTTTATCTCTGTGTTGGTCACCTCCGGAGTGATTTTTGCCATTGCGGTGATTCTGGGTGGTGCAAGTAACCTGTTCAGTTTCCTTGGACAACAAACCACGCGGGGCCTACAAATAGAAGCTCCTCTCGCAACTCCTTTTCTCTGGCTTGCTGCGCTGGGGCAGGAAGGTTATGCCGTTTACTACGACACCGTCATTCTGACCTTCCAAGTAACGGGTGAAGGAACGACTATTGCTGCAGATCTCTCCTCGGTCCTCATTGCTCTGGGATTTGTGGGCATATTGGGCTGGGGAATGCTGCTTCATCGAAAGGGCTCACGTCCTAGCCATGTTTTGCCCGCGGTTGCGCTTGGACTCACTATGGTCCTCATTGTGTTCAACAAAGTTGGTTCGCCTCAATACATCGGCTGGCTTGCTGCCCCCATTATTGCCGGGCTAGTGATGGAGCGCGCACGCTTCCTTGCCCCTGCAGTAATCGCTCTGGTCTTGGCGGCATTGACACAGAGCTTCTACCCTTACCTTTATGCAGGTCTACTGAGCGTTCAACCTCTTGAATTGAGTCTGCTGACGTTGAGGAATATCGGAGAAGTGGTGCTTCTAGCAGTTTCAGTGTGGATTCTTTATGAATCTAAGCCGAAAGCCACGTCCTTGCCTCACAACCTCGCAGGTAGTGTTGAGTCGTGAGCAACATTACAAAGGCAGTTATTCCTGCAGCAGGATTAGGAACAAGGTTCCTTCCTGCGACAAAAGCATTACCTAAGGAGATGCTGCCCGTAGTTGATAAGCCAGCGATTCAGTACGTTGTTGAAGAAGCTGTTGGCGCAGGCCTTGCACATGTGCTCATGATTACAGGACGACACAAAAACGCTTTAGAAAACCATTTTGACCGCGCGGTTGAGCTAGAAAATCTTCTTATTGAAAAAGGTGACAATGATCGTTTAGGTGTTGTTGCAGAGGCAACAGGTCTTGCTGATTTGCACTATGTCCGTCAGGGAGATCCGTTAGGACTAGGCCACGCAATCTCGAAAGCCGAAACTTTTGTGGGCAATGAACCGTTTGCCGTGCTTCTCGGTGACGATCTCATTGAAGCAAACGGCACTCTCCTCACAGACATGATTGAGATTGCCCAAAATACTCAAGCCAACGTGGTTGCGTTGATGGAAGTTCCTGAAAGTGACGTTCACAAGTATGGAATTATTCGGCCAGCAAATCGTCACGACAACGTCGTAGAAGTCTCAGAGCTCGTTGAAAAACCATCAGCAGAAGCGGCACCCTCGAACTTTGCTGTGATTGGTCGTTATGTATTACAACCAGGAGTCTTTGAGGTTCTCAGAAACCTCAAGCCAGGCTTGGGTGGGGAATATCAGCTCACTGATGCATTGAATGAGATGGCGGCTCACCCAGAATTAGCTGGTCCAGTTATTGGACTGGTCTTTGAAGGCCGCCGTTTTGATACAGGTGACCGACTTTCTTACCTCAAGACAATTGTGGAGCTCGCAAGTGAGCGTGAAGACCTAGGTAGCGAATTCACTGATTGGCTCAAGGACTTTACCTCGAAGCAGTAATACCGCACTTAGGTTGCAAGAAGCCTGCTGAGTTGTTCTCCCACAAATTCAGATTCGATCAAGAAGGCGTCGTGACCAAAGTCTGATTTCAAGAGCGCAGGCTCATCGCCGTTGATGTTTCCGGGGATGTGGGCAGCGAGTCGTTGTTGGCCTGCCAGGGGGAAGAAACGGTCGCTATCAATACCAATAATCAGTGTGGGAATCGTGATCGATTCCAGCACTGATTCAATGCTTTCTCGATTACGACCCAAATCGTGGGAGTTCATGGCTTCAACTAGGGTGACGTAGCTGTTGGCATCAAAGCGGCGAGTGAATTTGTTGCCATGGAAGTCCAGATAGCTGGCCACTGCAAAACGACCACCCTTACCTAAAGGACTGATGTCGCTTTGCGAGGAACGATCAAAACGCTCATTGAGCTCAGCGGGGGTACGGAAGTTCTGGAAAGAAATTCTGCGAGCCAATGCCAAGCCCCGATAGGGGCCCACGCCATCTGCTGCCTCGTAGTAGTGCCCTGCGCGAAAAGCAGGATCTAGCATGATTGCTTCGATCTGAACAGTGTTGAGAGCTATCTCATCAGCGCTTGTTGCTGGCGGTGCGGCAAGCACCGCCAAGCGCTCGACGCGCTCAGGGAACATCGCACCCCATTCGAGTGCATGCATTCCCCCCATGGAGCCGCCGATAACCGCCGCCCACTTGTCTATGCCAATTACTTGAGAAAAAAGTGCTTGGGCACGCGCTTGGTCACGGATTGTTGTGTAGGGGAAGCGAGAGCCCCATTCATATCCGTCAGGAGCAAGCGATGCAGGTCCAGTAGAACCTTGGCAACCGCCCAAAACATTGGGTGCAACAACAAACCACTTGTCAGTGTCAATAGCAAGCCCCGGTCCAACAACTTCATTCCACCAGCCAGCTGTGGTGTGACCGCCTCCGGCGGGCCCCACAACATGGCTGTCACCAGTGAGGGCATGAAGAACCAAAACGGCATTGTCTTTAGCGTTGTTGAGTGTTCCCCAGGTTTCGTAGGCAATGCGAACGTGGGGAAGTGAGCCACCACATTCAAAATCAAACGGTCCTAGATTGGCAAACTGGCGGTTCCCTGGTGCATCGCCATCGCGCCACGCACCGGTGACGGGAGGTTTTCCGGCAACAGAACGAACCTGCTCGTCAGTGATGAATCCTGACGGCAGGTTATCGGCGGAATCTTGCCAATCCATAGTTCGTTAAGCCTACTTGCCAGTGAACTCTGGCTTTGACCTCGTCGCAAAGGAAGCAACACCTGCTTTGAAATCCTCACTAGCGAGAAGTCCAGCTAATTCCTGGGGCAATGAACCCAAAGCTTCTTTTTCAATAGCCGCTCGAGCCATTCGAGCATTGCGCAGTGTTGCTTGAATAGCAAGGGGAGCCTGATCAGCAATGAGAGTAGCAAGCTCCAGTGCGCGTTCAACTTGAGTGCCCCGAGGCACAACTTCATTAATGAGGCCAATACGCAGTGCTTCCTCAGCATTGAACGTTTCACCAGTGAGTAAATACCGAGACGCGTTAGCCCACCCAACCCGAGCAGGAAAGCGCGTGGTCGCACCGCCAAAAGGCATGATTCCGCGCGTGACTTCCAGTTGCCCAAAAACTGTTGTCTCGTCGGCAACAGAAAGTTCTGAAGCCAAAATGAGTTCAACGCCGAGAGTGAGACAGGTTCCTTGAACTGCCAGAACCACAGGCTTTGAAATGGGCTCAGTGGTGATACCCCAGGGGTCTATCCCTCCAGCTGGTGTGAGCTGAAGTCCTGACTCATTTGCAGTTCCCAACACATCTGCAAGATCTAGACCTGCTGTGAAATGCTCACCCGCGGCAGAGACCACAACAACCCGAACATTGTCGTCACGGTCTGCCTCAGCGTAGGCAAGAGAAAGCTCGGAGAGCATCTGCCGATTGGCGGCATTCATTTTTTCGGCACGGTTGAGTTGCAAATGCCGAATGTGACCATGGTCATCAACTTCAATCAACGTTTCAACCATGTGAAGAGACTACCCCAGCTATTTAGAGTAATTGCAGGGGAATTAGCCGCGTGATATGGAAATGGGCAAATCAGGACAAAAGTCGTCTAAGCCCGACTGTAAATCATCATCAGAGGAAACAACCTTTAGCTCAGTTTTGGCCAAACTAGCCAAGTCGCAGAGCAGTCTTGGGTCTGTTGGCGGCAAATAGTAGGCAAGGTATCGAATGTCATAAACATCCGGTTTTAATGAATTGGCCCAATTCGAAATATTCCAAAAATTCAGAGCACTAGCTTGATCGCCACGTCGCGAAATCCAATAAACAACGAGGGATTCGTTGTCGTCCCTAAACATTAGAGTTGCGACTTCATCATTAAACAGCTCCCCTTGAGGGGAAAAGAAAATCGAAGATATATCTTTCAAAGCAAATGTCGAGGGTTTTGGAATCGACCAGTTGAGTGCTAGCAACAAGGTGAATGTAAAGAGCGAAGCAAGAGAGTAACGCAGTATTTTTTGCTTCTGTTTACTTATGAATACAAACACGATTGGAATGATAATTAGGCAAATGAATGCCGAGCCAAACCAGAGCATCTTGAATGGGTAATAGGTCCAAGGGTCGTCTAAGTTTCGATTGAGAAATAGAAGTCCATTCACTGCAATAAGTTGGGCAATACCCACAGAGGAGTATGCAATAAATTTGTATGACTTCGGTCCAAATACAACCAGGCTAATCAATACCAAGCAGAGTGGAATTAGCCACAACATCGCAGTCGGTATATGTTCAACGCCCCCTGGAGAAGACAAAAGCGAAGAGGTCCTTATAAAACTTGGGATTGTAATAACTAGGCCAAAAGCTATTGTGATGACCATTGGGAAACCCCAAGTAAACAGAACAGATAAATCTGGCACAAAAATGGTTTTTCTCTGTCTGACAACAACAATCGCTATGAACGCAAGAATAAATATCACTGTTGGCGTCCATGTAGCAATGATGAGTAGAGATGACAGAAATAAAACACCAAGAACTGCAGCAGGCTGCTCATCCTGGAATTGAAAAGCGAGTGTGGCAACCAAAAGAAGTGCCAGCCCCAGCGCAGCATTAAGAAAACCGTATTCAATCGGATATCCAACAATGAACCACATTGTTGTAGCAAAGGAAGCAACTCCAGCAGAAAGAATCTGCCATTTCTGGGAAAGGTTCTGACGCCGGGAAATCTCTGCTGCCAGCAGACCAGCAGCTAACCCGAGAAGAATTCCAGTGAAGAGCCAATACATCTGCATTCCGAGGACATCAGCCATGAGATTTCCATGTTTTTCGTAGTCGGTATTTGGCTGAACCAGAAATATTGAGAGTAAGGAAGTGGTAAAGGGGACAGGATTTCCTCCATCGCCGATGAGTATGCCGCCGTCATTTGTTAAGTCCCTGACCATGAGGATGTTATTGACTGCGTCATTATTCATTACCCAGGCAAATTTGTTACCCTGCGGCAAAAACCTTGAAGCTAGGAAAGAAATGACAAAAAAGAGAGGCCCAATAAGAGAAGTTGTTTGGGCTCTTCCCCAACCTAGGACAGCTGTTATTTCAATCGCCTTTGATTGAGTTGCAAACTCAATTCCAATTGCGACAAAAGTCACCAGACACAATGAAACTGCAATTGTTTGGACGTATTGTGTTTGGATAAATGTACCTAGCAGTCCTGAAACAAGAACAGTTGACCCCAACATTAGGAATGCTGTAGTACCGGAAAGAACCAACCCCAATCTCTTGGCGTAAAGAAAAGTCAAGACTGCAAAACTGAGCACAAACAACATAGATGTAGTGAGAATTGACAATTGAAATCCCACTATTGAAAGCACAACTACAAGTAGGGAAGCCCACAAACGAAAACTAGTGGAAATTGCCAAGACTGCCTCTCGAATTCAGCTCTATGGATAGCTGAATATGTCAGCCCTCAAGATAGTAACGCTAGCAAGCTTTTGACTTGTTCTGGCTATTCACGGCTGGTGAATCTAAGCTGCGGATTCGTCAAGATACGTTCCTACTCAAATCGAAGCCGCAGCGGCCAGACCCTTTTCGAGGTCTGCCTTGAGGTCGTCGATGTTCTCAAGTCCAACTGAAAGGCGAACCAATCCAGGAGTCACACCAGTGGTGAGCTGCTGTTCTGGAGTGAGCTGTGAGTGGGTTGTAGATGCTGGGTGGATCACCAATGAGCGAACATCACCGATATTTGCGAGGTGGCTAAAGAGATCCAAGTTGTCAACAAATGCCTTACCTGCTTCAACTCCTCCCTTGAGTTCAAAGGAGAGCACAGCACCAACGCCCTTGGGGGCATAGCGGTTTGCTGCGGTGTACCACGGGCTTGAAGGCAATGCTGCGTAGTTCACGGAAGCAACCTGGGGGTGTGCTTCTAACCACTGAGCAATAGCGGTCGCATTTTCAACGTGACGTTCAATACGCAGGCTCAAGGTTTCAATTCCTTGGATTATTTGCCATGCGCTTGCAGGAGCAATAGATGAACCAAGGTCACGCAGCAACTGGACACGTGCCTTGATGATGTACGCAATCGAATCGCCAAGTACGGTTGTGTAACTTGCACCGTGGTAAGAGGGGTCAGGTTCTGTCAGGCCAGGGAACTTCTCAACGTTCTTAGACCATTCAAACTTTCCGCCGTCAACAATGATTCCGCCGATGACTGTTCCGTGACCGCCTAGGAACTTGGTTGCGGAGTGTACAACAATGTCAGCTCCGTGCTGGAGAGGACGGATCAGGTAGGGGGTAGCGATGGTGTTGTCCACAATGAGAGGAACACCAGCTTCGTGAGCAACTTTGGAAACAAGTCCGATGTCCAAGATGTTGATACGGGGATTACCGATGGTTTCACCGAAGAAAAGCTTGGTGTTGGGGCGAACGGCAGCACGCCACTCGTCAGCATCATCTTGGTTTTCAACGAAGGTTACTTCAATACCGAGCTTGGCCAGGGTGTACTTAAACAGGTTGTAGGTTCCACCGTAGATGGAGCTGGAAGAAACAATGTGGTCGCCAGCCTCGGCAATGTTGAGCACTGCGAAAGTTTCTGCGGCCTGGCCTGAAGAAACAAGAAGTGCTGCGGTTCCGCCTTCGAGAGCAGCTACACGCTGCTCCACAACATCCTGAGTAGGGTTCTGGATGCGGGTGTAGATGTTTCCAAACTCTGCCAAAGCAAAGAGGTTCTTAGCGTGCTCGGCGTTGTTGAACACGTAAGAAGTGGTTTGGTAAATCGGGGTAGCACGAGCGTTAGTCACTGGATCTGGCTGTGCTCCAGAGTGAATCTGCTTGGTTTCAAACTTCCAGTTGGCTTGGTTGTCGCTCATGGTGTGCTCCTTATTTGGGTAATCAAAACTTGCTTTGACGTTACGCCCAGAAAGAAAGCTACTCAACGGGAAGCGTCACGGGGTGTAACAAAGAGCCAATTGAGGTTGGGTTGAACCAGAGGTTTGAACAGTTTGACCACCGGTTTTGTCGACAACGCAACGGTCAAACCAAAAGAGAGAACGACAGCAAGCAAGATGTACCAGAAGGGGCGCTCGCCATCAAGGACGCCATATTCACGAAGTGGGTAAAGCACAAAAGTGTGCAGTAAGTAGACATACATCGTCGCTTGCCCGAACTGGGTAAACCAGGTCTGTTCCCGAGGAATCAGAATGAGGAAAGCCATAATCATGCCGGCTGCTACAACCATGGCGGCAAGGCGCACAGCGCCGGACCACCACTGGTCGTAGCCAAATGACGAATAGCCTGCGTCATAGGTAATGAAGCTACGAATCTGCACTTCCCGCCAAAATGGAACGCTTATCGAAATAGCAACGGCAACGGCCAACATGAACGTCGTTGCTGCCAGGCGCCAGCGAATGACTGACTGAGAACCAAGAGCAATCCAGCGCTCGCCGAGATTCCATTGGCGCAGCTGCCAGCCAAAAACAAAGAAAGGCAAGAAACCCAGCACGCGGGCTGCTGAGAAAGTTTGATCAATAGGGAAGTAACCTGCTGCGATTGAGATCACGATGCTAATCAGCAAGGGATATTTCAATGCAACAAGATAGGGCAGAATAATCCGCCAAATTGCTAACGCAAGCAAGAACCATAAAGTCCATGACGCTCGAGTGACGTCCAGACGGAAGCTGCCGTTGTAGAGAAACAGGACTACTGACCAAATGACTTCAAAGATGAGATACGGAACAAGGATGTCTGTAAAGACTGATCTGATTCTGTTGTCATCTGGTGCTGTTCCCTTGGTGAAGTAACCAGAAACCGCCACAAGCACGGGGACGTGGAAGGCATAGATGAAGACATAAAGAGTAAATGCGGCATCATTTTCTCCCACCATCTTGGTGAGAGTGTGACCAGCAACCATGAGGGCAATGGCACCAAATCGGGCGTTATCCCATAACGCGACCCGTTGTGTGCTCATATTTACTAGCCTAGAACTATGGAAAAGAGTCCCAAGCCACTGGTAATGAACGCAGACGGCATGTTGGTGGAAGACACACGGAGTCCAAAAGAGATTACGTGGGAGAAATACACCACGCTTCCTTTTATCTTTTTGTCGTTTATTTTTCTCTTGGGATACTCCGTCCTGATTCTCAACGATGAGGTATTCACCCAGGGAATAGACAAGTACATCCTTGTAATGCTGGGAGTTATCTGGATTACGTTCATCATTGACTATTTCGTTCGTCTCACGCTGTCGAACGATAAGCGGGTCTTCTTTAAGCGCAACGTCATTGACCTCATTTCTATGGCAATCCCTTTCACGAGACCTTTCCTTCTTTTGATGTATTTATCGCGACTGCGTTGGTTTAGAGGAAAGCAGGGATCCTCCGTCAGAGCTCGTTTGGTCGCCTATGCAGCTTCGTTTGCACTGATGTATATCTACGTTTTGTCACTCGCTGTTTACGGGGCAGAACGTAGAGCACCAGGAGCCAGCATCACCAGCTACGGTGATGCAGTCTGGTGGGCAATCGAAACCATTACGACTGTGGGCTATGGCGACATGGTTCCCGTCACCATCTTTGGCCGCATTTATGCCTCATTGCTCATGCTCGGTGGCATGATCATCGTAGGTGCTACGACGGCCACAGTTATTTCTTACCTCACCGAGAAAGTTCAGAGCGTTCACAAGCGAAGTCTTGATCACCAAGCTCACCAAAATTCCCATTCGGGGCATTCTTCAGAACACAAAGATGACTCTCAGCCTCAATCTTGAGGAATTAGCACAATCAGGGCTTATTCATCAGAGTTGGGTTGAGCCACTTCAGCCTGTCCAACCAGTTCTTGTTGAGATCCAATCACGACTTACACGAGAGCTAGATCAAGGGAAAACTATCTTTCCGAAGCCACGCAAAGTCATGCGTGCGTTCACAATTCCTTTCTATGAAGTCAGGGTTGTGATCCTTGGGCAAGACCCTTACCCAACGCCAGGAGATGCGGTTGGGTTGTCTTTCTCGGTCTCTCCAAAACAACGCCAACTGCCTCGAAGCTTGAGGAACATATTCACGGAACTACAAACGGATATTGGGTGCCCCCAACCATCCAATGGTGACCTCACACCCTGGTTTGAGCAGGGCGTCATGCTCTTGAACAGAGTCCTCACGGTTGAATCCGGTACAGCCGGGTCTCTTCGCGGAATTGGGTGGGAAGAAGTCACGGCACAAGCTTTATCTACTCTCAATAACAGAAAAGATAAGTCACTCGTCGCAGTCTTATGGGGCAACGACGCGATATCTGCAAAGCATTATCTGGACAAATCAGTACTTATTGAATCTGTTCACCCGAGCCCGTTGTCTGCTTCGCGAGGATTCTTCGGATCTCGGCCATTCAGCAAAGTCAATAAAGCTCTTGAAGAGCTTGGCCAGACGCCCATCAATTGGGCGTTGCCAAGCTATTCAGCGTTGTTCTAGTCGGTTAGGCTGGGCACGTGCTTCCAGAGGAATATCTCAAACCGCGGCAGTTGCCACGGCATCTTCAAAAGAAGCCGGAGCCTGAGGCGCCTTTCTCTTTTGAAATCAGAGAAGCCCGAGAGTCCGACCTTCCTGACATTCAGGAAATCTATAACTACTACGTCATGAACTCCGTGGTGACTTTCGATGAAAACAAAATGAGCTTGACGGCGTGGAAGAAAAAGTTTGCCTATCTTCAGAAGCTCAACATGCCATTTATTGTTGCCGTGTCTCCGGGACAACAAGTCCTTGGCTATGCGCTGGTTACGCCCTGGAAGCAAAAGCGTGCTTACCGGTTCACTGTAGAGAATTCTGTCTATCTCCGGGCAGCATCCACGAGAAAAGGCTTAGGCAAAGCTCTCATGAAAGAACTGATTTCACGTTCTGAACAGGTTGGCCTCAAGGAAATGATTGCCGTGATAGCTGACGGTGGAGCCGAAGCTTCGCTCAAACTTCATAAGGATTTTGGTTTCAAAGAAATAGGGCGGATGGGGCGCGTTGGTTTCAAGTTTGACCGTTGGCTTGGAACCGTGATGCTCCAAAAGTCACTTAAATAAATATGCTCACAAGCATTGAGCTTGTGAGCATATTGTGAAGAGTTAATTAGCTTGCGCGACGTGCACGTGCTGCGCGGCGCTTGAGTGCGCGGCGCTCGTCTTCGCTGAGTCCACCCCACACACCAGAGTCCTGACCGGTCTCGAGCGCATACTGGAGGCACATTTCGGTGACGGTGCAGCGTGAGCAGACGACCTTCGCCTTGTCGATCTGGTCGACAGCTGGGCCGGTGTTGCCTACGGGAAAGAACAGCTCTGGGTCAACCGTGAGGCAAGCTGCGTCGTTACGCCAATCCATGATGGTACTCCTTGTTTGTGGGCATGCTAAAAAAGACAAAAGAACATTCGGACTTGATTCGAATGGCTGTCGATAGTCAGTCCCAAGGCCATTTTCAGAGCGAAAATGTCTTGCCCACCTCGACGTGGGGACTTATCGACTTAGATAATGGTGACACGCCTTCAAGTTAAGGTCAAGACTTTTTTCAGAGAAAATAGGCAATTCAGATGAATTCGGGAGAAAAACCCACCAATTTGGACCCTCAGCGTGGTAAAAATGCCAAAAGTAGGGCCCTAGTCATTCTGCTTGCATCGTTGGTTGGTTTGGAATCATTATTTGTTCTTGCAGGCGCCCTTTATTTCTTTTCTCAATTGTTTGTGCAAGAAGTTTCTAACGTTGCCGGGGCAATAGTTATTTTTGCAATCACTTTGCTTATTGCCCTAGGACTTGCCATCGCCTCTATTGGAACTTTCAGAGAGCAAGCTTGGACCAAGGGCGCAATTGTTACCTGGCAAATATTGCAATTTGCGGCTGCAACATCGTTTATTCCAGGAATATCCGAGTGGCAATCAGTGGGGTGGACTCTTGCCACGCTTTCAATTCTGACGATCGTCCTGGTAATGATCGTTATCGTCCGATCGTCACGTGAAGAAAAGCTCTAACTTCTAACTACTCCAACGCCACTGGCAACCAAATGTTCCCCAGGGCACAAGTGTGGCTGGAAAGGGCACTCTTTGACTTTTCCATGTGAGTTACTCAGCCCTAACTCAAGCATGTGACTTTCAGGAAGCTCTTCGAGGGGTTCGGAAATAGGGGGCCAGGCCTGTTCTTCCCCAAAAAGAATTGGCCTAGCTGCTACCCATTGAATCGCACGTTCTTGAAATGGGCCGACTTTGAATGAGTCGATTGTGTAGCCACATCCTGCGCTATCCAACGTTTCAAGAATGGACGTAATGCCCACCGATTCCCCCATATTTTGTACCATGACTGTCTCACTAATATATCGTTTCTTTGTCCCGGACGGAGCAAAGTCAACTTAATTAGTGAAATTAGCTTGAGGTACAGACAGTTGGTGTTAGGAGATCTTGTGGTTCAACGTCAAGAGCTTTGGAGATATTGAAAAAATTCGACATGGTGGGTGAATAATGCCCGTTTTCAATCCTGTTGATAGTTTTTCTGTCAAGGCCCGCTTTTTGGGCAAGGTCTGCCTGAGACAAACCTCTTGACTTGCGGAATGCGCGAATGGATTCTGCAAGTTGTGTTTCGTAACCAACGATGTCTTTGGACATCAGATATCAGACCTCTAAGTCGTGAAGATGAGTGTTGCTATAAGTATGACTTATTTGTGATTACAGGCCTAGTTTTGACATCAAAGAAGCAACGTGTCCCGTCGCTTTAACGTTATACAGAGCAAGCTCAATATTTCCTGACGCATCAATAACAAAAGTGGAACGGATGACACCCATAACGGTCTTTCCATACATGGACTTCTCGCCATAAGTTCCGTATGCATTGTGAACCGAAAGTTCGGGATCACTCAGGAGGGGGAAGGTCAAACTTTCATTAGCCTCAAACTTTTTGAGCTTCGACAGTGGGTCTTTTGAAACTCCAAGAACGACATAGCCCTTGTTTGCAAGTAGATCTAGGTTGTCGCGGAAATCACAAGCTTGCTTGGTGCAGCCAGGTGTGGACGCGGCAGGATAGAAGTAGAGGATAACTTTCTTCCCTGCAAAGTCGCTCAGGCTGACAGATTTGCCATCCTGGTCAGGCAGGGTAAAGGAGGGTGCAGTTTGTCCAGCTTCAAGTCGTGTGCTCATGCCTCCAGCGTATAAGGCACAGAGAATCTCTGCTACTGCTGACAAGCCAGATAAACTGGTGATTCACATTGAAGTTAGTTTGTTGAGGTGTTGTTGTGAGCAAGATTCTGGTCACTGGTGGTGCAGGTTTTATTGGTTCAAACTTTGTGCACTACCTCTTGGACAACACCGACCATGAAGTTACTGTTCTCGATGCCCTCACTTATGCAGGTAACAAGGCATCTTTGGAAAACCTTCCTTCCAACAGGTTCAACTTTGTGCACGGCGATATCCGGGATGCTGAGCTCGTAGACCAGCTATTTAGTAAACACGACACAGTGGTCCACTACGCTGCAGAGTCTCACAACGACAACTCCCTGGACAACCCACGTCCTTTCCTTGAGACCAACATCATTGGTACTTACACACTGCTGGAAGCAGCCCGTAAGTACGACACCAGACTTCACCACATCTCCACAGATGAGGTTTATGGAGATTTAGAGCTCGATGACCCCGAACGGTTCAGCGAATCAACTCCTTATAACCCTTCGAGCCCCTACTCCTCCACTAAGGCAGGAAGTGATCTCCTGGTTCGTGCATGGGTTCGCTCTTTTGGCGTTCGCGCAACAATCTCCAACTGTTCTAACAACTACGGGCCCTACCAACACGTTGAGAAGTTCATTCCTCGTCAGATCACGAACGTGATTCGCGGAATTCGCCCAAAGCTCTATGGCGCAGGCGAGAACGTCCGGGACTGGATTCACGCAGACGACCATTCCAGCGCAGTTATGACGATTGTTGATAAAGGTGTCATCGGAGAGACCTACCTCATCGGTGCTGACGGAGAAAAGAACAACAAAGAGGTTGTTGAACTTATCCTCACCACGATGGGTCAGCCCGCCGATGCATATGACCACGTAACCGATCGAGCTGGCCACGACCTTCGCTACGCTATTGACTCCACCAGGCTACGAACTGAGCTGGGCTGGAAGCCTTCTCATGCTGACTTTGAATCAGGAATCGCTTCAACAATTGAGTGGTACAAACACAATGAAGCATGGTGGGCACCGACCAAGGACGCCACTGAAGCCTTCTATGCATCAAAGGGTCACTAGATTTCAGTTCTTAGCTCATTGAAACCACGAGTCGCCTGAAAGAATCAAGCCTGCCAATTTGGGCTGGATTAGTACCGTTACTCAGCGCACTATCTAAATCACAGTCGGGTGAATCTGCAGAGTGCGAACATCCCCTCGGGCAGTTTTGTGCGATTTCTAGAAGATCCGGAAACGCACCCAAAACGTTAGCCGTGTTTACATGGCCCAAACCAAAGGAGCGCACTCCTGGCGTATCAATGATCCAGCCATTCCCAAAGGGCGTTTCAAGTTTGAAGCAAATGCTTGAACTGGATGTGTGACGACCGCGACCAGTTACTTCATTCACGTGACCCGTCGCACGTTTAGCATCGGGGACTAGAACATTGACCAATGTTGACTTTCCAACGCCAGAGTGCCCGACTGCCACAGTGGTGTGTCCCACCAAACACTTTTGAAGATCTTCAACTGGAACTTGGTCAGTACCGCTTAGGAAGATGGGTATATTCAAGCCTTCAAAGTTAGCGAGGAATTCGCTGGGGTCGTGTGTGTCACACTTTGTGACGACCAATAGGGGAGTAATTCCTGCATCAAATGCTGCTACGAGATACCTATCAACCAAGCGAACTCGTGGTTCAGGGTTTGCTGCGGCAATAACGATGAGTAACTGATCTGCGTTCGCAACAATGACGCGTTCAACTTCGTCTGTGTCATCAGCGCTTCGTCGAAGTACTGTTTTCCTGGGTTCTACGCGAACAATACGTGCAAGTGATCCAGGGCTACCTGTCACATCTCCAACAACATTGACAATGTCTCCCACGACAATCGCGTTTTTGCTCAACTCACGAGCTCGAGAGCACGTCACAGATATCTCATTGATGAGTACGGCGTATCGGCCTCTATCAACACCAGTGACCATGCCTTGAACAGCGTCAGCATGATCTGGACGAGTTTTTGTACGGGGTTTGTTTGCTTTGGGGTTGGGTCGTATCCGAATATCGGATTCGTCATATTGCTCACCTAGTGAGCTTTCATCAGAGTCGGAGTTCCACCAACTCATGGCCGTTGTGGCTCCACAAGACTCGACCATAACTCAGGGAACTCAGGAAGTGTCTTGGAGGTTGTCGCAATGTTTTCTACCTCAACACCTGGAACCACGAGGCCAATAATGGCTCCTGAGGTTGCCATGCGGTGGTCCTCATAGCTGTGCCACACCCCACCATGCAGCTGAGCTGGTTCAATATGCAGGCCGTCTTCAAGCTCAGTCACTTTGCCGCCAAGCTTGTTGATCTCTGTTGCCAAGGCTGCCAGACGGTCCGTCTCATGGTGGCGAATGTGGCCAATGCCGTTGATAGCGCTGGGGCTAGAGGCTAATGCAGCTATTGAGACAATAGCTGGCGCTAATTCCCCGCCTGTAGTGAGATCGAGTGTGATGCCAGAAATGAAGGGTTTGCCTGAAGCATCAACATTTCCAGAGACTGTGACTTTGTCACCTTCCTGCGTAACCTCTGCACCAAAGAGTGGCAGTATTTCGAGCAAGTCATTACCCACCTGAGTAGTGTGTTCAGGCCAGCCAGAAATGGTGACGCTTCCGCCGGTCACAACCGCAGCAGCAAGGAATGGTGCAGTGTTGGAGAGGTCAGGTTCGATCTGAATATCGAGCGCGGAGATAGGGCCAGGCTTCACAATCCAATGGCCAACCTCGGGATTCTCTACCTGAACACCTCGCTTGTGGAGCACTTCGAGAGTCATTTCGATGTGGGGGAGACTGGGAAGGCGTTCGCCGGAATGTCTGAGGTCTAGTCCTTGGTCAAAGCGAGTCGCTGAGAGAAGTAAACCTGAAACAAACTGGCTAGAACTGGACGCATCAATGGTGAGCTTGCCCCCAGTAACTGATCCTGTTCCGTGAACAGTAAATGGCAAAGAGCCACGACCCTCATCAGCAACATCAACGCCCAGTGCTTTAAGAGAGGAGATTGTGGTTGCCATGGGGCGTCTGCGGGCACCCTCATCGCCATCAAAAGTTGTTGGGCCCAGCGCAAGAGAAGCAACTGGTGGCATAAACCTCATGACTGTTCCGGCGAGACCGCAATCGATTGTTGTTGAGCCGGTGAGTTCACCTGGGGTGATCTTCCAATCTGGGCCGAAAGCCCCATCGCCAGGGACCTCTTCAATAGTTGTTCCAAGTGACCTGAGAGCTTCAATCATGAGTCTGCTGTCGCGAGAATGCAGTGGGCGATGAATGATTGAAGGCCCGTCCGCAAGAGCAGCGAGAACAAGCTCACGGTTTGTCAGTGACTTCGAACCTGGGATTTGCAGTGACCCAACAACCGCTGACGAAGCTAGAGGGGCTTTCCAGTGCGCGGTTGTGTCCTCGGGAACATCATTTGACCCGTAAGGGTCAAATTCAGGCCGGGAATAAGGAGTTGTCTGCATCTGTTCTAGGTTATCGAGGATTAGTTAGGAGTGCTCACTATGGCAACAGTGCTGTTAGAAAAGCGGGCAGGCGTAGGCTTGTTAGTAATGACTTCTGCAGCCTCCGCCCGTAGCCAACTCTTTGAAGAGCAAGCAATGGAGCACATTGACAAGCTTTATGCGCATGCCATGCGCAAGACTGGCAATTCAGCTGATGCCAACGATTTAGTGCAAGAAACCTATCTCAAAGCGTTTGCCGCTTTTGATCAGTTCCAGCAGGGAACAAATATCAAAGCGTGGCTGCACCGCATTCTGGAAAATACCTACATCAACCAATACCGCAAGCAACAGAACCAGCCTTATTACTCGCCACTCGAAGAATTAGAAGATTGGCAACTTGGGGATGCGGAAAGTAGAACGGCCACATCAAGTCGTTCTGCTGAAGCAGAAGCCATTGATCACTTGCCTGCTAGTGCCATCAAAGATGCCCTGCAGGCACTCCCAGAGGATTTCAGAGCTGCGGTGTATTTGGTTGATGTTGAAGGGTATTCCTATCAAGAAGTTGCAGACATCATGGACACGCCAACGGGAACAGTGATGAGCAGACTTCATCGAGGAAGAAAACTCCTCAGAGAACAATTAGCTGACTATGCACGCGAACAAGGTTTCGGAAAGGAAAAATAATGGGTGACTGCGGTTGCGAGAAGGCCAAAAAGGACCTTGAAGAATACCTCCACAATGAACTTTGCAGTGAAGAAGCAGCAGATATTCGTGAGCACATGGAAAACTGCCCTGATTGTGCAGATGAACACCGAGTCGGTGTTGTCCTCACTGAAGCTGTGAAACGGGCTTGTGAGGAGACTGCGCCTGAAGATCTAAAGCAAGAGGTTTTAATCAAGCTCAGGAGTATGCAAAAGCATTAGTCCTACAAACAAAAGTGGCCCACAAGCTGAAACTTGTGGGCCACTTCAGTTAACGCTTAGCTCAAGGAAAGTGCGCGTTGAAGAATCTCAGCTGCTTCAACTGCGTGACGCTTTGCAGAACCTACTGCTGGTGAGGCAGATGCAGGTCGCGAAACGTTTCGCAGAACTCGGCCTTCGAGCTTAGGTGAGACCTCTAGCAACATGAAAGGCCAAGCGCCCTGGTTTGCAGGCTCGTCCTGGAACCACACCAATTCAGCGTTGGGGTAGGTTGCAAGCACTGCATTGAGCTGCTGCATCGGTGCAGGATAGAACTGCTCAAGGCGAACCACTGCAATGTCGGGGTTCGGAGCTTTCTCCAGCTCAGCGACGAGGTCGTGGTAGGGCTTACCAGCAGTCAGGATCACGCGTTTGACAGCATTGCGGTCAAGCTGGCGTGGGTCATCAAGAACAGGTTCGAAGACACCGCTCGTGAAATCTTCAACGTTGCTTGATGCGCCTCGTAAGCGGAGCATTGCCTTAGGAGTGAACACAATCAGTGGCTTGCGTGGTTGTGAGTATGCCTGGCGGCGAAGCAGGTGGAAGTAGGAAGCAGGTGTAGAAGGACGAGCAACAATCATGTTGTCTTCAGCACAGAGCTGCAGGAAGCGCTCAATGCGTGCAGAAGAGTGGTCAGGACCCTGTCCTTCATAACCGTGAGGAAGAAGCATGACAACAGAGGAACGCTGTCCCCACTTCTGCTCAGATGAGGAGATGTATTCGTCGATTACAGTTTGTGCACCGTCTGCGAAGTCACCAAACTGCGCTTCCCACAGTACCAGAGCATCTTCACGCTGAACTGAGTAGCCGTATTCATATCCGAGTACGGCATATTCACTTAGAAGGGAGTCATAAATCCAGAAGCGTCCCTGGTTCTCGCTCAGATTTAGAAGTGGCAGCCATTCTTGACCGTTTTCACGGTCATGGAATACAGCGTGACGCTGAACGAAGGTTCCGCGGCGAACATCCTGACCCGTCAAACGTACGGGCTTGCCTTCAAGGAGAATTGATCCGAAGGCAAGGAGTTCTCCGAAGCCCCAGTCGATGTCACCATTGCGGCTCATCTCAAGGCGCTTGGCAAGTAGCTGCTGAAGCTTGCTGTGAACAGTAAAGCCTTCAGGAACGTTGTTGAATGCGTCACCGATTCGGTGAATCACAGAGATATCTACGCCTGTTGTTGCTGGGGTGAGAACTTCGTTACTAAGCAAAGCTCCACCAGTGACGGTGTCATTGGCTCCCACTGTTGTGTGAGTTCCAGTCTGGGCGGCGTGGGTTTCCGCAAATGCAGTTTCCAGCTGTGCCTGGAAGTCAGCTTGTGCTTTGTCGAACTCTTCCTGAGTGATGTCACCACGACCGACCAAAGCCTCGGTGTAGAGGCGACGAACGGAGCGCTTTGCCTCGATGAGGTTGTACATCAGTGGCTGAGTCATCGAAGGGTCGTCACCTTCGTTGTGACCACGGCGGCGGTAGCACACGAGGTCAATGACAACGTCCTTGTTGAAGCGCTGACGGAATTCGAATGCCAAGCGGCCAACACGGGCAACCGCTTCTGGGTCATCTCCGTTGACGTGCCAAATGGGAGCTTGGATTGTCTTGGCGACGTCTGTTGCATAGACAGAGGTGCGTGATGCTTCTGGAAGTGTGGTGAAACCAACCTGGTTGTTGATCACAATGTGAACAGTTCCACCAATGCGGTAGCCGCGCAGTTGCGACATCTGGAGGCCCTCAAGAACGACACCCTGACCGGCCATAGCGGCGTCACCGTGAATGAGGATAGGCAAGGTGGTAAAAGTTCCAATGGGCTTGAGGTCCTGCTTTGCGCGGACGATGCCCTGGAGAACTGTGTTCACAGTCTCAAGGTGTGAAGGGTTAGCAGCCAAGGAAACTGGAATGGTCTTCCCCTCTGCAGAGGTAAAGATTCCTTCTGTACCCAAGTGGTACTTCACATCTCCTGAGCCTTGAACACTCTTGGGGTCCTGGGTTCCCTCAAACTCGCGGAAGATTTGGCCATAGGTTTTGCCAGCGATGTTGGTGAGAACATTGAGGCGACCACGGTGAGCCATTCCGATGCCCACACCATCGAGTTCTGCAGTTGCAGCATCCTGGAGGATTTCATCCAGAAGTGGAATGACAGACTCTCCACCTTCGAGGCTGAAACGTTTCTGTCCTACGTATTTCGTCTGAAGGAAGGTTTCGAAGGCTTCTGCCTCGTTGAGCTTGCCAAGAATACGCATTTGCTCATCGTGGCCAGGCTTTTCGTAAGGGCGCTCGACCTTTTCCTGAATCCACTTGCGCTGTTCAGGGTCCTGAATGTGCATGTATTCCAGACCCACTGTGCGGCAATAAGAGTCGCGTAGGATGCCAAGAATCTTGCGTAGGGGAGCGGTGCGAGTTCCACCAATACCGCCTGTGACGAATTCACGGTCAAGATCCCAGAAAGTGAGCCCGTGGGTTTCGATTTCCAGGTCAGGGTGAGTGCGCTGCTTGTACTCGAGTGGATCAATGTCTGCCATGAGATGGCCGCGCACACGGTATGCGTTAATGAGTTCTTGAACACGTGCCGTCTTGTCGATGGCGGAACCGAGGTTCACGCTGACATCTGTGCTCCAGTGGATGGGCACATAAGGAATACGAAGTGCAGCAAAGATGTCTTCGTAGAAATTCCGTTGACCGATAAGCAGCTCGTGCACGATCTTCAGGAATTCACCTGAACCAGCACCTTGGATGACCCTGTGGTCATAGGTGCTGGTCAAAGTCAGAACCTTGCTCACTGCAAGGTCAATGAGTGTTTCTTCACTGGCGCCTTGGAATTCAGCAGGGTAGTCAAGGGCACCCGCACCAATAATGCAACCCTGTCCCTTCATGAGGCGAGGAACAGAATGGACAGTTCCGATGCCACCTGGGTTCGTGAGGGATACTGTGATTCCCTTGAAGTCATCTGCAGCGAGCTTGTTGGTACGAGCTTTGACAACGAGATCTTCATAAGCGGCGAGGAACTCACCGAACGTCATGGTGTCTGCACGCTTGATGCCCGGAACCATGAGTGCACGTGTGCCATCTGGTTTTGGAACATCAACAGCAAGACCGAGGGTTACGTGAGCAGGGGAAACAAGTGCTGGCTTGCCGTCTATTTCGTCGTAGTAGACATTCTGGCTGGGGAAAGCCTTGAGGGCTTGAACCAAAGCCCAGCCAATAATGTGCGTGAAGGAAACCTTGCCACCACGTGTGCGCTTGAGGTGGTTGTTGATAACAATGCGGTTATCTATGAGAAGTTTGGCGGGTATTGCACGAACGCTTGTAGCGGTGGGGACAGTCAATGACTGGTCCATGTTGGCTGCCAAGGTCTTTGGCATGCCCTTAAGAATGGTGACGACGTCTTCTTCTTCGGATTCTGCGGCGGAGAAGTCCTGAGCAATAACTGGTGCGTCTGCAGGAATTGGAGCTGATTGTGCGGGTCGAGAGGTTGTGGTCGCTACAGGTTGGGTCTCAGTTCCTGCCGTAGGGGTTGGTGCAGGTGCTTGAGTTTGTGCTGGAGCTGGAGCTGGAGTAGCGGGGGAGTTGAAACCGGACTTTGCAGCGTATTTCTCAAGGGTTGGCCACCATGTCGGGTCAACTGAGTTTTTGTCTACGACGAAGCGCTCATAAAGCTCTTCGACCATCCATTCATTAGCGCCGAATTCTTCGGCCGCTCCGCCATTCTCCGTCTGGTTCGACACAGCTAAAGTCGCCCACTCTCCGTTGATTGTTTTGGTCTATTTTCTTGTAGAGACGTACAAGAACCCACAAGTTCAAGCCTAACCCAATTGAAAAAAAGTACTTGGTGCCAGGCGCCCGAAGTTTTAGAGATTTTTCTGTAGTAAATGATTTCTTGCACAAAAAATCTAGAAGGTGCCGTGGGTAAGCTAGAAACATAATCGGGTTTGAAGCTACAGGACCTGCATCCACCTTTTTTGAAAGTTAAAATTTTGTCTAAGTTCATCGTGACTGGTTCGGCTGGCTATATCGGTCGCTATGTTGTGACTACTTTGGCTGAGCAAGGTCACGAAGTGTTTGCGGTTCTTCGTGATTCTTCTAAAGTCAACTTCACCGGTGATGTGGTCATCATTGAATCTGATTTATGGCAACTCGACATGGAAAAATACGCTTCCATTGTTCATGGGGCAACGCTTATACATTTGGCTTGGCAAGACGGCTTTGTACACACTTCTGATGCTCATATGGGGCATCTTTCAGATCACTTCAATTTCGTTCGGTCCTGCATTAATCTCGGTTTGAAAAAAGTTGTGGGTTTAGGCACAATGCACGAGCTTGGTCCTCAAACAGGCCTAGTTGGAGAGGACGCAGTTCCCAACCCGCAAAACCAATACGGAATAGCAAAAAATGCTCTCCGACTTTCGCTTGCAGAATTATGTGAAAGAAACGGTGTCGAGTACTTATGGCTCAGGTGCTACTACATTCTTGGGGATGATACGCGAAATCATTCAGTATTTACCAAGATGTTGCAGCTTGATGCTGCTGGTGAGAAAACAATGCCCCTCACGTTGGGAACTACGAAATTTGATTTCATTGATGTCGAAGAACTTGGCCGAAAAATTGCAATTGTCTCTGCCATCAATGACTCAACAGGCGTGCTGAATATAGGTTCAGGAAAAGTCATGACATTGCGTGAACGTTTAGAGCAGTTTCACATAGAGCACAATCTAACAATTGCGCTGGACTTTGGTGCTTTTCCTGAGAGGCAGGGAATCAGTGAGGGTTGTTGGCCAGATATCCAGAGATTAACTCGCATTTCCGCAACCTCTTTAGAGAGTTAATCTGTTTCAATATCTTTGTTTTATAGATATGACGGCAGTGTTCGCCTGATGCCCTCGTTTAGGTTCACAAACTTTTCGACATCAACAATTTCTGCAAGCCTGCTGATATTTGGTGCGCGGCGTAGGACACTTCCTACCGGAGCGTCAAAGTTTTTGACTTCTCCGCTCCAACCTGCTTCTTCCATGATGATCTGAGCTAAATCAATCATGTTGATCTCATTAGGTGAACCGATATTGACAACCTCACCGACAGCGTTGTTAGCGACAGCAATAACACTGTCTATAGCGTCATCGATGTAAATGAAGCTTCTGGTGTTATTTGCTCCGTATAGTTCAAAAACACCATTTTTCCCACGTTCGATGAAATCAGGGATGACGTGGTGGATACCCATGTTTGGCCCGTAAGCATTATGGAAACGACCAACAACTGCTGGCGTGCCCAGTTCGACTGCTGCAGCAAAAACTGCTATTTCGCCGTGAAGTTTGGATCCACCATATGACCAGCGAACTTCTTTGGGATCTTGAATTCCCAGAGGAACATCCTCTTTGGTTGGTACTTCCCAACCAAACTTGGTTATGGAACTTGCATATGCTTCGGAAGAACCTGCATAGAAGAAGAACTCCAGTGGGTCACGACCGTAACGTTCTAATAGTGTGATTGTTGGAATAGTTGAATGACGAACTACTTTCCATGGATCGCTGTAAAACTTTTGCGTACCGTTGAGTGCAGCCATATGGTACACACCGTCAACTGAGGGAAGCGTGGAAACAAATTCTTCGTTTGTCAGATCACCACGTAGGACTTCAATTCCGTCTATAGCTTCTAGTTCCACCATTCGTGATTGTGAACCAACTTGCAGTTCAACATCCACCGCAACAACAGAATGTCCCTGCTCTGCAAGTTTTTTTACCAGATAAAAACCTAGAAAACCACCCGAACCTGATACTAAATATTTAGACAAGTGCGTCCTTTACATCGATAATTTTTCGCCCTAGGGGAATGAGGCGATTTCCCATTGAAGTGATCCGTTCGGCATCGAGTTGATTCCACAAATCAACAAACACGCGCCCTGGTTGTTCATTGCGTTCTAGTGCGGAATAAAACTCTTCGCTCGAAAAAAAACGATGATTTGTTTGAATCAACACAACATCGGATTTCAAAGCTTCATCGAGCTCGTCGAAATGAATCCCCATTTTCTGAGCGTCTGTCACAGAAACCAATGGGTCCCAGCCAGCCACATCAGTGACAGAGTATTTCGATTTCATAGCTTGAGCGAAGTCACCAGCTAATGACCCACGTGTGTCAGAAGTTGCTGGCCTGCCCTTAAATGCCAACCCAAGAATCGACACTTTGGGTGTGTGAGAGTTCATATCCGGGAGTAAGGAATTTACAACATGAGAAACAATGAATTCATTAGTTTTACGCCCTTGCATTGCTAGCGGAACCTCAACACCAAGCACATCAGCAGAATTGGAAAGAATGTACGCATCCTTTTCCAAACACGGACCAGCTACTGGCCCAGGTAACGCCACATTCATTCGGTCATAACCGTAATTACATGCACGCACTACGTCGTAAACATCTACACCGGACTGATCCGCAAAGTAGGCAAGTTCATTGGCGAACGCAAAAGAAACGTCGCGGAAAGTGTTACTCGCAAGTTTGGCTAACTCTGCAGCTTCCGCAGAATGCACAGGAACAATCTCAACACCCAAACGTGCAAACAATTCAGACGCCAGCTGTGTGGAATTCTCATCAATTCCACCCACAATTTGAGGCAACGAAGAAAGCTCAGCTAAGGCTTTGCCCTCAATGGTCCTTTCAGGAGCCATCGCGACAGCATATTTTTTCCCGGAATCCTTCAATATTGGTTCAGCGATAGTGCGTGTAGTACCGACACGAACTGTGGAACGCAGAACAGTCAATGCTCCATCAGGCATAACATCAGCAACGGCAGAAACTGCAGATTTCAAGTCCTCTAAATACACACTGCCGTTCTTAACCGGAGTGCCAACAGTAATCACATAAGAATCCGCAACCGGCGTCCCATCCTCCAAGGAAAAAGGCACCAATTTCCCCCGGGAAACAACAGCCTGAATAGCCTCATCAAGACCAAATTCATGGAAAGGAGATTGCCCAGAAGCAATGAGATCAACAACATCCTGACTACGCTCTGAACCTGCAACACGCAGCCCCGCAGAAGCTAAAGCAGTAGCCAAAGTCAAGCCAACATAACCCAAACCAACAACACAGACATCAAACTTATTGTTTGGCAAATTCGTCATTGGCAATCCTCAATACACATAAACAGAAACAATCTACTCTAGAACGTCAGATAATCTACATACGCTCTGGGGCCGAAACACCCAAAAGGCCCAAGCCGTTTCGAAGAACTTGGCCTGTTGCATCATTGAGCCACAGTCGTGTTCTATGTAAATCCGTTACTTCCTCATCAGCCTGAGGAATTACCCGGCACTTGTCATACCAGCGGTGGTAGTACCCAGCTACTTCTTCGATATAGCGGGCAACACGGTGAGGTTCTCTCAATTCTGCTGCTTGAGTAACAATTCTTGGAAACTCTTGAAGCGCGCCAAGCAGCTGGGATTCTGCTTCATGGTTGAGAAGTTCAGGAGCAAAACCATCTTCTCTGCAAACTCCAGATGCTTCTGCATTACGCCCAACAGCACAGGTGCGAGCATGTGCATATTGGACATAAAAGACAGGATTGTCATTGGTCTTTTTTCCGAGGAGATCAAGGTCAATATCTAACTGGGAATCGCTCGAGCTGCGAACAAGTGCATAGCGACCAGCATCTACACCAACCGCTTCGACTAAGTCTTCTAGCGTCACGATGGTTCCAGCACGCTTACTCATGCGCATGGGCTGACCGTCACGAACCAGATTGACCATCTGGCCAATCATGATTTCCAAGTTCACACCTGGTTCGTCACCAAATGCTGCACACATTGCCATCATGCGAGCAACATAACCATGGTGGTCAGCACCCAACATAATGATGTTGCGATCAAAGCCGCGCTCTCGCTTATCAAGGTAGTAAGCAAGATCTCCAGCGATATAGGCGGCTTGACCATCACTCTTGATAATGACGCGATCTTTGTCGTCACCAAATTCTGTGGTGCGCAGCCACGTTGCACCATCTTGTTCAAAGATATGCCCAAGTTTACGAAGACGCTCAACAGCTCGTTCTACAGCTCGGGACTCGTGCAGAGAGTCCTCGTGGAAGTACACATCAAAGTCCACGCCAAACTCGTGCAAGCTGGCTTTGATTTCGCCGAACATGAGTTCAACACCGATAGAACGGAAAACTTCCTGCATTTCTTCACGAGGAAGAACAGTCAGGTCGTTCCCGTATGCTGCAACCACTCGGGAAGCGATGTCATGAATGTATTCACCACCGTAGCCATCCTCGGGAGCTGGTTCTCCAAGGTATGCGGCAATCAAGCTTCGAGAGAATCGGTCAATCTGTGCACCATGATCATTGAAGTAATACTCACGCGTGACTTCACCGCCTACAGCCTCAAGAACACGGGCAAGAGAGTCCCCAACTGCTGCCCAACGAGTCCCACCCATATGTATGGGGCCTGTTGGGTTAGCGGAGACAAACTCAAGATTGAGTTTGACGTCTTTGTAAAGCGAACCCTGGCCGTAACCTGGGCCTTGTTCAACAATTGTCTTGACCAACGCACCAGCAGATGCAGCGCTGAGACGCATATTGATGAAACCAGGACCCGCCACTTCAGCAGATTCAATACCCTGAACATTCAAGAGTTCCTGGGCCAGTATTTCTGCAAGTTCGCGGGGATTGACTCCCCAAGGCTTTGCTAATTTGAGGGAAACGCTAGATGCCCAATCACCGTGTTCACGATTTTTTGGGCGTTCAATAGTCACAAATGAAGCATCAATGCCATCACAATCAAAATCATTTGACTGTGCATACTGCTTAATTCGTTCCAACATTTCAAGTTGTAAATCTTGCGGAGTCATATTCTGACAGTTTAGGGCTTGGGGGATACCAATAAATGACTGTTCGACGCGCCTTCAACAATAAAAGTCTCGCAGGAATAGGTTTGATTTATGGTTATGTCCATAAATCCAAAGTTGGCAGTCTGCGGTTTGTCGGTTGTCATCATTTCATCATTCTTAACTGCTTGTGCAGCCTCTGAAACAGAACCTGTTGCGCCTGTTTCGTCTAAAGTCGCAACGACTCCAACATCTCAAAGTACTTCGCTTCCTGTTGAAGAAGGAATCGTGGGAGTGAACACAGGAATGGACTGTTCCACTCTGATAAGTAACGAGGATCTTTACAATTACAACCCAAGTTATTCTTTAGACCTCAGTTTTTCCCCACAACCCGGTTCATTAGCAAAACTTGCTACAGACTACAAAGGAATTTCCTGTACTTACATCAATCTGTCAAGTGGAGATTCATTCACTATTTCTCTTGCCAAATTTGATTCCGAATCGTTTGACGCGTTTAAGCAAAATCGAGAAGCCGAATCCTCACAAATTTCCTCAGATTCCATTTCAAGTCCCTTTGTTGGTTTGTTTGTTTCGGGATCTAGTGGTGGAACATTAGAGATCCTTGGAAATGGCTACTGGTTGAGCGCAAGTGCCCCTTGGGCGCAAACTCCAGAGGACTTACTCAAGCCGCTTAGTAATGCTCTAACTAAGTTGAACTAATCTCATGAAACTACATTGGCTGATAACCTCAATTAGGCCCTCGTAGCTCAGGGGATAGAGCATTGGTTTCCGGTACCAAAGGTCGGAGGTTCGAATCCTCTCGAGGGCACAGTGTGACTTCAACATAAATCGCACATTATGAAATGATTACTGAAATGAAAACGAGATAGCACGGAGATTCAATGACGGTGAAAGCTCGTGATGAATATATCTCAGGTCTTACTTGGCAAGAAACAGGCATAAGACAAGGTTTTTTTTCGTTTCTTTTGAGCCCATTTCTCGAAGCATATTCGCAAAGGGGCTTGATCTGGTTACTCATTGATAAAGAGCTCCGAGCAAGATACAAAGGTTCAGCCTTAGGTATTGTTTGGAGCCTGGCGAAGCCAATTACTCAATTACTCATTTATTTTGTTGCAATTGGTGAGTTCTTAGGCGCGTCAAGATCGATTCCTGGATTTGCCATCTTTGTGCTAATCGGCCTAACCGCATGGTCTTTTTTCAGCGATGTAGCATCCCAAAGCAGCCAAGCAATTTTGGGTAACGCTGGCATTATCAAAAAAATTCATATTCCCAGGATTATCTTCCCGCTGAGTGTGGTCGGGTCAAGTTTTGTTTATTTTTTCATTCAGTTCTTAGTACTAGGAATTGCAATACTTCTTGTGCAACAACTACCTGAGTTTCCTCAATTTTGGCTCTTGTTCCCTTCGACGGCTATTTTGATTTTGTTCGGGACCGGAACCGCCTATCTGATTTCGTCAATTAATGTGTTCATCCGGGATCTCCAACATTTGGTCGATGTATCTCTTTCAATTTTGTTCTGGCTTTCCCCAATTGTTTACTCGTACAAATTTGTTGTTCAAGCCATACAAAATGATTTTTTATTGAATCTCTACTTGGCAAACCCTGTGACTATTTCGATACTGGGGTTCCAAAGAGCACTTTGGGCTCAAGGCACGAACGATTTATCCAACTTTCCTGAGCACTTGGTTTGGCGACTGTGGATCATGTGCGCTATCGGTGTTGTGTTTGTACTGATTGGCCAGTCTGTATTTCGCAAATTTGAACGAAACTTTGCACAGGAGATTTGATCAGTGGCACACATCGTTGAACTAGAAAATGTCTCAAAAAGATTTGTCATACACAAAGAAAAATCCCTCAAAGAGCGCCTTCTCAATTTTCGCTTGTCACAAAGCCATAAAGAAGATTTTTACGCGCTGAGAGATGTCTCTTTTGATATTTCAGTTGGTGAATCTTTAGGGCTTGTAGGACACAACGGTTCCGGGAAAAGTACCCTGCTCAAGGTCATTGGTGGAATTCTCTATCCCACAACTGGCGTCGTCCGCAGACGAGGAAGGATAGCTGCACTTCTCGAGCTTGGTACAGGTTTTCACCCTGACTTGACCGGTAGACAAAACATTTATCTCAATGGGTCTCTCATGGGTCTTTCTCGATTAGAAATTGAGAAGCACCTTGAATCCATCATTGATTTTTCTGGAATAGAAGAATTTATTGATACCCCTGTTAAGTTTTATTCCTCTGGAATGTACGTGAGACTTGCGTTCAGCGTTGCCGTCCATTCCGACCCAGATCTGCTCATTATTGATGAAGTGCTTGCTGTCGGAGATCAACCATTTCAAGAAAAATGTTTTGAAAGAATGCGAGAGTTCCAAAAACAAGGGAGAACAATCGTCCTTGTTAGTCATTCTTCGGAACAGATCAAGAGTTTTTGTGACAGGGTTGCACTGCTCCATCATGGTGAGCTCAAATTTGTTGGAAAAACTCGCCAGGGTCTCAAAATGCTAGATGAGTTATATGCAGCAGAACAGCGATAAATCCATAGTTCCCCGCACTAATTTTTCTCAAAGGTTTACAACTTTGAGCAAATATAAAGTCTTCGTAGGGATTGTCGGATTATTTCTCGCTCTGGCAGCATGGTCTGTCGCTTCACCAGTGGGCTCAAGTCCTGATGATGATTTTCACCTTGCGAGCATTTGGTGTGGAGACGGCATTCGGAACGGATTATGTGAACCTGGCTCAAGTGAAAACTCAAGAATGGTGCCCTTGGCCCTTGCGCATTCAATCTGTTACGCCTACAACCCAGAATCCAATGCGACCTGCCAAGATAACAATCTTGCGATAAATCCTGAACTGCTTTATGAGACAGAAAGACTCAACACCACGGGGTTATACCCCCCACTCTTTTATGCAACCTTGGGACTTTTGGCTTCAGATCATCTTCAGGTATCTGTAGTCATGATGAGGTTGGTAAATGCAGCCATATTCACAATTCTCTTTTCACTGACATTTATAGTGGTGTCGAGAAAATTTAGGTCTCCGCTCCTTCTGACATACGCCTGTACTTTAGTTCCTCTTGGCTTTTTTCTTATTCCAAGTACTAACCCAAGTTCATGGGCCGTCATCAGCATAGGTATGTTTTTCTTTCTCCTTGCTTCTTTGGCACAAGAAGTGTCCTCAAAACGTGCAATAGCTACAGTTGTACTTTCTGTGATTTGCTTCACTATGTTGGTCGGCTCCCGCGGAGACGGCGCAATATTCGCTGCTATTGCTGTCCTTAGCAGTTTGGTTCTTTATCCGCCATTGAGGAAGTACAGGATTCCTACTTTTGGGCTTTTTGTGTTCTTCTTTACTGCAGCAGTATTCATTTTCCTTTCAACTGGCCAAGCATCGGTTACGACCGAAGGTCTCAGCGATCAAACTGCCTCAGCAACAAAGCATTCAGGCTTCAACCTTTTGTTATTCAACATCCTCAATATGCCCTCCCTGATAACCGGGGTTTTTGGAAGTTGGGGATTGGGATGGTTAGACACCGTGATGCCACCCATGGTTTGGGGAATTGGGCTAATTATTTCTTGCATCGTTATTTTCCAAGGAATGACAACAACAAATAAACGAAAGAATCTGGTCTCTCTAGCTGTTTTGGCTCTGCTATTTGCCATCCCGTTGTATGTCTTACAGAAATCAAATGCAGCGGTGGGTGCCTACGTGCAACCAAGATACATTTACCCACTTGTCATTCTGCTCGTTGCCATTTCTCTTGTCCCACTGACAAAATCAACCGCTTTTTCCATCAATTTCGCACAAAAAATAATCATCTTTTATGGCTTGGCGCTAGCTTTTTGCATCTCCCTTCATCTGAACATGGACAGATATATCAGTGGAATTTCTAACCCATCCTGGGACTTACAAACCGCTGATGGCTGGTGGTGGAATGTCCCAATTTCTGCATTTAGTGTTTGGCTAGTGGGCTCTATTTGTTCGCTGGTTTTTTTCTGGATTGCTGCCTCAGAATTTCAGCGAAATGTGTCTCAACCGGACAAGGTACATTAGCGCAAAATTACGCAGACTGGAGAAAATCTCGAAGCATCTCAACAACAGGCCTAGCACAAAAGTCTCTGTAATTCCCATTTTCTGCCTGTTTCCAAATTTGAGGAAAACGAAACAGTCTCTGCTTTGGATATGACTTTCGACTGATGTTGAACTCAATTGCACGTCGAAGTTTTTCAACGTGATCATTCTTGAAATCTTTATGCTGAGCCAGCATTTCGACTTCACTCAGCCTGTCAATGAGTTGTTCGTACCTTCCTCTTCGCGACGCGAAAAAGAAGGCAAGCAAACCACGTATCGACCTTTTTTGAAGCCCAACAGAATTATCGTCATGCAATCTGTAGCTAATCAACTCATCCTGAACTACAAAATAACCATTTTTTGCGGCGGCAATTATTGCAAGCCATTCATCATGCAGCCAATGCTGTGAAAAAGGAATTGAATCAGAGAGCAACTCACGTCGAATTACAGCGGTTGCACCAGTAACCAAATTCCTTTGGAGCAAAAGATCAAACGCTGCTCCTGAATTAGCTTCATTCTGAAGCAAATGAGAATACTTCAATTTCTCGAAAAGAGTTTGGGCAAGTTTATGTCCATGTTTATCAATTAACTCAGCATCGCCGTGAAGAAGAAGTAATTCTGGATTGTTTTCCAACATAAATACTGATTGAGAAATTCTGTCCTCATGCCATACATCATCTTGGTCGGACAAGAAAATAATGCCACCCTGAGTTGCCTGTAATGTTCGTTCAAAATTAGTAACAATATGTGCAGCACCAGAAGGCGGGAGTATAGATGTCTTTATACCTAATTCTTCGAAATGGACCTTGTACTCTGTCAGCAGAGACAGAGTATTGTCTGTAGATCCATCATCACCGAAGATGATTTCATCTGGCAAAAGTGTCTGTCTCTTGATGCTCTCTAATTGAGCAGTAAGAAACTTCTCACCGTTATATGTGCATAACGCTACTGAAATCATTTTGTCTTTTGAACAAGATTTTTATAAATTTTCGCTGTTTCTTCCGCTACAAAATCCCATGTGAATTCTTTGGCTCTTGCGGGTCCATCGCGTTTTATTCTGTTCATCCAATCAATCGAAGTTGCTTTCTCGACGCTATCAATCAGGGATTGCACATCTCCAGGTTCACAATAAATAGCGAGATCACCGCCAACTTCCCTACTGCAGGATGCATCTGCTAGAACTACAGGCGTTCCACTCGCTAGGGATTCGAGAGTTGGCAGACCAAAGCCCTCATAAACAGATGGGAATACAAAACACTTTGCTCGCCGATAAAACTCTGGCATTTGTTCATCAGAGGGGTTGAAATGAAATACTCGTTCCACGAATGGCGATGTTTGTACCATCTTTCTTTCTTCATCCGAATAGCGTCCGCCTCCAATGACGACAAAACAAAGTTCGGGATCTTTTTTCGCCATTTGCTCGAAAGCCAAAAAAGCAGTTTTGAAGTGCTTGTATCCTCTTCGGACTCCGACAAATAGAAGATATTTTTCTGGCAATTCAGGCATCTCAACCTCAGGATGTGGTGAGAGAAATTGTTCGCCCACTCCAAAAGGAACAACCATAGTTTTGGACCTGAGGTTGTCTCCGTAGAACTTCAACATGTCATTAGTTGTAGATTCTGAAATAGAAATCAGAACATCACATTTTTGAGCAAACTTCTTTTTGGCAAAATGCGGATTTCCTGTCGGAAAATATTCAGGATAAACCTCAGGAATCATGTCATAAATCGTGACGACACTGGGCTTGTGGCCAAGACCTAAATATGCTCCGTTCGTGAAAGTATGGTGAATGACATCAACGGTTTCAATAAGAGGACCTTTGTATCTTGGGTTTCCGGTTAGACGCCACAAATATCCTCGAAGCCTGCTTTTGAGATTTGAGTCTTGTTTAGCTCGAGGCACTAGCCCGGACTCAGCTAAGTGAGAGTTTCGTGTTTCTTCGCAAAGCAAAATTGGTTCAACACCGTACTTTGGGAGCCTCTGAATGATCTCCACAAAATACTTGGAGATACCGCCACGAGATTGAGCTATGAATATTTGGTCGTCAAAACCTACGCGTATCAATTCTTTGGGCTTTCTCTGCGATATCCCTGAAAAGGACTTGTGAATAGTGATGTGAAAGGGCACTTGCCCGTAGCGATAAGTTTAACCTGTGCGTCTTCAAATCTTTATGCCTTTCTACGGTAATCCCGAACACTTCAGGCTGGCAGTAGAAAGCGTAATTGCACAAACAGACCCTGAATGGACGCTAACCATCCTGGATGATTGCTATCCAGATCTGGAACCAGGCAAATGGGTCGTAAGTCTCAATGACTCTCGTATTTCATATATGCGAAACACAACAAATCTTCTTCCCAGCAAGAATTACAACCAAGCAATAGACATCTCGTCTTCTGAGTTCATAATGCTGATGGGATGCGATGATTTACTTTTGCCTAACTTTGTTGAGCGATCCAAACAATTGATTGAAGAAGCATCCCCGAACGTTGCTGTCATTCAACCGCGGGTTGTGGTGATTGATGAAAACGGGCATCAGCACAATGGATTAGCAGACCGAGTGAAGAAAATAATTGGTCCATGGCCTATTTCTGGTCACAGAATGGTTTCAGGAGAACAAGCTCACGTAGGACTACTCAAAGGAAACTGGACGTATTTCCCCTCGATTCTTTGGCGAGTTTCTTCCTTTGGATCCATGAGGTTTCGTACTGACCTCAACATTGTTCAAGACCTGTCAATGATTCTGAACTTGGTCGAATCAAATAAAGCCATTCTGGTCGATAGCGAAATCTCGTTTTGCTACAGGAGGCATAAGCAAAGTCTTTCCGGTGCTACTGGGATAGATGGATCCAAATTTGTTCAAGAGTCAATACTCTTCAGTGAAGCTCAAAACAGAGCATTACAAAGAGGGTGGAAAAAGTCTGCAAGGGCAGCCAAATGGCACTTGCTGTCTAGATTCAACGCACTTGGGGAGTTACCAGGCGCATTGCTAACTCGAAACACCAAAGGGGCTCGAAATCTTCTCAGGCATATATTTATGTCTTAAGCAACAACTGTCAGTACTCTTGTAAAGTGCCGAGAAACACAAAGACCTTAATTATCATTCCTGCTTGGAATGAATCGGCATCAGTTGGCAAAGTTATTGAGAAAATTCTCCAATTACCGCATGAATACGACGTACTTGTAGTTAATGACGGTTCAAGTGACAACACTGAGGAAGTCTCACTTAACGCTGGAGCAAATGTGGCGACATTGCCCTTTAACTTAGGCGTCGGCGGTGCAATGAGAACAGGGTTTGTCTATGCAGTTGAAAACAATTATGAGGCCGCTGTACAGGTTGATGCTGACGGGCAACATGACCCAGTAAACATCCCAGAACTCTTGTCTGCTTTAGAATTCAGCGACATCGTGATTGGGGCTCGATTTGCAGGAAAAGGCGATTACCAAGTTTCTGGCCCAAGGAAATGGGTCATGCAAATTTTGGCTGCAAATATTTCTCGTATCGCGGGAAGTAAACTAACTGATACAACATCAGGATTCAAGGCTTTAGGCCCCCGAGCAATCAAATTGTTCAGCAAAAATTACCCTGCGGAGTATTTGGGCGACACAATTGAAGCACTCGTGGTCGCGGCACAATCAGGGCTCAAGATAAGCCAAATTCCTGTATCAATGCATGCGCGGCAGGCTGGTGTCGCATCCGCAAATCCAGTGAAATCTGCCATTTATTTATTTAGGGCATTAGTAGCGTTACTTTTCGCGATGAGTAGAAAACCTCATCCCATTGTCGATGCATCTGGAGGAGATCAAAGGTGAGTTATGTTTTTGGGATATCCTCCGCTTTACTCGTGATTATTGCCGTTGTTGTTCTTCTTCGAAGGAATTCTTTGAGGGAAAGACACGCAATTTGGTGGATGATCGCCGGATTTCTCGCACTAGTGGCAGGAATTTTCCCGAAGACCCTCGATTGGCTATCTGAACTTTTGGGAATAACTGTTCCCATAAACCTTGTGTTCTTTACAAGCATTGCAATTTTGTTTTTCGTCAGCCTTCAAAACAGTTCAGAACTAACAAAGCTTGAAGAAAAAACAAGAAAACTTGCAGAAAGAATCGCGATTATTGAAATGAAAAAACCGGAACGTAAAGAATAAGTTCTCGCATTTAAGCCTCAATCAATTTATTGATTGACCTTGTTTTTTCTTTTTGTAATCCCTGGCATGGTTCCTACCAATAGCCCCACTAATGGCGGGGCAATCAATACTAGGGATAAAAGGAAACCAGGTTCTAATTCAAAGAACAAAAAAGCGAGGGTAACAATAACTGTTACTAACCACATGCAGAGATAACGAAAATGAGCATCTTCGGCAAGTAGTTTTGCCCCAATAACAAAAAGCACAGCAACCATGCCCGATGAGATTCCTACAGCTAGGTAAATGAGGCCGTTAATCTGGATTTCCTGATTAGCAACATATGAAAAGACTTGATTTCCAAAAACACTTAGAAGTGCGCCGAGAATCAGGGAAGCAATAAATACTCCCAATGAAATTAGTCGAAGCCGACTGATGAAGTCAGAGTTTTTTCTAATCTTTGCAATTAAGTAGCTCTGCAATGACATCGCAATAACGATTAATGGAGCTCTGGCAAGTGTCACAACAAAAATTATTGATGCAAGCTGCTCTTTTTGTACTTCGAAATACAACTCTCTAATGACTAGCGGGAACCCACTTATCAATAAAGACATGGCACCCGCGGCAGCCATTGTTTGGATGGAGTTGATGAAGAATTTTCCCAATGAAACGTCAAAGGCAAAATTCTTGGAAATGTACTTCCTTGTTATTGGGAATACAAACGCTGGAACAAGAATGAAAGGCAGACATATCGCTACTTCCATAGCGATGGCATCGTAGCCAAATGTTGCCACACTTCCGACAAAGATGAGCCTGAGTAAAACATCAGAAACAATCATCAGGGCAACTACTTTGACCGCGTTGTTTGCTCCGTAAAGCAAGCCTGATATCAGCGCCACAATCGCGTATCCGGAAAGTCCACAAAATAAAATGAGGCCACTTTCCAAATTTGGAGGACCGAAATAATGATGAGGAAGTACCACTAAAGAAATAACAGCAAGAACAACAGCAATTAATCCGATGGTTGCTAAAGCAACGTGAAACGGGCGTGCTCCACGCGGGTTTTTTGAAGTTTGATCTCCCTCATTTCGACTTGAGGATCTTGTGACTTCTTGCTGGATTCCCGAAAGGAGTCCAATTCCTAAATAGAGCGCGCCCCAGAAAATAGCGAACTCGACAAAAGAAGAATCAGAAACTTCTCGTTTAACCAAAATATTGAGCACATATCCAAGTACTCCCGCTAGTCCGGTTGCCGTGACCAGAAGCCCAAAATCTGAAAAGACAAAAACCCTAAACTTACTTAACAATTGTTTGCCAGACTTTTTTCAGCAAAGAGGAAAGCCCCTCTGTACGCAAAATTTCTCGTGAGTGCAGAATTGCTGGCTTGAACTTGTTGATTACTGAATTGCTTCTCAACGGAAGCAATAGGTATCGCTTATCTCTCTTTACCCTTGGCGAAGGAGCATTTTCAAGTGCACTAATTAGTGGTGCAGCCACCTTGTCCCAATAAAAATCATTCTTTAGCTTTTCGATATGACTTTTAGCTTGAAAATACTCGTCGTTATCGTTGAGTAGTCCGAGTATTGAATCAGCAATTTGTTCTGGACTCTCGAAATCAGCTACTTTACCCAAATTCAGACGTTTGATTTGATCTGAAAAAAAGTCACCTTCAGTAGAAACAACTGGCAATCCTGCCCAAATGTAGTCGAGCATCCTCGTGCGGAATGAGAAAGTCGTCTCGAGAGTGTCAAAATGTGTTGTTATCCCTAAGTCAGCTTCTAGTAAGTAACTAGCTCGCTCTTCATATTCGACCCAGGAATCGTTAAAGAACACACTCTTGTCCAAAATGCCTAATTGACGAGCAAGCTGTTTTGCTCTCATTACTACGGGCATATCCGGAATATCAGAATTAGGGTGACGTCCACCCATGAAAAAGAGCTTCACTGAGGAATTCGATTGAGAAATCAAACCAAAGGCCCTAACGAGGTTTTCAATATCAAACCACTCATAAAGTCCGCCAGACCACAGAACAACTTTGTCTTGTTCCCCAATTCCAGTGACTCGTCCCTTAATTACTTGGGAACGATGTTTTGGAAGTTCCCTACTCAAACCAAAAGGAACGATCAAAACTCGGCTTTCGAGATTGGGGTTAGCTGCATATTGAACTGAGTCTATGGAAGTAATACCTGAGAGAACTCCTAGATAGAAATTTCTTTGATTTTGATTTGCGCACAAAAGTAAATCACTGCGATAAATCAGCTCACGCTGAATTCGGGATGCTTCCGAAATTGCAAAATTAGCTAAGCTTCCATGTTGTTTTTCTAAACGTGCCAAATTCTCAAAAACAACTGGAGCGTATGCATCTGCAACCAAGAACTTGCGGGACTTACGTAGATTAGGAAATTCCTCAAAACCGAGAGCTTGGAAAACTATTGCATCGGCCCAATTCTCCAATTCTGAAAAATTGCGAGAATCGTTTTTGTCAACGTGTACTGAAGGAATGTTTTCGATGGCGCTACAAGTTCCAGTTGTAGCTATTTGAACATTGAATCCATGATCCTTCAATGCTTGTGCAAGACAAACTGACCTAATTCCAGGTCCTGACATACGTGAGCCGATAGGGTCGGAGGTTAGAAAAAGAACGTTCTGTATCTTCAAACTGTTCACGCTAGTCCTAAATGCGGAGTGCGAATGAGAAAAATCTTCGCACCTACTTCAAGACTACGGCACGTTGACTGTCCGACAGCCAATATTTGACGCTGGACCAGAAACGTTAGAGGCCCAAATACAAATAGTTTGTTCGCCTCTGGCTGCAGGAATCACCCCAGAAAATCCTTGGTTTTGTCCTGCATTAAGCACAAACCCTGGAACAAGAGGATTGCTCAAACCGCGAGGAATTGAGGTCCAGGAAGAGCCGATGTTGGCTGCGACATTGACACTCTGCGTTGGTTGATTTGGCCAGACTGCCCATCCACTGACGCGTATCCCACCGCTTACAGGCGTAAATTCGGTGAGCATTGAAGACAGTGCCGGTGTGGGAAGAACGGTGACAGTGCTACATCCAAGCACTACTGCCCTAGTTACACCTGCAGCCCAGACACAGGCTTCGTATGTTCCAGGTGGCATTGGCATCAGAGCATTGTATCCCTGATTTGGCCCCGCACCAGATACTCGAGAAGGTGCGAGTGAATTTGCAACACCTGTGTCAGTTGGGAACCATTGGCTTCCTACATTGATGGCGATTCTCACCTGTGAAGTTGGTGACGAAGGCATTACTGCCCAACCATCGAAGTGGATGCCTCCTGCGCCGCCAGAAATGTTGTTTAGTTCGCCAATAGTGGCGTTGGCTTCAGGAACAACCACAGATCTACACTCTAGGAATTTTGCGGGTGCATTTGGTTGTGCTGCCCAGAAACACACCTGGTGTGTTCCTGCTGGTAGCGGGATTGAACCTGAGAATCCATGTTGTGCAGAAACTCCCGGCACAGATTGTTGAATTGTTGTGCTGTTTTGGTTTGCATCAATTGGATACCATCTTGAACCAATGTTTGCAGCAACCCGCACAACAGTAGAGTCTGACGATGGCCAAACTGCCCACCCACTGAAATTGACTTGACCAGGTCCAGGCGTCACAGATTCCACTGCAGCTAGTACACCAGCGGTAGATGCGCCTACTACGACTGTCCTACATCCCAAAATAGTCGGACCCGAATTGGGATTTGTTGTCCAAATACAAATTGACTGGCTACCCGACGGTGCTGTGAGATTGACCGTGAAGCCATGTGAATTACCAACCCCGGGATATGCAGTATTTGCTGCGGGATTATTTTGATTTGCAGAAATCGGAGTCCATGAGGAGCCAACATTTGCGGCAAGATGCACAGATGTCGACGGAGAATCAGGCCAGACTGCCCACCCTGAGATTGTTACTGAGTTTCCATTAACAGTAACCGTCTCTATTGCACCGGCAGCAGGTCTCGCCTCAGCAACCAAAACGGTTCTACAACCGACCATCGTGGCGGAACCATTGGACTTATTTGCCCAGATGCAGAATGTTTGTTGGCCAGGAGGTGCATCGAACTGTGCCGTGAATCCTTGGTTTGATCCTGCCCCAGACACTTGACCAGGGGCTGCAGAGTTTGGTTGTCCACCTGTAGCTTGAATCCATCGGGAACCAATGTTTATCGCGATGTTGACACCAGTGGTTGGAGAATCTGTATTGACAGCCCAACCATTTACTTGGATTCTTCCAGCAGTGGAAGTAACAGATTCCACAGTAACAATTGGGGCAGGTGCAACTGGCACGGTGACTGACCTACAACCAGTGCTGCCCATTCCACCTGAGCCCCCAGCGTTGACAAGATATAGACAAACAACATAGGTGCCAGAGTCAAATGGCAAAGTCGCGTTCACAGCATGGTTTGGACCGGCGCCCGGGTAGTTTGCGCTCAGGTCGTTGCCGGCTGAGTTAGCGATAACCTGTCTCCAAACCGTTCCGATCTGAACTGCAATTGCAACGCTTGCTGTGGGAGCATCAGGGTCTACTGCCCAACCACTGAGTTGTATCCCAGAGGAATTTGCACTAACTGAAATGTCACCCTCGGGCGTTCCCAGGGGTGCGGTAGTTGGCCCGAACCAGTCTGTGTAGAGACGCCAAAAGTTTCTATTTCCATAAGCAGAACAAGCATCGCCAGTACCGTACAGATTGTTGAGAGCCGCGGCATTTGGCTGATATGGAGTGTAGTTATACAGGGCGGCTGTTGCTCTGTTTTGAATAAAGATATTAGAAGATCCACAATCCCTATTTGGGTGGAAAAGAATTGTATTAATCTGACCAGCTCTGTAGTTCCAACGTTCAGGAGCGAGGCCGTAATTTCTCATCTGACGAGCAGCGTTATAAACCTGGTAAAAGAAACCGCCAAAACTAGGGTCGCACGGTGCTGTATCTGGACAGGCAAATCCTGTGGCGCGAGCGTACTGGCTTGCAACTGGCCATGTGTCAGTAATGAGGCTTTGTTCCTTCTGAAGAAGAACCAGAAGAACTTTGGCACTTACGCCACAGCTTGCAGCAACTCGAGAAATAATTTCAGCTGCACTCTGGAGTGGATGTGCAGTGTAACCATTACACAAACCCGCCTCCGCGCGCATGTTAGGCACTGCCTGCAGATAATCTTTCAAACAGGTATAGCCTGCGCGGCAAACCCCAGATTTGGAGTCAATAAACCTAGCTACGTCCATAGGGGACATTGAATTGCCGTCAAAAAAGTTTTGATCGCTGATGATGTAGCCAGGATTAAACTGATTCGCCACTGCAGCTTCGGCTTTGGAAGTTGGAGAAAATGCAAGCAACAATCCTGCAAGCGTCACGACGCTTGTCAGAAGTGCAAATAATTTCTTCATCGCAATACCTTCAACCCCCAGTTTAAGGTTAATGCTACTAATGAAACTGATTAGCAAGCTGTTAATCGACTGAGTGTCGAATTTACTTTAATTTTGCCTTTAATCGCCTGAGCAAGTTTCTTGCCCTAACTGCGATGCGAATAAAGGGTGAAATGAGCCGAATAAACACTCTAAATGGACGCCTAAGCACCCCATCTTTGAACATGAAGCCATATGAGCCTTCAGCACTTATTTCATGATGGAGAATTGCCAATTTTCTTAGCTCATTAATTGTTCCGGTCTGAAAAACATAGGGAGTGAGGTTCAACTTTTCAATGACCCTCTGCTCAGATTTTCTCCATTGGTTTTCAGAGTGTTCTGTGTAGGAAGTTTCGACGCCTACCCAATTTCGATAAATCGCTGTAAGAGCATTTTGCTGATGCACTCCACAGATACTTCCAGCTCGAAGGATCATGTCCCAGTCTTCGCAAACGGCTAGTTCTTCATCAAATCTATTTCCCAGAATAGAGAAAAACGCAGTTGGAAATGCCACAGACATAAATGGCGAGTGGTTTACTCTCAAATGATCTAGTTGCGAATACTCAATCGCGTAAGGAATCTCCGGCCACGATATTGCGCGAAAACCGGAGGATTGGTCAGACCATTCTTCAATCTCAACTTTTTGTACCGCGCAAATTGTTCTAATCATTGTGCCAGGGGAAAGGAGAGCACCCTTCTTAAATTCTTCAACCCAGTGAGCAAAAACAATATCGTCATCGTCTAGAGCAGCAATATAGGAACTATTTACTAATTCGATTCCTACATTGAGCGGTCTAGCACGCCCCCCACCCTCAACTCTTACTTGCCGGATTCGTTCTGAAAAATCTTCAGGAAACTGGTTGATTACTTCCTCAAGTTGTTGATGAATTTCGTCAGTAACATCATGTTCCAGCAACAAAACAGCAAAATCTTGTGAAGTTTGTCCATAGAGAGACGTGAGAACATCCGAAAATGCGTTGAGTCGTCGACCCTGTGTTCTCATCAAAATCGTTAGGAACGGTTTGTCACCTGTGACAGCCGACTTGTTTTTGACATCAAGAATTGTGCCCATCAAAGATTCAATGGGTTCATGAACGTGTGCTGTCATCCCACTAAGAAATTCTTGAAATAGCGGTTGTGAAGAATCAGAAGCGATGTTTCGCATAATTCCCCTCGATAAATTGAGCAACTTCATGCTTACCATCAACTGGTTTCGGAAGTGTTCCTGATTTTTCTCGGAGTTTAAACTCATTGAGTGCTTGGCGTTGTTCAGCGGATCCCTTGGCAAACAATTTGGTCAAATGTTTGACCAAATCAGGCCTTGAGTACTTATAGGCAAGCAATAAAGCTGCCTCCGCAGAGAAATAGGCTTCTGACGAGGTGGCAAGCCACTCCCCGCCAAGTCCAAGACGTTTGTCGTGAAAAACTGTCGCGCTGGGCTGGTACAAAACTTTCCAACCCTTTAGTTTTAATTGCCAACTGTAATCAACATCGTCGCAATAAAGAAAGAAAGTTTTACTATCAAAACCTTGTACCTGATCAAACGCAGATTTACGTGTAAGTAGACAAGCAGTCGAGGACCAGGCAGTTTCCAGCGACTTTGGGTCGTAGTTTTTTGGGTGTTCTAAAGGTAGTTGTCTAGCCTCGACAGAGCCCACACGTTCTTTGAGAGTTGCAGTCAGTTTTTCGATACATGTAGGAGATACTTCAGCGTCTGGATTCAGAATAAGCAGGAGGTCTTCTTCTGAGTTTTCAGCTAGAACGTTATGTCCTTCGGCAGAACCTAAGTTTTCTCCAAAGAAAAGGTATTCAAAACCACCGCCCGCATTTGCGGCTAATTCTTGGAGTGATTTGATATCTGACTGAGGGATCGTCTCTTCGGGTGAACAGTCACCCCAGCGAACAACCCAATTTTCAATTTCCTTTTTTTGTTTCGCTCTTTGCGCAGAATGGACTACTGCTCGAAAAGCTCGAACTAAAGCAGGAAACTCATTTTGATAAATTACTGTCTGAACAGCCAACGAAACTGGCACTTCATAACCCCTTGGCTGATAACTCATCTTGAAGCCATTGTTGAAGCTTGAGTAGCCCCTCTTCTAGGTTGTGATGCGGCTTCCAGCCAAGAAGCTGGATCGTGGGGTCGATGTTGCAAGCTGCGTATCTAACATCACCCTCCCTAAATTGACCTGTTACGTGGGGTGGCTTAGCGTCGTAGAAGTCACTCAGCCACGTTGCCACTTTAGAAATAGTTGTGGGCACACCCGAACCAACATCACAGGTTAAGACTGCTTCCTTTTGTTGAAGTTGGGAGGCTGCAACAAGCGCAGACACGACATCATCGATCAGCACAAAATCACGAACTATATTTCCATCTTCATAAAGGGGAATTGATTTTCCATTTCTCGCCAGTTGAGAGAACAAGGAAACAATTCCCGTATAGGGATTCGACAAGGACTGGCCCGGCCCGTAAACATTTTGCAATCTTAAGATTGTGATGGGCACATTGTTTGCTGCGCCCCAAGAAGAAAGCAAATGTTCTTGATCAAGTTTTGTTGAGCCATAGACACTTGTGGGGTGCGGCCATGTTTCTTGTGCTGCGGAAGGAACTGGGCTTAATTCTGAAAAGTCCCATTGCCCGGATTCAAGTTGTTGTTTAGATCTGATACCTGGGTATTCTGCTATACCATCAGACGTTTGCCACCGTCCTTCTCCATAGACAGCACGACTACTCGTCAAAATAACCTGTTGTGGAAAAATCTGAGCTTTCCCAAAAGCATCCATCAACCTAGTTGTACCGACAACGTTGACAAGCGCATGACGGCTTGACTCATACATTGACTGTGCTGTCCCGGTTTCCGCAGCAAGATGTATCACTAGGTCTGGGGCAAAATCGTCAAAGATATTTTCCCAAATCTTTTCATCGACGACGTCACCAATAATCAGCTCTGCACTTTCATGCAATGCTGTTGGTCTCACTTGGTTTTCATGGACTTGTGGGTGAAGTGAGTCGAGAACGACCCACCTTTCGGCATGCATTGCCAATTGGTTTGACAGTGCGCACCCAATGAAACCTGCTCCGCCAGTTACAAGAACATTTCCTAGATTCATTACTTTTTGCCGTTTCGAATGCGCTCGTACCAGAAGCGAACACCCCGTCCAGGGCCCCAGTCCTTGAGAGAAAGTGCATGTTTTTCAAGAATGTGCCAACTTAGCCACGCACAACCCATTGTGACAATCCATGAAAGAATCACATAGGGGAAGAAACCCCATTGATATACACCCATGAAGGCAAGTACCTGTTGGACTAAGAAGCCATAAATGTAAACGCCATAGGAGTAATCATTCTTTTGGCCGATCCATTGGAACGATTTGGGTAGCCGAGCAGCAAGATAAAGGATGAAATACACAGCAGCGATTGTTCCCATTGTGGAGAAACCACCAAAGCGCAGTGTGGCTAGAGCGAGCAGGCCAGTGAAGATTCCTAAGCGGTCGTCAAAAACTACCTGCTTGGAATAGACGGCAAACACTGATCCCACTAAGAAGGTAAAACCTAAGGTAATCATGTATTGATCAGCCATAAATGTTGGCACTAGCGCGACCACTATGTCCCAGTTCAGAGCTGCCAATAACTGCAGAATAAAAAAGAAAATAGCAAGCATGGGCACGATTAGGCGTGCCCGTGTCAGTAAGCCGAAGGCAACAAGAGCAGCAATGATTAAGTATGCACGCCACTCATAAATCAAGGTCCACAACGAACCGTTGAAGGCGCTGGCACCTACTTCTCTTCCATACGGAGTTGTTGCCGCTAGAAGGTCATAAATGCCGTAAGTACCAATGCTCAAAGTCCAGTTAGCTGTGAAGTAGTAAACGGGTCCGTTGGGAGCAAAAGAAAAATAATCGAGAAGTTGTTGACCTCCTGCAACCCAGATCATGGGTGCAACGAGGAATGCAGTTACGAGAAGTACTAACCAATAGGCAGGAAAAATTCGAATTGTCCTACGCCACATGAATTGAACAACGTCACCTGACATTCCGCTTTTTGCAATCAGATAACCACTGACCGCAAAAAACCCTGCCACTGCAAGACTGCCTAGTGAGGCTTGTCCGCGCGTAAGAGCCCAGAATGGATCTTTTCCAAACCCGCCAAGAGGAAAGGCGTGATCAACAATAACCAGGCTGGCAAGAATGAGGCGAATAATTCCTAGCGAGTTGTTGTGACCGTTAAGCGCCTGTGAGATGGATACAAAATTGGATACAGATTTCCCAGAGGCCAGGGGCGTCGACTCACTCACAGTGCACTGTAAGTTTCAGTGAGCTGCTGAAGATATTGTCCATATCCACTTTTGATCAATGGTGCCGCCAATTCTTCAAGTTGGCTGGTTGTAATCCAGCCATTTCTCCAAGCTATTTCTTCAATGCATCCTATTTTGAAGCCTTGGCGATCCTCAATGACACGTACATATTCCGAAGCTTGCATCATTGATTCAAAGGTTCCAGTATCCAACCAAGCTGTTCCACGATCAAGAACCTGAACACTAAGTCTGTTCATTTTTAGGTAATGAGCATTAATCGAACTAATTTCGAGCTCACCCCGGGCACTTGGCTTGATGCTGTGCGCAATGCTAATTACGTCATTGTCGTAGAAGTACAAACCTGGAACAGCATAATTACTCTTCGGGTTTTTGGGTTTCTCTTCGATAGACACCGCACGCAACTCTGAGTCGAATTCAACGACGCCATAGCTTGTGGGATCTGAGACATGGTAGGCAAAAATCAAACCGCCATCCACGTCAGTGTTGTCTGAGAGCGAAGTTCCTAAACCAGCTCCATGGAAAATGTTGTCGCCTAGAACGAGTGCAACACTCTCATCTCCAATAAAATCTTCGCCGATGATAAATGCTTGGGCTAATCCGTCAGGTGAAGGCTGTACCGCATACTCAAGTGACATCCCCAGTGAAGAACCGTCACCCAGTAGTGCTTTGAACTGGTCATGATATTCAGGTGTTGTGATGACGAGAACTTCACGGATACCAGCCATCATCAAAGTTGAGAGGGGGTAGTAAACCATCGGCTTGTCATAGATGGGCATTAGTTGTTTAGAAATGCCCTTGGTAATAGGCCAGAGTCTGGTTCCAGACCCACCGGCCAAGATAATGCCGCGCAACAACTTCCCCTAACAATGTGGATAAATCCAGTTTATCGGAACCTATCTGAAGCTGGTTTCGATATCCGGTTTAATTCAACCAAGCCACTTTGGAAGCAAGCCCGCATTCAACGCATCCTTCAGCGATGGTGCTTCTTTATCTTTCTCAGAAAAAAGAAGTTGTTCAGTAGGTAACCCAAAGTCAATATTGAGATCCGGGTCAAGAGGATTGATCCCATGTTCACGATCAGGCTTGAAAGTGTCAGTAACTAGGTAGCTCACTACTGTTTCGTCCTGAAGAGAAACAAAAGCATGCCCTAAGCCTTCACTAAGGAAAACAGCATTTCTGAGCTTTGAATTTACTTCTACAGCTTCCCATTGCCCGAAGGTCGGAGAACCCACACGAATATCAACAATGAAGTCGATTATTGAACCATAAGGACAAGTTACGTATTTTGCTTGCCCTGGTGGGACATCGGCAAAGTGTATTCCTCTGACTACACCTTTTTTGGATACAGAAATGTTTCCTTGCTTCAAGTCAAGTTCTCTACCCGTGGCCTCATTGAAATAATCCGCACGGAACCACTCCGCAAAAGACCCCCTTAAATCAGCATAAATAGTATTTTCAATTTTGTAGGAGCCGCGAATACCTAGTTCGTTAATAGTCACAGTTCAAGGATATATCTCTCTATAAGAGTCGATATTGATAAGGGTAGTAGAGACATCTACTTGAGTAACTCGTTCCAGAGGGGGATATTGTTTTCGTCAGTGAATCTGTTGCTATTTCTTTTGGCATCATCCTCGAGTTCTCGAGCAAAAGCATTGGAACTTAGTACGCGTTCCATTAGTATCGAAAGTTCTTCGACATCGTAGGGGTTGAAAAACCTTGCTCCGCTACCTCCCGAATATCTATGCGCAGGAATATCGCTCATAAGTGTAGGAGTTCCACAACGCATAGCTTCAATAGGGGGGAGGCCAAAGCCTTCTCCCATTGAGGGAAAGACAAACATTGCAGCTTTGCGGTAGAGAGGCACTAACTCAGACTGTGCCACGCTTTCAAGGTGAATAAGTTCACCCTCACGCACAAATGGCTCCATTGCAATGAGCGTTTTTTCATATTTCCATCCAGGTTTTCCAACAATCATGAGATTGACGTCAATTCCCGTCTTGTGTCGTAGACGACGCCAAGCATGAATAAGTGTTTCGTAGTTTTTTCTGGGTTCAATGGTGGCAAGCGACATAATGTAAGGTTTTGAAACTGAAACCGGTTTTTTGTCCTTTGAGGTGCCTCGAACCCTACGGCTAAATTCTGATTCCCTCATTGTCATTATGTCTGCGACTGCGATCTCAAGATTTCCAGAAAAATCCGGAAGATCAGGCAAAGTGTATGGAATCACGACGGCATTTTCAGCAAGTCGAGGTTCAAGAATATTCAAATCCGATAATGCGCTGGGAGAGTTACAAACGTATATTGAATCGCTTTTTGCTCTGCTTAAATTTTTTGCATGCAATCTAGTGTTAAGCGCGTGCATCGTATCGGCAGCTAACACTGGTAGTCCATCGTGATAGCGAACTATATGTTTGGTTTGAGGGTTCAAATTTATGGTTAATGAATCCTGAGTAATGAAATAGTCAAAGCCTTTAGTATTTAGTTTTGGTGATGAAAAATTGTTGAGAGTCCTAAATACTGTTTGATCTCGCCCCATGAAGGTGAATTTGAATTGGTGATTTAATATATTTTCGAATTCGTTAGGTGGAAGAGTCGACTGGAAATAATTTCGCCACACCACGTCGTTGAGCTGTTTATCAAGTTTTTCAACGCCTCTTGAGCTCCAGAATGACCTCACATATGTTCTGTATTTTTGGCCATGTCTTTTGAGTAATTTCTCAATTACTGAAGCGTCAAGTGAAATCCCTGGTTCGTTTAGACCATCTGCAAGAAGAAGTGCTTGTTTCGCGACTGCAGAAAGATTTTTGTCCTCGAGAAATCTTGTCACAGAAGGCAAAACCAGCCCCGTGGTTTCGAATTCACCACATTTAGATAAAGTTTGAAATAGCACTCGAGAATCCTGTGGAATGCCCGAGAACCCCATGGTTCTGTGACCAATACTTAAGTCGTACAAGACCTTTTTCATTTTCCCCCCAAGAAATACTTTTCGTTTCAAATATCCCATAAATGGTACATTGAGTGAAATCACAAAATTATCATTTGAAATATCAGGGGGCTGAACGTGATTTCTTACGCCCAAAATTTCGAAGATGTAATCCTTGCTAGGGCTCTTTCAACTGTCGAGAGAGGATTTTACGTCGACATTGGTGCTTGGTCTCCACATATCGATTCGGTAACCAAATACTTTTACGACTCTGGTTGGAGAGGTGTCAATGTAGAGCCAAACCCACAAGCGTTCGCGGAGTTTTTATCAAGTCGTGTTGAAGACATAAACAGATGTATTGCTATTTCAGACGAACCAGGGTTTTCAACCCTTAAGATCCTTGATAATTCAGGCTTATCTACCCTTGATGAGTCCGTAGCACAAACGCACGGGTCTTCTGGGATCGGGTACACAGAAATTCAAGTTGAATGCGAGACACTGTCTCAATTGTTCTCTTCAATTGAAAACATTCTGGAAATACATTTCCTTAAGGTTGACGTCGAGGGTTATGAATCAAAAGTTTTAAGTGGTAACGATTGGAACCGATTTCGCCCATGGATAGTTCTTATTGAAGCAACCTACCCAATGACTCAAATCGATACCTACTTCGAATCAGAACAAATACTGCTTCAGAATGATTATTTATTTGTTTATGAAGATGGACTAAACCGCTTCTATTTAGATAGGCGGCACAAGGATTTATTGGACCTCTTCCGATTTCCGCCGAATATTTTCGACGGATTTATTCGACAAAGCGAATTTAGCTGCCAAGAACGTCTAGCCATTCATGAGCAATCGATTGAGAACTTGAAAACTGAGCTAGACAACCTACAGAAACTCAATGAAGAGTTGAATATCAAACTTCAATCAGAAAAAAACAGCTCATTTGTATTGCAAGAGGTTTTACAAAGCAATTCCTGGAGATGGACCTTGCCTCTAAGAAAACTATCAAACCTATTCAAATCATTGAAACGAGGTCGTTAAGCACATGCAAAATTTGAGTGATCCATTTGATGTCTGTGTTGTTGGTTTGGGTTATGTTGGCTTGACTTTGGCTACTGCTTTAGCTTCTGCGGGGCTGCGTGTTGCAGGTTCAGAGCGTAGTCAGGATGTTGTTGATCTCATTGCTTCTGGGCAATCTCCTTTCCATGAATTTGGTCTTGATGAGGCTATTCAGGCTGTTGTTTCCCGGGGGAAATTGGTGCCTTTTTCCTTGGAGGATGGGACGCCGGTTGCGGATTCTTATGTGATTACTGTTGGCACTCCGGTTAAGAACGGCAGTGTGTATTTAGAGGACTTGAAATCTGCAGTTTCTGCCGTTGCTGATGTTATGCCTGATGGAGCATTGACTGTTCTGCGTTCCACAGTTCGTGTCGGTACTACACGCACTATCGCTGAACCAATATTGAAGGATTCCGGGAAAAAATATGCTGTCGCGATGGCTCCTGAAAGGACCATTGAGGGCAAAGCCTTAGCTGAGCTTTCTTCGTTGCCTCAAATTGTGGGTGGAATTGATGAGAATTCCACACAGCTGGCGTCTGAATTGTTTGCACGTTTGGGTGTTGAGATTGTTCCTGTGCATTCTGCGGAAGCTGCAGAGTTAGCCAAACTTGCGAGTAACACTTTCCGCGACGTTTCTTTTGCGTTCGCCAATGAACTTGCCTACTTTGCGGATCAGTCCGGTGTAGATGTTTACGACGTAGTGCGTGCATGTAATTACGGTTATGACCGAATGAATGTGGCGTTACCTGGGCCAGTAGCTGGTCCGTGTTTGGAAAAGGATGCGTACATTCTTTCCAATTCTGCTGATGTGCTTGGTGTTGAGGTTCCGCTAGCAATGCAAGGGCGTAAAACTAATGAATTCATTGTTTCTCATGTTGTAAATTCCTTACTCCCGGATATGAACTCTCACACACCCAAAGTGTCGATTCTTGGGTTGGCATTTAAGGGCAGGCCAGCAACTTCTGACACACGTGGGTCATTAGCTGGTGACTTCGCTCAAGCTATGAAATCGAAATACTCTGTCACTGATGTGGCTGGCTGGGACCCATTGGTTTCTGTGACAGACGCTCAGAAAATGGGGATTCATTTCGACGAGCTCGATGAAGCTTTGAAATCCGATGTTGTGTTGATTCAAACAAATCATCGTTTTTTTTCGAGCGAAGAGTTTTATTCCGCACTAGAACGCAATGAACAACCAGGGCGCGTGTTTGTTGATTTGTGGAATCAACTCGATGCCGAACGGATCACTTCAATGGGAAATCGCCTCATTCCCCTAGGGCGAAAAATTATCGATGTAAAGGACGCACTTGTCTAAATATTTAGTATCAGGTTCGGGTGGTTTTCTAGGTTTTTATCTGGTAAAAAAACTTGCAGAGCAGGGACATTCTGTTGTTGCGGTGGATGTTGAACTGCAAGTTGGTTCACAATCACGAATGGTGGAACTAGAAGCTATAGACGGAATTGAAGTCCTACGTGGTGATCTGACAAACGAAGAATTTGTTTCCACGCTTCCCTCAGTTGACGGTGTGTACCATATGGCTGCACTCAACGGTACGCAAAAGTTTTACAGCGATCCATGGAAAGTAGTTCGTCATTCAACTATTCCAACAATCACACTATTAGAACGTTACGGTCGTGACCCACTGGAGTTCTTCTTCTATGCAGGTTCTTCCGAAGCATATGCAAGTTCCATAACCAAGTTTGGTTGGGAAGTACCAACCAAAGAGGATGTTCCTCTGGGAATTCAAGATCCCAAAGAAGTTCGCTGGTCATATGGTGGATCCAAACTTCACGGCGAAATAGCAGTTTTTGCTGCAGCAGTCGAACTGGGCACGCCAGCAGTTGTTGGTCGTTTCCATAATGCTTACGGGCCAAACATGGGTATCCACCACGTCATCCCTGATTTCATCGAACGTGGGAAAAATGGTGTTTTTGAACTATACGGAGCAAATAACACCAGAAGCTTCATTTACATCGATGACGCTATAGACAGTGTTATTGCTGTCGCTAACAACGCTGTCGGTGAGGTTGTCAATATCGGTTCACCTAATGAGATCAACATGATTGATTTAGCTCAGATCATCATGGAAGAAGCAGGTTGGAGCGGAGAAGTCAAAAACTTTGACGCTCCGGTAGGAAGTGTCCTACGCCGCGCACCAAATATCAGCAGGCTTGCAGAAATTGTTGATGTCGAAAAGTTTGTGAACCTAAACGAGGGCATCAGGCGAACACTGCCGTCATATCTCTAGCAGTCAACACTGGAGATAGAATTAGAAGTGACTTGGCCCTCTCTCAAAGAAAGTCATGAGGAACCAAGCCGGTTCTGTTCGTTGAATTTCTCTGCTTCACTTCACCCGAGGTTTACTTGTGGCTTCTCACCCGCTTGCACCAACGTGGCTTAATGCTGACGTTGATGCCAACGAGCTGGTTGATGGTGTTTGGGCTTCTTCAGTTACCAGGAACAGTGCTGGTGAAGTACTTGTTGCTGGAGCACATGTTTCTACATTGGCTCAAGATTTTGGAACCCCGCTTTATGTCATTGACGAAGCACACGCTCGAAATAGAGCTGTTGAAGTAAGAAACGCCTTTGAATTGGTCTTCACTGCAATTGGAACACGCGCCAAGGTTTATTACGCAGGTAAAGCATTCCTGTGCACTGAAGTTGTTCGCTGGGTTGCCGAGGCTGGTCTCAACGTCGATGTCGCCAGTGGGGGAGAACTTGCTGTTGCGCTCGCTGCAGGAATTGATCCTTCCCGCGTTGGTCTTCACGGAAACAACAAATCCCAAGCAGAGATCGAACGTGCAGTCGACGTGGGTGTGGGAACTATCGTTATTGATTCCTTCATTGAAATTGGTCGCATCGCAGATGCTGCTCGACGTGCTGGCAAGAAGCAACGAGTTCGCCTTCGCGTCAACAGTGGTGTTCACGCACACACCCACAGCTTTTTGGCCACCGCACATGAAGATCAGAAGTTTGGTGTCACTATCTCTGATGCCCCTGATTTGGTGGCCGAAATTCGTTCACACGAGTCTCTGGAATTTGTCGGCCTGCACTGCCACATCGGCTCCCAAATATTTGGCACCGACGGCTTTGCTGAATCAGCAGCACGTTTGCTGGCTCTTCATGCAGAACTCCTCAAGGGAGGGCCAGTGCCTGAGCTCAACCTCGGTGGTGGTTTTGGTATTGCCTACACACCTGCAGATAAGCCAACCTCCATTGAAGAGATTGCTCAAGAAATTGCTTCTGTGGTCTCTGCTGAATGTTCTCGCTTGGGTATTGATATTCCGGTTATCTGTGTTGAACCAGGTCGAGCAGTGATTGGAACGTCTACCTTCACTTTGTATGAAGTGGGCACTGTCAAAGATGTTTCAGTTGACGTCGTAGACGACAACGGTGCTCCCACAGGAAAATTCGCTATCCGCAAATATGTCAGTGTTGACGGCGGAATGAGCGATAACGCACGCCCCGCTCTATATGGAGCTGATTACTCGGTTCGCATCGCGAACCGAGTATCAGATGCAGAACCAGCATTGGTGCGCATTGCCGGAAAGCACTGTGAATCCGGAGACATTCTGGTTTATGCAGATTATCTTCCTGGGGACGTTAAGCCTGGTGATTTACTTGCAATACCTGCAACAGGTGCGTATTGCTGGTCACTTTCGAGCAATTACAACTACCTCACTAGGCCACCAGTAGTTGCCGTCAAAGATGGTGTTGCCCGTGTTATTGTTCGCGGTGAAACAGAAGAAGATTTGTTAGCGCGCGATATGGGCGTTATCCGAAAGGTAAACACATGATCGAATACCGCAACGTACGTGTGGCATTGCTCGGCGGTGGAACCGTTGGTGCTCAAGTAGCCCGGCTTCTACTTGAACACAAGGAAGAGTTTGCTTCTCGTGTCGGAGCAAGTCTTGAGTTAACCGGAATCGCTGTGCGCAACCTTGATTCACCACGTTCAGCAGATCTACCCAAGGAACTCTTCACCACTGATGCAGAGTCCCTCATCTTAGGTGCCGACATTGTGATTGAAGTCATGGGTGGCCTGGAGCCTGCCCGCAGCTATATTCTTCAAGCAATCAACTCAGGCGCAGATGTCGTTACCGCCAACAAAGCACTGCTTGCAACTCACGGAACTGAGTTGTTCGAAGCCGCTGAGCGCGTTGGCGCTCAGCTCTACTTCGAAGCCGCTGTTGCTGGAGCAATCCCCATTATTCGTCCGCTTCGCGAAAGCCTTGCCGGAGACCGCGTCAAGCGCATTATGGGAATTGTCAATGGAACCACCAACTACATCTTGGACAAGATGGATACCGAAGGTGTTTCTTTCGAGGACGCACTCGCTGTTGCTACTGAGTTAGGTTATGCCGAGGCAGACCCCACTGCAGATATTGACGCGTTTGATGCAGCACAAAAAGCGTCAATTCTTGCCAGCTTGGCTTTCCACACCACAATTCCTTTGGAGAAGGTTTACCGCGAAGGAATTCGTGAGGTCACGGGTAAGACGGTGGAACTGGCCAAAAAGGCTGGATATGTTGTCAAACTATTGGCTATTTGTGAACGTTTGACCGATCCCGAAACTGGCGAAGAAGCAGTTTCAGCACGTGTCTACCCAGCTCTCATTTCTCGTGAGCACCCACTTGCATCGGTCCACAAAGCAAATAATGCTGTCTTTGTTGAAGCCGAAGCTGCCGGCTCGTTGATGTTCTATGGTGCTGGAGCTGGTGGGCAAGAGACTGCATCTGCGGTGTTAGGCGACCTTGTCTCTGCTGCGCGTCGCCACATTATTGGTGGTCCTGGCTTGGGTGCTTCCACGAACGCCAATTTGCCCGCGTTGCCTATCAGCGCCATTACGACCCGTTATCACGTGACGCTTTCTGTCTTTGATCGCCCGGGTGTTCTTGCCTCTGTCGCTGATGTCTTTGGACAGCACGGTGTTTCCGTTGAATTGGTAGAGCAGGGAACCTTCGGCAGCGAGGCGGTGTCTGGAGAGGCTGCTCCGACGGCTACGCTAGTTATTGGCACGCACGCAGCTCTTGAGTCTGATTTAGCGGCCACCGTTTCCGCTCTTGCGCAGTTGGATGCCGTGAGCTCAGTGGTTTCGGTTCTACGAGTTGAAGGAGCCTAAGTTGGCACATCAGTGGCGCGGAGTTCTGCCAGAGTATGCAGACCGCCTCAACATTTCTGACGCAACCCCCATCATTACCCTGGGGGAGGGTGGCACTCCACTGATTGAAGCTAAGGCTCTCTCTGCTCGCACAGGTGCTCGTGTCTTCGTGAAGTATGAAGGAATGAACCCCACGGGTTCATTCAAGGACCGCGGTATGACCATGGCTATTTCTAAGGCTGTTGAACATGGCGCCAAGGCTGTTATTTGTGCGTCAACCGGTAACACCAGTGCTTCTGCTGCTGCCTATGCAACTCACGCAGGAATCTCGGCGGCAGTTCTCATTCCTGAGGGCAAGATCTCGATGGGCAAGCTCAGCCAGGCTGTAGCACACAACGCAGAGATTATTCAGATCGAAGGTAACTTCGATGACTGCCTCGATATTGCCCGTGACCTTGCAGAGAACTATCCCGTTCACCTAGTGAACTCGGTGAACCCTGACCGTATCGAAGGCCAGAAGACCGCTGCATTTGAGGTTGTTGAAGTTCTCGGAGATGCCCCAGACTTCCACTTTGTTCCTGTCGGTAACGCCGGTAACTACACCGCGTACTTCCGTGGTTACAGCGAAGAACTCGAACGCGGTGCTGCGACCAAGCTTCCGCGCATGTTTGGTTTCCAAGCTGCAGGGTCTGCCCCGATTGTTCTTGGCCACCCCGTGAAGAACCCTGAAACTATTGCGAGCGCTATTCGTATTGGTAACCCCGCTTCGTGGGAGTTCGCTCTGGGCGCTCGCGACACCAGCAAGGGCTACTTCGGGGCCATCGATGACGCGGGAATTCTTGCTGCGCAGCGCATTCTTTCTGCAGAGGTGGGCATTTTCGTTGAGCCCGCATCTGCAATCTCAGTTGCAGGTTTGCTTGAGCGTGCTGAGAATGGCCACATTCCTGCTGGTTCCACCGTGGTCCTGACCGTGACCGGTCACGGTCTGAAGGACCCACTGTGGGCACTCAAGAAGGCAGACGGCACTGAGGTCACTCCTACCGTTGTTCCCGTGAGTACCGAAGAGGTCGCTGGCGTCCTCGGACTGGTCAAGGGCGCCGCACACTAATGTCCGCTGGGTCCATGCAGGTGCCGGTAGGCAGGGCAGTTACTGTCCGCGTACCGGCTACATCTGCAAACCTAGGACCTGGTTTTGACACCCTTGGTCTTGCCCTGGGCTACTACGACCAGCTAGATGTCGTCGTTCGTCCAAAGACCGGGGCAACAGTTGAGGTAATCGGCGAAGGTTCTGCTGACTCCGCAGCTCCTGTGGCTACTGATTCTTCTAATCTTGTTGTGCAGTCCATTGCTCACGCTTTCGCGCATGCGGGCGTGGCAATGCCAGGCCTTGACCTGGTAGCTCACAACAAGATTGCCCATTCACGAGGTATGGGGTCCTCCAGTGCGGCAATTGTTTCTGGCCTCCTTGCGGCAAAAGGTTTGCTTGAGGGAATTGCTGTATTCGATGAAGACACACTGCTTCGCCTTGCCACAGAACTCGAAGGCCACCCTGACAATGTAGCTCCTGCACTCTTTGGAGGGCTCACTATTGCGTGGACCACAGAAGAGGGCCCACGTTGCAAGCGTTTGCTCGTTCACCGTGGAGTTTCTCCGCTGGTGTTGGTGCCATCGTTCACTATGTCGACAAAGCACGCTCGTTCGCTCCAGCCTGAAAGCGTTCCTCACGAGGATGCCATTTTCAATGTGTCCCGCTCATCACTTTTAGTTGCAGCACTCACACAAAGTCCTGAGCTTCTCTTTGAGGCAACAGAGGACAAACTCCACCAGGACTACCGCGCAGAAGCAATGCCTCAAACAAGTGCACTGGTTAAGGTGCTTCGCGACAACGGCTTCGCAGCGGTTGTCTCTGGAGCAGGTCCATCAATTTTGGTGCTGTGTTCAGATCCTGCTCAACGTGTTGAAGCAGCTCAGCTCGTTTCACAACATGAAGAGACACCCTGGAACGCGCTCATGCTGGCAGTAGATTTTGCCGGGGCAACTGTCGTTCCTGCGAAATAGTGATTAGGTCGTTGCTTTACGTGCTTGCAGCCAGAAGCGCAGCTTCAAGCCAATCCTGATGATTCCTCGGACCGGTGCCCACAAGATTCCTTCGTACTTCACCTGAATAAAGCGCATAGCGCTTTCATGGTGAATGCGAAGCATGGTCTTCTTAGTGGCTTTGGTACTTTCCCCACCTATGTGCTTGATTGAAACCTCTGGGACATACAGGTTTGTAAACCCTAGCTTGCCGAGGCGATAACCGAGGTCTACATCCTCGAAGTACATGAAGTAGTGGTCATCGAAGCCGCCGACTCTTTCAAAGAGCTCACGACGAATAGCCAAACACGCGCCTGAAACCCATCCGGCCTGAACGGTTGAATCTTGGAGGTGTGCTTCAGAGAGGTAATTCTTTGTCCAAGGGTTACTCAGCCAGATATTGGCAAATAAAGCATGGCCTACGCCATTGCGAATGGAGGGGATGTTTCTTGCAGAGGGATAAACGCTTCCGTCTTCATTGAAAATGCGCGGCCCAGCCACGCCCACTTTCTGGTCCATAACATCTTCAGAGAGTCTCTGGACTGCTGCGACGTTGAGCTCACTGTCTGGGTTGCACACCAGCAGGGTTGTGAGGTGTGGTTTAAGCGAGGGAACTGCCTTGTTGACCGCTGCACCGTAGCCCACATTTTTTTCAAGTTTGAGGAGATTGACTCCCAGCTTGTTTGCCAGTTTTTGAGTGATGTCAATGTCTGCTGAGTTGTTATCTACCACAGTGATTTGGCTGGGGGAGGCAACAGATCGGATGGCACTTGCTAAGAAATCCGCCAACTGCGCACTGGAGTTGTAGCTCACAGTAATAATGGCTACATCAGCGGGGGCAGAAAGTTTTGGGCTCATAAGATTTATCCGCTGTCCAGACTACAAGGGCACACAGAGTCTTTTCGTGAGAACTGGCACAGCAAGCCCTGCTAGACTGCTGATGCACCGGTTGAAGATACGTCATCACGTAACACACTTCCCGGAGCATTCCCCAGTTCGGTTTCGAACTTCACACATTCAGCACCATTTCTTTGCTCCAACTCTTCAGAGTTGTGGGCAAAAAGAACAGGGTGCTAGATACATAAATACAAAGGAGAGCTCATGTCTGAGAACTCATTCGAAGAAACCCCCGCAGCAGAAGCTGCACCCCGTAAGCGCACTTCACGCCGCGCAACAGTAACTGCCCCCGTGTCATCTGCTGACGCAGTTTCTGGCGCAGTGTCTGTCAGTGCCTCACAGCACGTCAACGCCGGCGACGCTGGTGTTCCTGCGCTTGCCCCTGCGTTGCAGGCAAGCGCTGAGGAAGCACCACGCCGCGGACGCGGACGCCCCTCAAAGAAGGCTGTTGAGGCAGCTGAAACGTCAGCACCTGAAGCAGATTCACCTGCAGAAGCAAGCGAGGCTGGCCCACGTCGTGGACGTGGCCGAGGTCGCAACACAGAAGCAGCCGAGAATACCGGTGATGCCGAGCAGAACTCTGGTTCCACTGAGGGAGCTGGCGACAGCGATAACACCGACGGCGATCGCCCAAACCGTAACCGTAACCGCAACCGCAACCGTCGTGACCGTAACGACCGTGTAGAGGGAGAAAACCCCCGCAACAACGGACCCGAATCTGAGGGTGAAGAACGCAACGATCGTTACGACCGCAACGGCCGTAACAACCGTCAACGTGACCGCCGCCGCGGTGGCCGCATGGGCGACGAGGTAGAACCAGAAATTCTCGAAGACGATGTCCTGATTCCTATTGCAGGCATCTTGGACGTACTGGATAACTATGCATTCGTGCGTACTTCCGGATACCTTCCTGGCAACAACGACGTCTATGTCTCACTTGGACAGGTCAAGAAGTACAACCTTCGCAAGGGGGACGCCATTATTGGTGCTATCAAGCAGCCACGTGAAGGCGAAGGCTTTGGTCGTCAGAAGTACAACGCACTCGTCAAGATTGATTCCATCAATGGCCAGACCATTGAAGAAGCAGCAACGCGCGTTGACTTCCAGTCCTTGACTCCTCTTTACCCACAAGAGCGTATGCGCCTGGAGACCGAATCTTCCAAGATCACTGGTCGCATTATCGACTTGGTTTCTCCCATTGGTAAGGGACAGCGTGGTCTGATTGTTGCCCCACCCAAGGCTGGCAAGACCATCGTTATGCAGCAGATTGCTAACGCAATCGCTCAGAACAACCCCGAGGTTCACCTCATGGTTGTTCTGGTTGACGAGCGTCCTGAGGAAGTTACCGACATGGAACGCAGCGTCAAGGGTGAAGTTATTGCCTCAACGTTCGACCGTCCTGCAGAAGACCACACCATGGTGGCAGAGCTCGCTATCGAGCGCGCAAAGCGCCTCGTCGAGCTCGGCCAGGATGTTGTTGTTCTGCTTGACTCCATTACCCGCCTGGGACGCGCATACAACCTGGCAGCTCCTGCATCAGGTCGTATTCTCTCTGGTGGTGTTGATGCGGCTGCGTTGTACCCACCCAAGAAGTTCTTTGGTGCTGCACGCAACATTGAAAACGGCGGATCCTTGACCATCATTGCTTCTGCGCTCGTTGAGACCGGGTCGAAGATGGACGAAGTCATCTTCGAAGAGTTCAAGGGAACTGGCAACATGGAGCTGCGCCTCTCACGTGCACTTGCTGACAAGCGCATCTTCCCTTCAGTTGATGTCAACGCATCTGGAACCCGCCGCGAAGAAATGCTCATGGGTGCTGACGAAGTCAAGGTCACCTGGAAGCTTCGCCGCGCCCTTGCTGGTCTGGACCAGCAGCAGGCGCTTGAAAGCGTCGTGGGCAAGCTCAAGGAAACTGCAACCAACGTTGAGTTCTTGATGCTGATGCAGAAGTCCAACGCAGGTTCTGCTTCCAAGGAGGACTAATCCATGCTGTCTTCAGTACAAGGCCTTCTCGCCGAGTACGAAGAGCTGCAGGTTCAGCTCTCCGACCCGGCCGTGCACGCTGACGCTGCACGTTCGAAGAAGCTCAACCGCCGTTATGCAGAACTAAGTCAAATCAAGGCTGCCTATGAACAGCTCACTGGTTTGGAAGATGATCTCGCTGCCGCTAAGGAATTAGCCAAGGAAGATGAAGCGTTCGCAGCGGAAATTCCTGCCCTCGAGGAAGCCATACCTGGAGCTCAGGAGAAGCTTCGTCGTTTGCTCATTCCACGTGACCCAGATGATGGCCGTGACGTCATCATGGAAATCAAGGGTGGTGAAGGTGGTGCCGAAAGCCAGCTCTTTGTTGCTGACCTTCTGCGCATGTACCTCCACTATGCCGAATCCAAAGGCTGGAAGACAGAAGTTCTCGATAAGACCGAGTCTGATCTTGGTGGGTACAAGGACGTTCAAGTTGCCATTAAGGGCAACTCGAACGACCCTGCACAGGGCGTCTGGGCACACCTCAAGTTTGAAGGTGGCGTTCACCGCGTGCAGCGCGTGCCAGCCACTGAGTCTCAAGGCCGTATTCACACCTCTGCTGCCGGTGTTCTCGTCTTCCCTGAAGTGGATGAACCTGAAGAGGTACAGATCAACCAGAATGATCTGAAGATCGATGTTTATCGCTCTTCAGGCCCTGGTGGTCAGTCTGTGAACACCACTGACTCTGCCGTACGCATTACTCACCTTCCCACTGGAATCGTGGTCTCGATGCAGAACGAAAAGAGCCAGCTGCAGAACCGTGAAGCAGGTATGCGTGTGCTGCGTGCTCGTATTCTTGCTCGCCAACAGGAAGAAGCAGCTGCAGAAGCTAGTGCGGCGCGTAAAGAGCAGATCCGTACTGTGGACCGCTCAGAACGTATTCGTACCTACAACTTCCCAGAAAACCGAATTGCGGACCACCGCACCGGGTACAAGTCCTATGACCTGGACCGAGTGATGGATGGGGCTTTAGAGCCGGTGATTCAGTCCTGCATTACCGCGGATGAAGAATCGCGCCTGGCGGCTTTGGGCGACCAAAACTAAAGACTTCTATGAGCTTGCTATGAAGCTCTAAACTGGACGTCTAGCCTGTGGGCCTTACGAACGAGGTGAAGTAATGAGTGGTTCTGTAGCGCCCATTCTTTTTTCTGTGCCTTGTCGTGCTCCTCGGGCTCCTGAAAATCTTGCTCGGGTAATCAACTCTGACCATGTTCACGGTGACGGACCATTTACGAAGTCTGCTTCAACCAAACTTGTTGAACTGACAGGTTCTCCGACAGTGCTGTTGACAACCTCGGGAACAGCCGCATTAGAGATGGCAATTCGATTGTTGGGAATCACAGAAGGCGACGAAGTCATTCTTCCCAGCTTTACGTTTTCCTCGGGAGCAACATCTATCGTTGCAGCAGGTGGAACACCAGTTTTTGTCGATATTGAAGGACATTCTGGGAACATTGACCCCGCGTTGGTGGAAGCAGCCATTACTCCAAAAACTAAAGCAATCTCTGTGATGCATTACGGGGGTGTGCCTGTTGACATGGATGCAATCATGGATCTTTCACGTCAACACAACATCCCTGTCATTGAGGACAATGCTCACGGTTTAGCCGTGTCGTCCAAATATGGCCGATTGGGAACTATCGGTTCTGTTGCTATTCAGAGTTTTCACGACACCAAGAATGTGCATTGCGGTGAAGGTGGGGCGCTACTGATCAATGACCCTACTCTCGTTGAAGCTGCCGAAATCATGCGCGAGAAGGGAACAAACCGTTCCAAGTTTTTGCGTGGACAGGTAGATAAGTACACCTGGGTGGAATGGGGCTCCAGCTTCTTGCCCTCCGAGCTCAACGCTGCTGTTCTTGATGCTCAACTGGATGAGTTTGACACCATTCAAGAGCGCCGTTTTGCAATCTGGAATACCTACAAAAACGAATTGGAATCCTGGGCTAACGACAATTCTGCGATGTTGATGTCTCCAGCAGATGGCGTTCATGCAGCCCACGTTTTCTTTGTTGTCATGCAATCTCTAGAAAAACGTGATGCACTGCTGGATCATTTACGCACAGACGGGGTTATTGGAACATTCCACTATGTTCCTTTGCACTCCAGCCCAGCAGGAATCAAATATGGACGCACTCATGGATCCATGGAAAAAACCAATGCTTTCTCGGAACGTTTAGTTCGATTGCCGTTGTGGCCCGGGATGTCAGACGAGCAGGTGAACCGCGTCCTCGATACGATGAAATCCTTCCAGTAAGGATTTTTATGTCGGTTTTCACACGAGCGAAAGACATGCTCAAATATGAGGGTGTGCGCTCAACAGCGTGGCGTGGTGCTAAATGGCTCAACACGCGTTCCAACCGCTTTACTGAAAAACCTTTGGCTCAAGTTTTTCCGCAGGATGTTATTGCAGTTGACTGGACTCAACAGCGTTGCTTTGCTCCAGAGCCACTTGTTTCAGAGACCGGCCGGCCACAACTTGCCTGGGTCATTTCCCCTCCCGGCAGATCGTCCGGCGGACACCAAAACGCATACCGGTTTATGAAATATCTCGAAGATGCCGGTTATGACATCACATTGTTTATATATTCAGCATCGAAATATCCCAAAGTGAGTCTTGAAGGCATCAAGGCGATGCTCAAGACCAACAGCGGATATCCCGAACTCAAAGCGAGCTATCGTCTTTATGATCCTCAAGAAGGAATCACTGGGGATTTTGATGCAATTGTTGCGTCAGACTGGCCAACCGCTTATGCGGCATGGAGATATGACCGTAACGTGCCTCGGTTGTATTGGGTTCAAGATTTTGAACCATTTTTCTTTCCTGCTGGGCCAGATTATGTGGTCGCAGAAAACTCATACCGCTTGGGCTACCAGGGCATTGCGTGTGGCCCTTGGCTTGCTGGAAAGGTCACCCAGGCTGGAGGCATGCCATGTGCCTTTTATGACTACCAGGTGGATTCGTCGAGATACACCCGGACCAATGATGAGCGTCGGGATGAGATTTTCTTTTATGCACGGCCAACCACTGCTCGTCGCGGCACAGAATTTGGCCTTTTGGTTTTAGAAGAAGTCCACCGCCGCCGTCCAGAAATTGTGATCAACATTGCCGGCTGGGATATGTCCCATGCGGGGCTGAACTTCCCTTTCGTCAATCACGGAACACTCGATGTTTCTGAATTACCAGCTCTGTATAACCGCTGTGCTTCTGCCTTGCTTATTTCGCTGACATCGGTCTCTTTACTTCCATTAGAAGTAATGGCTTGTGGCGTCGTCCCCGTGGTCAACGATGCTGATAACACCAGAATTTCTCTCAACAACAATCCAGGCATTGACTTCGTGGCAATGTCACCTGGGCGTATGGCAGAACATCTAATTGCTGCTGTTGACAATAAAAATCAGGTGTCTCACTCTCGCAAAATTGCCAAGGCTATGGAGGGTGGCAGCTGGGCGGGCCCCGGTGAGGTCGTCGTGTCAGTTTTCAATGCAACCCTGGGCCTGAAGAAGAAAAAGAAGTAATGCCCCTCGTCGGTCCAGAAAGTACACAAGCGGTTGACGCAACCGTGTTCATTCCCACATTCAACGGGGAGAAGTATCTTGACCAGCTACTCAACTCCGTTGAAAAGCAAAACTTTGCGGGCACCTTCGAGATTCTCATCATTGACTCTGGCTCGAGCGATTCCACATTAGACATCATTGCGGCCCACCCAACGGTGAGATTTGTTGAGATTCCAGGCTCAGAATTTGGCCATGGCAAAACTCGGAACTTGGCGGCCAAATTAGCTCGGGGTACCAACATTGCTTATCTCAGTCATGACGCTATTCCTGCCGATTCCAATTGGCTCACCAACATCACAGCCCCCTTGGATCCTGCTGGGCTCAACTGTGTTGGGGTTGTGGGAAAGCACATCGCTCGAAGCAATTGCTCACCATTGCTCAAGTATGAAATAGAGGGAGTATTCAGGGCCTGCGGCCCTGACGGTGAAACGACCGTTATTGATGGTTCTCTCAATAAGGCTCATGAACTCACACCTGGTGAACTGTTCTATTCAGATGTGAACTCGGCAACACGTCGAGACTTCCTGCTCAACGTCATTGCTTACCGTGATGTGAACTATTCCGAAGATATGGCTTTCGCACAAGATCTCCTCAAAGCCGGCTATCGCAAAGCATATGCAGCAACAGCCATTGTTGAGCACTCCAATGATGTGACCTTCTCCGAATATGGCAAGCGTATTTTTGACGAAACGTTGGGCATGCGCAGAGTGGGACAAGGCCGCCAGTCTCTGTCGTGGATTCAAGCAAAACTTCGCGCAGTGAGAGACATTCTGGTTTCGACTTCACGTATCGTGCGAGATCGCGACTATAACTTTGTGCAAAAGCTCAAGTGGTTGCTTGTTAACCCTGCTTACGCCTGGACTAAGTGGGTCAATATTCACCGAGCATTGAACATCTCACTCGAAGATGAGAAAAAGATAGCGAAGTATTCTCTGGAAGCTGCTAGAGCTTAGATAATCCGAGCCTAGATAAACATCGCTGGGTCAACCCAAGAACGTCCGCTGTCGTCGACAGCTTCTCCGGGTACAGCAACCATGCCGTTGCGCGGGCGTGCAACACCTGGAATACCGACAACCTGCGAATCTGCAGGGACGTCTTTGACAACCACGGCATTTGCGCCAATAGCGCTGTTGTGGCCAACAGTAATGGGCCCCAGAATCTTTGCACCAGCACCGATGGTGACGTTGTTTTCAATGGTGGGGTGACGCTTACCGTGCTCCAGAGAACGCCCACCAAGAGTGACGCCGTGATACATCATGACGTCATCACCGATTTCAGCGGTCTCGCCAATCACAACACCCATGCCGTGATCAATAAAGAAACGACGGCCAATAGAGGCACCTGGATGGATCTCAATACCTGTCCAGAATCTCGTCCATTGGGACCCCACCCGGGCAATGAACTTGAAACCGTGATTCCATAACCAGTGGTGCCAGCGGTGTGCCCAAACGGCGTGAAGACCAGAGGCAACCACCCATGTTTCAAACGCTGAACGTGCAGCGGGGTCATGGGATCGCGCATTAGCGATGTCTTCACGGATGTTGAGCATAAGACTTACAAGGCTACCGAAGTTCTCTGTATTCCCTTGACCACGAACAATGCCCACCTGAAAAGGTGGGCATTGTTGATGCATTGAGGGAATTAGTCCTTGAAAGGCTCCCACAGCGCAGTGGATACATAGCGCTCGCCGTAGTCACATACGATAGCCACGATGGTCTTGCCAGCGTTTTCTGGACGGCGGGCAACCTCGTTAGCTGCGTAGAAGATCGCACCGGTGGAGATACCGGCAAGGATGCCTTCTTCAGCTGCGAGACGACGTGCCGTCTCGAGGGACTGTTCGAAGTTCACATCAAAGACCTCGTCATAGACGGTGGTGTCCAAGATGGGGGGAACGAAGTTTGCACCAATTCCCTGGATCTTGTGAGGACCTGGTGCTCCACCGTTGAGAATGGGGGACTCTTCAGGCTCAACAGCGATGATCTGAATGTCTGGGTTGAGTTCCTTCAAGCGCTGACCGGTTCCGGTGATAGTTCCACCGGTACCGACACCTGCCATGAAGATGTCAACCTTACCGTCGGTGTCAGCCCAGACCTCTTCAGCAGTGGTGGCACGGTGAATTGCAGGGTTTGCCTCGTTCTCAAACTGGCGAGCAAGAATGGCGCCAGGAGTGTTGGCAACGATTTCTTCAGCGCGAGATACCGCACCGCGCATACCTTCAGAACCAGGAGTGAGGACGACTTCGGCGCCGTATGCACGAACGAGCACGCGGCGCTCGATACTCATGGTCTCAGGCATAGTCAAGATGACCTTGTAGCCGCGAGCGGCACCAACAAGGGCAAGAGCAATACCGGTGTTTCCGGAGGTTCCTTCCACGATGGTTCCACCGGGCTTGAGCGCACCAGACTTCTCTGCAGCGTCAATGATGGCCTTACCCAGGCGGTCCTTGACGGAGTTGCCGGGGTTGTAGAACTCGAGCTTGGCGTAAACCGTGGCACCAGCGCCTTCGGTCAAACGGTTGATACGTACCAGGGGGGTGTTCCCGGTAACGTCAGTGATGTTGTCATATAGACGAGCCACGATGAACCTGTTTCTCTTGTTGGGGTAGTACTAAAGCGTTCTCTGATTATGTGGCACGTCCACGCAATCTTCCTAGTTCTGTTACGTTCGAAGACATCATGACCCTTTCTGCACACGCTGACGATATTGCTGTCACTGACCTTCGTCAGTGGGCAATATCGACTCTCAGCGCAGTTGGAGTGCCTGATGCAGAGGTTGACGCAGAACTTCTTATTGCTCACGTTCTCAGTTTCAGCCGCGGCGAACTCGCCTCCAAAGTGGTGACAGGGTTCACAGTTCCTGGAGAATCAGCGCTCCTGATAAGACAGCTCGTTGAGCGTCGTGCCGGTCGCGAACCACTGCAACACATTTTGGGTGTGGCATGGTTTAGATCCCTCACGCTCTCCGTGGGCCCTGGAGTATTTGTTCCTAGGCCTGAAACTGAACAATTAGCCGGGATGGCCATCGATGCTTTGCGTTCGCTGGCTGAACCTTCTCCCACAGCAGTGGACTTAGGAACAGGCTCTGGCGCGATCGCGCTAGCGATGGCAACGGAAGTTCCCCATGCCCACATATATGCCGTGGAGAAAAGTCCGGACGCATTGCCGTGGACAAGTAAGAACTTCTCAGCACTCGGTGGTGCTAATGCTCACTTAGTTCCTGGAGATCTAGCCGGGGATGAACTCTTGTCTATCTACCCCGAGCTCGAGGGAACTGTCGCTGTGGTTGTGTCGAACCCTCCCTATATTCCTGTTGACGCAATCCCCAGAGATCCAGAGGTTCGCCTCTTTGACCCTTCCCTTGCGCTCTATGGCGGTGAAGACGGGCTGGATGTAGTGCGGGAAGTCTCCCGCGTTGGCCTCATTCTTGGCCGTCCTGGAGCTCAGCTCATGCTTGAGCATGGCGAGCTTCAAGGTGCTGATATTCGCAGCATTCTCAGTGCTGATGGCTGGCGAGCTACTGCGACACATCGCGATTTGGTTGGCCGTGACCGCTATACAACGGCTACTCGCCCGTAAACTGGCCTTTCTGGGCTAGCTCAAGCAAGGGGAGTTCACTGTGGCAATATCACCGAACATCTCGGTGGCGATGTGCACCTTCAACGGTGCCCACTACATCGCAGCCCAGTTAGAGACCATGGCTACCCAAACACTGCTCCCTGCAGAAATCATTGTTTCTGATGATGGGTCAACAGATGGCACTGTTGCACTGCTGAAGCAAACGTGGGAAAAGCTTGTTGAGCACAAAACCATTCTGGGCAGAATCAAACTCACCGTCCTGCAGAACAAAGCTTCACTGGGCGTCACCAAGAATTTTGAGCAAGCTATTGCAGCAACAACCAAGCCCTACATCTTCCTGGCAGATCAAGACGATCTGTGGCTCCCCACACGACTAGAAACCGGCGCAGCGCTGATGGATGCAGGTGCAGGGTTTGTATTCGGGGATGCTGAGCTCATCGACGGTGAAGGTGCACCTCTCGGACACACCCTGTTCGAGGCTCTCGCACTAAAGAATTCAGAACGTGAAGGCATCACGTCTGAACCTGTGAACGTTTTGATCAAGCGCAATATTGTCACCGGAGCAACCGCAGCCTTCTCGCGAACAGTGTTCGAGAAGGCAGCCCCCTTCCCTGAGGGCTGGGTTCATGACGAATGGCTAGCCATGGTGGCAGCAATCGGTGGTGAGAAGTTTGGTGTGACCGGGCCTCTGATTTCCTATCGGCAACATTCGTCGAATCAAATCGGGGTGAAAAAGAACACCATGGCAACGCGCATGGCCAAATTGCGGGCCGAGGGAACGCAGCGGAACGCTCGTCTGTTGAGCCGGATCACGAGTTTGGCTCAGCGCGCACCAGAGCTTGGTGCAAATGCACGTGCGTTGCAGCTCATCAGTTCAGCACAGAAGTTCCAAGAAGCTCGTTCTGCATATCCCAAGAATCGTGTGATTCGCTGGGTCCCCGTTCTGGGACAGGTTTTTACCGGTCGTTACTTCCGGGTAAGCAATGGTCCCCGTGACGTGTTGCGCGATCTGGTTCAGCCGCTCTAAGGGTGTGCAAAGCTCTTCCCCTCTAAACTGGGTGGGTTATGTCACGCATCTACGACTGCTCAGATAACGCTGAGCTCATGACCGGAACACGGCTTGCTAGGCAAGCCGTTGCCAAAGGTCAACTCGTCGTCTTGCCCACTGACACCGTTTACGGTGTCGGGGCAAATGCGTTCAGCCCTGAAGCAGTTCAATTGCTCCTGGAGGCAAAGGGGCGCGGTCGACAATCACCACCACCAGTGCTGATGCCGTCGGTGGCAACGATGGATGGTTTGGCCCACAACATCCCCGATGAGGTACGAGCTCTGGTGGATGCTTTTTGGCCAGGCGGTCTGACAATCATCTTGGAAGCACAGCCTTCCTTGGCCTGGGACTTAGGAGACACCAACGGAACGGTTGCTGTGCGTGTTCCTTCACACCCGGTTGCTTTGGAACTTCTTGCCGAGACTGGACCATTGGCAGTGTCCTCAGCGAACCTCACGGGACAGCCTGCAGCGATTACCGCCCAGGGTGCTCATGACCAGTTGGGTGCACGCGTTGAGGTGTATTTGGATGGGGGGGAAGCGACCGCCGGTTTAGCCTCCACCATTGTGGATGCAACGGCGCTTTCTCGTGGCGAAGGTGGCATTCGTATTCTGCGCGACGGTGTGATTTCTGCTGCGCAGCTACGCGAGGTCATCGGTGATGCTCTCGAACCATCGACAGACGTGGTGGGCTAACTCTTATGGTGATGCTTGCACTGATGGCTTTTGCCACCGCACTAGTGACGTTTGGGTTCTCTTTTGCCATTAGGCGTCTGAGTCTGAAATACAAGCTTTATCCCAAGATTCGTGAGCGCGATGTTCACACCACTCCCACCCCTCGTTTGGGTGGCGTGGCCATGTTCCTTGGAATTTTGGTTGCCTTCATCGTGGCAAGCCAGATTGATTTCTTCCACGTTATCTTTGCCCAGCCAGGGCCTGTGTTGGCCATTATGGGCGCAGCTTTCTTGATTGTTCTGGTGGGTGTGCTCGATGATCTGTGGGATTTGGACTGGACTATCAAGCTTGCGGCTCAGTTAGGTATTGCGGCTTTGGTTGCCTGGCAGGGAGTGCAAATTCTGTCCTTGCCTATCGGCGGCATCACAGTGGGGTCACCCACGATGTCTTTCCTGCTCACCATCTTCGTGATCGTGCTTGTCATGAACGCGGTCAACTTCATTGATGGCCTTGACGGTTTGGTAGCCGGTGTCTCGTTAATTTCGAACGGGGTGTTCTTGATCTATAGCTACTTATTAGCTCGCGAGACAAGCCCCTCCAACTACTTCAACCTCGCCTCGTTGATTGCCGCTGTTCTTGTCGGAGCGTGTGCAGGGTTCTTGCCCTTCAACTGGCATAAGGCGCGCTTGTTCATGGGTGATGCTGGTTCCATGCTGGTAGGGCTACTTATGGCAGTGGGTGCTATTGCCGTTACCGGTCAGATTGATCCCAGCGCGTTTACGGAAACCGGTTTGGGTAAGTCTCAGCTGCTGCCTGCGTTCTTGCCCATCATGCTTCCCTTTGCCATCTTGCTGTTGCCACTGGTTGATTTCTCACTGGCTGTGTTGCGACGAGTGAGTGCGGGCAAGTCTCCTTTTACGGCTGACCGTAAACATTTGCACCACCGCCTTCTGGATATGGGGCACTCCCACCTGCAAGCAGTGCTCATTCTCTACACCTGGACTGCTGTGGTCTCGATTGGCTTCTTGTTGTTCTTTATTGTGAAGCCCTATGCCATCGCCATCGTGTTCTTGATTGTGGGAACAATCCTCAGCACCGTGTTGACGGTGCTGCCGCTGACCAGACGCCAAAAAGCAGAAGTGGCAATTCAGTCGCTCAAAAACGATGCTGTCTTAGCCGAGTATGACCCTCTAGATGCTGCCAGTAACAAGTTTGAGGATGAGATTCCTGTCCCAGCAGAAGAGGTTATTGCCGGTGCTACAGGACAGATTGATTTAGGTGACGGAATCGTCAAGCGCGGTAAGAGTGCCACGCCAAAATTTGCTAATGAGAAAGAGAACTAGGGTCTAACAACGATGACTAATCCTGATGCGACAACTCCTGCTTCTGCCAGCTCTGCTGGGAGGGTAATTCCCAGTTCTGTTCCCGTACTCAAGCGAACCTTGGCCTATGGCTTCGCTTTCGCCGCAGCGATAGCAGTGGTGGGCGGAGTCATTGGCCTGCTCGTCGCTGGACCAACAGCCGCGTGGAGCGCTGTCATTGGGGCAGCCATGGCCGGAGTGTTCCTTGGAATTACCGCGCTGAGTATCCTCATTGCCGTCCGGTACGACATTGTGGCATTTTTTGCCATTGTGTTGGGGGCATGGCTTCTGAAGTTTGTGGCATTCATCGTTGCCGCCATCTCGCTGCGCGATCAGCCGTGGATTGATCCCACGGCATTGTTCCTGTCCTTGATTGCCGGAGTCATCGCCTCTCTCGTGGTGGATGTGGTGGTTGTGATGAAGACCCGCATGCCCTATGTTTCAGATCTGAAATAACCGTCTTTACACCGCTTTTGTGCCAAACCCCAGACATTGTCTGGGGTTTGTTCTTGCCCGTGTTTGTGGGGGAGTTGGGAAGGCTTGCAAGAAACTCTTTCCGCTGACCGGTAAGTGTCGTGGGGATTGGCTCAGCAGCCGTTTTTGCCTGTAAAGTCTTGAGTAATCCCTCGCACCAACTGCGGAACAATCAGTCACGTTTCGACAACGAAGCCAAACGAGATTGCACTGCTGGGGGACACCGCATGTTCGTCGACGCGAGAGCAGAAGCTCCACGCCCCGAAACAGGAGATAGCGCTGCTAGTAAACGCTGTAACCAAGCTCATCGCCTCCACAGAGGACGCTCCGAGCTTTCACGGGCCATCGATCTACGAATTCTTCCCGCCGGTCATCTTCTTTGACGGCACGCCTTTTGAGATCAACCGCATCATTCTGGTGCGCTTCATCATGGCTGCTGTGCTCATCACGTTCTTCGCCCTAGCAACTCGTAACCTCAAGATTGTTCCCTCCAAACCTCAGTCGCTGGCTGAAATGGCGCTGGACGTTGTGCGTGTCAACATCGCAGAAGATCTTCTTGGCAAGAAAGACGCTAAGCGCTTCCTTCCTCTTCTGACCGCCATCTTCTTCACTGTTCTGGCTATGAACATTCCGGGAATTATTCCTGGCTTTAACATTGCCGGAACCTCCACCATTGGTTTGCCACTGGTTTTGGCCGTCGTTGCCTATGTCGCCTTCGTCTACGCAGGTTTGAAGAAGCACCCGCTGACCTTCCTCAAGGCTTCCTTGTTCCCACCAGGTGTGCCTTGGCCTATTTATGTAATCGTGACCCCGATCGAATTCTTCTCGATCTTCATCCTGCGTCCGATTACTCTCGCTCTTCGTCTGTTGATGAACATGGTTGCTGGTCACCTCCTGCTGGTACTGGCCTTCTCGGCAACCTGGTTCTTCTTCTTCGAAATGGACGGCTTCTGGAAGCTGTTCGGAATCGGAACGTTTGCTTTCGGCTTCATCTTCACTCTCTTTGAGATGTTGGTAGCTGTGCTGCAGGCATACGTCTTTACCCTGCTTACAACGGTCTACATCCAGCTCGCGCTGGCTGAGGAACACTAACGGCTGAAGCATCCGCTTCAGACGACAACACGGAAGGAAACACTCGTGGACGCAACATCGGTTCTCGCCGAAATCAACGGCAACATTGCCACCGTCGGCTACGGTCTCGCAGCCATTGGCCCCGCTATCGGCGTAGGTATCGTCGTAGGAAAGACCATCGAGTCGGTTGCTCGCCAGCCTGAGCTCGCAGGTCGTCTCCAGGTTCTGATGTACCTGGGTATCGCATTTACCGAGGCACTTGCCTTCATCGGTATCGCTACCTACTTCATCTTCACCAACTAGTCACATTCCGCTCTTTCGACACGGAGACAACATGCTTCAGGCACTCATCGTTGCAGCAGAAGAGGCACCAAACCCTCTTCTACCCGCGACGTACGACCTCGTATGGTCGGCGATTATCTTTGCCGTCATCCTGATCTTCTTCTGGAAGAAGATTCTGCCCAACGTTTCAGCCATGCTGGAAGCTCGGAGTTCTGCCATTGAAGGCAACATCGAGAAGGCAGATGCTGCACAGAAGGAAGCAGAAGAGGCACTGGCAAAGTACACCGCTCAGCTTGCTGATGCACGTGTAGAAGCTGGCAAGATTCGTGACGCTGCTCGCGCAGACGGCGTCAAGATTGTTGCCGAAGCCAAGGAAACCGCCACTGTTGAGGCAGCTCGTGTAACCGCGACCGCTAAGGCACAGATTGAGGCAGAGCGCCAGAGCGCTCTGGTTTCCCTCAAGTCTGAAGTGGGAACCATGGCTATCGACCTCGCCTCGGGCGTTATCGGTGAAGCACTCACCGACGACAAGAAGTCCAAGGCATTGGTTGACCGCTTCCTCGCAGATCTAGAAAAGTCGGAGAAGGCAGCTAAGTAATGGGTAGCGCAAGCAGACACGCAATCGACAGCTCCAAGGCAGCACTTGCTGGTTTGGGAGCAAAGGCAAACCTGGCATTGGGCGAACAGCTCTTTGCTGCAGGTCGTGCCCTTGCAGAGTCTGCCCAATTGCGCGCCGTTCTTGCAGACCCTGCCGTTCCCACTGCTGACAAGACCGCTCTATTGAGCAAAGTCTTCGGCAAGGGACTGGATGCAACCTCCTCCAAACTGCTGGGACAGATTGTCTCCTACCGCTGGTCCAACCAGGAAGACCTGTTGGCCGGTGTCGAAGAAATCGCTATCCGTGCTGCTGTGTCGGGAGCCAAGAAGAATGAATCCGTTGACGCTGAGCTGTTCGCGTTCTCTCGTGCCGTGTCGAGCGACGCAGAACTCGAGCTCAGTCTCGGATCGAAACTTGGTGACCCCCAGGCTAAAGCAGCACTTGTTGTGAAACTGCTCAAGGGCAAGGCATCGGCAGCAACGATTGCTATCGTCTCCTCGCTTGTTCAGCAGCCCCGTGGTCGCCGCATCGGTGCCCTGCTCTCCTACGCAGCAGATGTTGTTGCGGATCAGGCAGGTGCTTCCATTGCCACCGTGACCAGCGCACAACCGATTGCGCCAGCGCAGTTGACCAGCCTGAGTAAGACTCTGGCCAAGGTTTACGGACGCGAGCTCAACATCAACCTTGTCATTGATCCCGCAATCATCGGTGGCCTGCGCGTGCAGGTTGGCGATGACGTGATCGATGGCTCCGTTTCGTCCCGTATTCAAGAACTGCGACTCCAGCTCGCTGGATAGCTCAAGGAAAGACTTCACCAAACCCTCTCAGCCAACCGGCTGAACCAGACAAGGAAAACACAATGGCAGAACTCACGATCAGCCCCAACGAGATCCGCGACGCTCTCAAGGACTTCGTTTCTTCCTACAAGCCCACCAAGGCTTCGAAGACCGAGGTTGGCCACGTCATCGACGCAGCCGACGGTATTGCCCACGTTGAGGGTCTGCCCGGTGTGATGGCGAACGAGCTCATCCGCTTCGAAGATGGCACCCTCGGCCTGGCACTGAACCTCGACGAGAACGAGATTGGTGTTGTTGTCCTCGGTGAGTTCACCGGCATCGTTGAAGGTATGGAAGTTACCCGCACTGGCGAGGTTCTCTCCGTTCCTGTTGGCGAAGGCTACCTCGGTCGCGTGGTTGACCCACTGGGTAACCCCATCGATGGTCTCGGCGACATCAAGAAGGTTGAAGGCCGTCGTGCACTCGAGCTTCAGGCTCCTGGCGTGATGCAGCGTAAGTCGGTGCACGAGCCCATGCAGACCGGTATCAAGGCTATTGACGCCATGATCCCTGTTGGACGTGGACAGCGCCAGCTCATCATTGGTGACCGTCAGACCGGTAAGACCGCGATCGCGATCGACACCATCATCAACCAGAAGGCTAACTGGGAATCCGGCGACGTCAACAAGCAGGTTCGCTGCATCTACGTTGCAATCGGCCAGAAGGGTTCCACCATTGCTGCTGTAAAGGGCGCATTGGAAGACGCTGGCGCAATGGAGTACACCACCATCGTGGCTGCTCCTGCATCAGACCCCGCAGGTTTCAAGTACCTTGCTCCCTACACCGGTTCTGCCATTGGTCAGCACTGGATGTACGGCGGCAAGCACGTACTCATCATTTTCGATGACCTCTCCAAGCAGGCAGAGGCTTACCGTGCCGTGTCCCTGCTTCTGCGTCGCCCACCAGGACGCGAAGCATACCCCGGTGACGTGTTCTACTTACACTCCCGTCTGCTCGAGCGTTGTGCAAAGCTCTCCGACGAGCTCGGTGCAGGTTCGATGACTGGTCTTCCTATCATCGAGACCAAGGCCAACGACGTTTCGGCATACATCCCCACCAACGTGATTTCGATCACCGACGGCCAGATCTTCCTGCAGTCCGACCTGTTCAACGCGAACCAGCGTCCAGCGGTTGACGTAGGTATCTCCGTTTCCCGTGTGGGTGGTGACGCTCAGGTCAAGTCGATCAAGAAGGTCTCCGGTACCTTAAAGCTCGAACTGGCCCAGTACCGCTCACTCGAGGCATTCGCGATGTTCGCATCCGACCTTGACGCTGCAAGCCGTCGTCAGCTGGCTCGTGGTGCGCGTCTGACCGAGCTTCTCAAGCAGCCTCAGTACACCCCCTACCCCGTTGAAGACCAGGTTGTCTCCATCTGGGCAGGAACCACTGGCAAGCTGGATGAAGTCCCTGTTGAGGACATCCTGCGCTTTGAGCGTGAATTCCTCGATTACCTCGGTCGCAAGACCAAGGTTCTGACCACTCTGCGCGAGACCAACGTGCTCGATGACAAGACTGTGGAAGACCTCGAGAAGGCTGTTGTTGCCTTCAAGAAGGAATTCCAGGCTGGCGACGGTTCTTCACTGTCCTCCGTGGGCAACGAAGAGTTCACCGCTATCGATGAAGACGACGTCAACCAGGAAAAGATCGTCAAGAAGAAGCGCTAAGCGTCTTCTAGATATCAACCACCTTTAGAGAAACCTCAGGAGAGACATGGGAGCGCAACTTCGGGTCTATAGGCAGAAAATTCGTTCTGCCCAGACGACCAAGAAGATCACGCGTGCAATGGAGCTGATCTCTGCCTCGCGTATTCAAAAAGCGCAGGCACGCGTGATGCAGTCCACGCCATACTCACGTGCGATTACTCGTGCGGTATCTGCTGTGGCCACGTACTCCAACGTGTCCCACGTGCTCACCACCGAGCCTGAGCAGATTCGTCGCGCTGCGATCGTGATCCTCACTTCTGACCGTGGTCTTGCTGGTGCTTTCAGCTCCCAGGTTTTGCGTGAATCTGAGCAGCTGGCAGAACTGCTGCGCGAACAGGGCAAGGAAGTTGTCTACTTCCTCGTTGGTCGTAAGGCAAACGCCTACTTCTCCTTCCGCCAGCGTCCTGCTGAGCGGGTTTGGACCGGTGGCACTGACCAGCCTGTCTTCGAGACCGCTCAGGAGATTGCAAGCACCGTTCTCGAAAGCTTTATGCGCGACTACGAAGACGGCGGCGTCGACGAGATTCACGTTGTCTACAACCGCTTCGTGTCCATGGTTTCTCAGGTTCCCCACGTCGTTCGCATGCTTCCCTTGGAAGTTGTTGAAGGTGTGGACGAGCCCGGAGAAAATGAGGTATTGCCTCTTTACGAATTCGAGCCTGAAGCAGACAAGGTTCTGGATGCTCTCCTCCCGGTATACATTGAGAGCCGCATCTTCAACGCCATGCTTCAGTCGGCTGCGTCCGAACACGCCAGCCGTCAGCGTGCGATGAAGTCCGCCAGCGATAACGCTGACAAACTCATCCGCGACTACACCCGTCTGGCGAACAACGCTCGTCAGTCCGAGATCACGCAGCAAATTTCCGAAATCGTTGGTGGCGCCGACGCCTTGTCGTCCGCCAAGTAACACAGACTTCCCAAACCAGGTAAGAGAGAAGAAGAGCAATGGCAGCAGCACCAGCTACTAAGGCTAAGACCACCGCAAAGGCAGCACCTGCAAAAAAGGCAGCAGCTCCTAAGGCAACCAAGGCGAAGACCGCAGTCGGTCGCATCGCCCGCGTTACCGGTCCCGTTGTCGACATCGAGTTCCCACACGACTCGATCCCCGGCATCTACAACGCCCTTGAGACCACCGTCACCATCGGTTCCGAGTCAACCAAGCTTGTGCTTGAGGTTGCTCAGCACCTCGGTGACGACCTGGTTCGCGCTATTGCGCTCAAGCCCACCGACGGCCTCGTGCGTGGTCAGGAAGTCACCGACACCGGTGCTCCTATCTCCGTGCCTGTTGGTGACGTCACCAAGGGTAAGGTGTTCAACGTTACCGGTGACATCCTCAACGCTGCGCCTGGCGAAAAGATTGAGATCAAAGAGCGCTGGCCTATCCACCGCACCCCACCTGCATTCGACCAGCTGGAGTCCAAGACTCAGCTGTTTGAAACCGGTATCAAGGTTATTGACCTGCTGACCCCCTACGTTCAGGGTGGAAAGATCGGTCTGTTCGGTGGTGCCGGTGTGGGTAAAACCGTTCTGATCCAGGAAATGATTCAGCGTGTAGCTCAGGACCACGGTGGTGTATCGGTATTCGCCGGTGTGGGTGAGCGTACCCGTGAAGGTAACGACCTTATCCACGAAATGGAAGAAGCTGGCGTCTTCGATAAGACCGCCCTCGTCTTCGGTCAGATGGATGAGCCCCCAGGAACCCGTCTTCGCGTCGCACTGTCTGCTCTGACCATGGCGGAATACTTCCGTGACGTTCAGAAGCAGGACGTGCTGTTGTTCATCGACAACATCTTCCGTTTCACCCAGGCAGGTTCTGAGGTTTCGACTCTTCTCGGACGTATGCCTTCTGCTGTGGGTTACCAGCCCAACCTGGCTGACGAAATGGGTATCCTCCAGGAGCGCATTACCTCAACCCGTGGTCACTCGATTACCTCGCTGCAGGCTATTTACGTTCCTGCGGATGACTACACCGACCCCGCTCCAGCGACCACATTCGCTCACCTCGATGCAACCACCGAGCTTTCTCGCGAAATTGCATCGAAGGGTCTCTACCCAGCTGTGGACCCACTGACCTCGACCTCGCGCATCATGGACCCTCGCTACTTAGGTGAGGACCACTACCGTGTTGCAACCACCGTCAAGGCGATTCTGCAGAAGAACAAGGAACTCCAGGAAATCATCGCGATTTTGGGTGTTGACGAGCTCTCCGAAGAAGACAAGATCACTGTTGCCCGCGCACGCCGCATCCAGCAGTTCCTGTCTCAGAACACCTACATGGCGAAGAAGTTCACCGGTGTTGAAGGTTCGACCGTTCCACTCAAGGACACCATTGAGTCCTTCGACGCTATCGCTCGTGGTGACTTTGACCACGTTGCAGAGCAGGCCTTCTTCAACGTGGGTGCTATCTCCGATGTTGAAGAGCAGTGGGCAAAGATCCAGAAGGAAAACAGCTAATCATGGCTACTTCTTCTCTCCTCCAGGTCAGCGTCGTAGCTGCCGACCAGGAAGTCTGGTCTGGCGCAGCCAGCATGGTTGTTGCCAAGACCAGCGAAGGCGAGATCGGTATTCTCCCCGGTCACGAACCTATGCTGGCAATTCTTGCCGGCGGTGAAGTTCGTGTCACCACGGAAGATGGCTCGAAAATCACCGCTAACGCAGAGGGTGGTTTCCTTTCGGTTGAAAATAACAACGTTTCCGTTGTTGCCTCTGCCGCAGAATTGGTTAGCTAACGCTCAACCTCACACACGCTAATGCCCGCGGTCGAAGAGTCACTCTTCCTGCGGGTGTTTGCACTTAAGGGACACTCATGTTGATTTTGTTGCCGCCCTCAGAAACGAAGCGTGACGGGGGAGAGGGTGCTCCATTGGAGCAGCTCCTTGCTGAATCAGCTCTGTCTTTCCCTGAGCTGAACGCCATTCGTAAGCGTGTGGTCGCTGCCACGGTGTCTTTGGCACGTAAGCCCAAGGAATGCGCAGAAGTACTCAAGCTCAGTCCCAAGCAAATGGGCGAGGTTGACCGCAATAAAACGGTCAAGACCTCACCAACCATGCCGGCTATTGATCGTTACACCGGGGTGCTCTATGACGGGCTCGGAGCGATTAATCTTTCTGCAGAGGCTCGTGACTTCCTGGGTGAACATGTCCTTATTCAGTCAGCTCTCCTCGGGCCCGTGAAAGCGCTTGATCTCATTCCTGCATATCGACTCTCTTTTGACTCCAAATTGCCCACTTTAGCCGCTGGAAGCCTCAAGAAAGCGTGGGCTGAGGCAGGCACCAAGGCCTTAGCGAAAATGCTCCAGGAAACGCCTCAATTGGTTCTTGATTTGCGCTCTGAAGGCTATTCAGCTCTCACCCCGCTTGCTCCTGCAAAGAACACTGTTTATCTGCGCGTGGTAACCAAAGGAGAAAACGGTCAGTTGCGTGCGCTGAACCACTTCAACAAGAAGGGCAAGGGCGAGTTTGTTCGCGCCCTTGCGAAGGATGCCGCGGTCACGTCTTCGCTCGAGAGTGTTGAGCAACTCATTTCTTGGGCAGCAACAAAGAATTTAATTCTGGAACCGGGTGAACTTGCCACCGAGGACTGGCCTGCAGAGCTCAACCTGGTGGTTTCTGGGGTTGTTCAGAAACTCTGTTGATTCAACTGTTGGTATTTGCCTGCCCCATTCCAGTTTTGAAATACATCACCGTTGTTTGGGTAAGGCTGCTCAGTCGCCCCAATAAACAGAGCGTGTTCTTGTCAAGTGCAGAGATGTGGATAACTCCTGCAGGCGAATAACTGAAACGGGCATGCTATCTGAATGTCCGATTCCATTTCCCGCATCGTTGGTGCAGTTCGTGCCAAGGCACATGACTCAGCTGCCGCCGGGGCGACCTCTACAAACGATCTTGAAAAGTTATTACGTAACGAGATAGTTCGCGACGGAGTCCACAATTCAGGGGAGCCACTCACTGATGCTGAGCTCCACAGCTTGGCCATGGCAGAACTGGCCGGATTAGGTCCATTGCAACCCTTCCTTGATGACGAATCTATTGAAGAGATCTGGATTAACTCACCTACACAGGTGTTCGTCGCTCGAAATGGAGTTGCTGAACTCACTGATTTGAGCATGACGGACGTGCAGGTTCGCGATCTCGTTGAACGAATGTTGCAAACCTCAGGGCGTCGGGTCGACATGTCGTCTCCGTTCGTGGATGCCTCACTTCCTGATGGTTCCCGTTTGCACGTGACTATCCCAGACATTACTTCTCAGCATTGGGCAGTGAACATTCGAAAGTTCTCTCATAGTGTCCGGCATCTGAGCGACCTTGTTGAGGGTGGTTCACTTACGCGTCAAGCTGCGGAATTCTTGCGAATGAGTGTTCTTGCGCGGCAGAACATTCTTGTGTGCGGAGCCACCCAAGCAGGCAAGACGACAATGCTCAATGCCCTCCTGCGCAGCTCGCGCGAAAACGAGCGCATCATTACCGTCGAGGAGACCTTTGAGCTCAACTTCGGTGCTCGTGACTGTGTTGCCATGCAATGTCGTCAGGCAAGCCTGGAGGGCACCGGTGAGATAACTCTGCGCCGGTTAATCAAAGAAGCACTGCGTATGCGCCCTGATCGTCTTGTAGTGGGTGAGGTGCGCGAAGCAGAGAGTTTAGACCTGCTCATTGCTCTCAATAGTGGATTACCTGGTGCATGTTCTCTTCACGCCAACAGTGCACACGATGCACTAACAAAGCTCTGCACGCTTCCGTTGCTAGCTGGTCGTAACATCGATGCCAGCTTTGTTGTTCCCACTGTCGCCAGCTGCATTGATGTTGTTGTGCACTGTGAGCTGGATAGATTCGGGCGTCGCCGCGTGAGCGAAATCATCGCTCCAACGGGGCGCATTGTTGGCGGGGAGATTGAAACGACAACAATTTTTGAACTCCGTGAGGATGTCCTGGTTGCAACCGGAGATGCACCTGCTCGTCTCGACAAGTTCGAATTGACTAATCTCAACCCACGAATTGTGTTGGATGCGGCATGAGACTCTCATCACACGAAATTCTTGGAATATTCTTAGGAGCCACAGCGGGCATCGGAATCTTTCTCATGATCTCAGGCCTTTTATGGCCGAGAAAAGAACGCCTCACATCCGGTTCGCACACATCGCGCTTGAGTATTTCTGTGAACGAGACTGCTCTGCAGCTGGGGATGAAGCCTTCCGTCATCGTTGCGCTAGCAGCTGTTTTAGCTGTTATTGGAGGAGCAATCTCCTGGGCAGTAACTGGTGTTTCTGCCCTCAGCATGGTGATTGCATTCACGGCAGCATCTCTTCCGTGGATGTTTGCCGCCAGCAGGAGGGCACGTGCAAAAAGGATATTGCGAAATCAATGGCCCGATGTTGTGGATGCGCTGATTTCTGCCATTCGCTCCGGATCAAACATTCCGGATGCTGTCATCTCATTGGCAGGGTTTTCTTCAAAGGCAGTGAGCGTTCCAGCAGCATTGTTTGCCCAGGACTACAAGGTTTCTGGCAACTTCGAGCTCGCAGCCCTTGATCTAAAGGCACGGTGGGCCAATCCCAACGGCGATCGCATTATCGAAACGTTGAGGTTAGGTCGTGAACTCGGTGGCACCGAGATCACGACAGTGCTCGGCTCACTTGGATCACACCTGCGAGCTGAATCTGCTTTGCGCCAGGAAGTAGAGGCGCGACAAGGATGGATTAGGTTGGCTGCACGTATTGGCGTGATGGCGCCATGGATTGTGATGCTGCTCCTGTCCACCAGGCCTGAGGCTGCTCAGGCATATAACTCGGCTGCCGGGGTAGTTGTAATTCTTGTCGGCTTAGCCGTCAGTTTGTTGGCATACAAAATCATGACTGCTGTGGGTTATTTGCCGGACGAAAAGCGGTGGTTGGCATGAGTTCATTAGGTGCGTGGGGGATTGCCCTCGGCGCTATCGCAGGATTGGGCGCGTGGATTATTCTCACTACTTTGCCCAGCTTCCGCAGTCCCTCACTGCAACGTCGAGTAGCTCACCTGGTGGCAGACATTTCTCCCCAGGCATATGCAGACGTCACCGCGCACAGTGCTGCACCGTTTCCACGCTTTGATTTTGGACTGCGCAACGTACGGCACACGCTCGAAACCTTGACCGAGCGCTTTGCTGGCCCGGTTGATGGGCTCGAATGTGAACTTGCCCGGGCAGGTTCACTCCTGAGCGTTTCCGAATTCCGTGCCCGTCAAATTACGTGGGGACTGTGGGGTGCAGCTGCTGGCCTTCTACTGGATGCAGGCGTAGCACTGTGGGTTCAACCGGTCGCTATTGCCTATGTTCTCGTCCCAATCCTGGGCGCGATGGTGGGGTTCTTTGGCGTGCGCTATTTGCTTGGCTATGCAGCAAAATCTCGTGTGAAGCGCATCGAAGCACAGCTCCCTGCAGTCTGGGAATTTTTATCTTTGAGTTTGTCTGCCGGTGAAGGTTTACCCGATGCTCTTTCACGCATGGCCACTATTGGTCATGGTGATGTCACGGATGAATTCCGTGTAGTTGTCTTGGACGTTCAATTGGGTATTCCCTTGGCAACCGCACTTCAGAATCTGAGCCGAAAACTGCGTATTCCCGCACTATCTCGCGGAATTGAACAGATTTTGGGAGCTCTCAACCGGGGAACACCGGTGTCGGCAGTCCTGCAGGCCCATGCAGTTGATGCACGTGAGGATGCCAAGCGACGTTTGCTCGAAAGTGCTGGCCAGAAAGAGGTTGCCATGCTCGTTCCGCTGGTGTTTTTGATATTGCCGGTGACCATCATCTTTGCGGTGTTCCCTGGTTTGCTCGTTATCCAATCCGGTTTCTAATCCGGCAAATAAAGAAAGAAGAAAGAAATGATAAAAGTACTCAAGAACATTGCTCATAATGTGAATGCTCGTCTGCACGACGAGCAAGGCGATGTTCCTGGTTGGGTTCTCATCACTTTGATGACGGCTGGTCTGGTTGTTGCTATCTGGGCGATTGCTGCCCCTGCGCTAGGAACCGTTTTTGATCAAGCTATTTCTCGCGTGGTGAGTTTCTAGGTTTCATCATGAGTGCACGTCTTCGTCAGGTTGCCAGTGATGACAGTGGCTCGGCAGTTGTTGAGTTCGTCCTCGTCGGTATTTTGCTGACCTTTCTGACATTGGGCGTGCTGCAGCTGGGCCTGGTATTGCATGTGAAAAACACGTTGCAAGATGCTGCTTCGGAAGGAGCGCGATGGGGCGCACTCATTGATTCGACACCTGCTGAGGGTGTGCAACGCACACGAGATCTCATCACCACCGCCGTTGGAGAGCAATATGCCACCAACGTCAGTACGCATGAAGAAAACTGGCTGGGTGCTCCGGCAACAGTCATCACAGTGCAAGCACCCTTGCCCATGATTGGGCTCTGGGGACCGGCAACATCGCTGGAGGTGAGTGGTCATGCTGCGAAAGAAGTACATAACTAGTTTGCGCGGCGAGGAGGGTTCAGCTTCACTGGAGTTCATCACCGCGGGGATGTTGTTGCTGATCCCCTTGGTCTATCTCGTGCTCGCAGTTTCTGCTGTCCAGGGAGCAACTCTTGCTACTGAGGGTGCTGCCAGACAGGCAGCCAGGGTTTATGTGGAATCCCCCAACCCTGATGTTGCTGTTGCTCGGGCGCAGCAAGCCATAGATTTTGCTCTTGCGGATTATGGTCTAGATTCCTCACAAGCCAACGTCACAATCACGTGCACGCAAACAAACGGTGGCTGTCTCACTCCGGGTTCGCTTGTCAGCATTGGCGTGAAGGTGAATGTCCCACTGCCGATGGTTCCTGCCGTGTTGAATTTGGACCAGGCAGCCGTCGTGCCGATTAGCTCACAAGCGAGCCAGGTTGTCTCACGTTTTCATGGAGTGCGCTGATGCAACGGATTGAAAACAGAACGCTTTCTTCAGAAGAAGGTTCAAGCCTCATCTTGATTATCTTTGCCGGATTGATTGGTTTAGCTGTGATTGTGGGAACGATGGCAGCAACGAGCCTATATATCGAGCGCAAGAGACTATTCACCGTTGCGGATGGTGCTGCACTTATCTCTGCTGAAGCATTCAACCTTGATGATGTGCAACTGGTTGATGGTGTCGCTCGGGTTTCCTTGACGGATACAGCAGTCAAAGCTCAGGCGCAGAACTATCTCAGCATCATTCCCAAGGCAGATAGCGTGGGCGTTCAGCTTGTTTCTGCGCGAACTCCCGATGGGGTCAGCTCAGAAGTGACGCTGCGTAAAACCTGGCATCCGCCAGTGGTGTCTATGTTTATGCCTGACGGTATCAACATTTCTGTTACCGCAACAGCACGAACGGTGTTGGGCTAGCTAGAGAATATCGGTGGCGGTGCCCGAAATTTTCATGCGTGAACCACCGATGGTGAGCATGATGGAACTGGGGCGCCCCATATCGTCGCCTTGAAAAATGGTGATGTGGTCACCAACGCCATAGACACCAGTTTCGCGAAAGTATGCGCCAAGGGCCGCTGCTGCAGATCCTGTTGCAGGATCCTCATAGATTCCTACAGAGGGAGCAGGATTGCGTGAATGCCAACGCCGGCCGTGGGGGTCACCTTCCTCCGGGTAAACCAATTGGATGGTTGTCCAATCATGCTCTTTCATGAGCTGAGCTAAAACATCAAAGTCATAATCCATTGATGCAAGGGTTTCACGGCTGTCGAGTACCAAGATGGGGTGGTGGTTTCCACTAAATCCCACAGCAGGCGTGAATCGAGAATCAAGAGCCGTCTCATCCCAATCGAGGGCATCAAGTAGGTCATAGACAAGGTCTGGGTCTAGTGGAGCCAGCGTGGTGGGGGGAGAGGTTAGCGTTGCCACCACGTTCTCTCCGGCAACGGTTACATCAACCTCAACCGGTCCAGCTTGGGTACTCAGTTCGTAGACGCCGTCACCATATTCACGGCCTAGAACCACACCGGATGCGATGGTCGCGTGTCCACAAAAAGCAACTTCTGCAGCGGGGGTGAAGTAACGAATTTGGTAGCTGTTCTCCACATCAGTGTGGGGGATCAGAAACGCAGTTTCGGAATATCCCACATCTGCGGCGATGCTCTGCATCTGCTCTGTAGAGAGCTCACTTGCATCGAGAACGACACCTGCCGGGTTTCCACCCTCGGGGTCATCGGAGAAAGCAGTAAGCCGAAGAACTGACGTGTCAGTCATGACTACTTTGTAGGGTCTGCTTCGTGCTGACCGTCATGCTTTTGGTTGAAAACTTCAGGCTTCAGGGCCAGCTTCTCTGCCTCTTCATGTGAGACGGTGTGTGTCACAGGGTTGTGCTTGTGAGCCTCTTCGGCCTTGGCGCGACGGGCTTTCACAACGGCTTGGATGTAGTGATAGATGCTGGGAATGAGAACAATGACAACTACACCAATGAGCACAACGTCGATGTAGTTGGTCACGAAAACAGCAACAGGTGGGATGAGAGTGGCAACTAGCCAACCTGCAAAGGTGAGACCTGTTCCCCAGATGATGGCGCCAATGAGGTTGTAGAGGGTGTATTTCTTGTAGTTCATTTTGCCGACACCAGCGGCCACCGGGGCAAAGGTGCGAACCACGGGAACAAAGCGAGCCATGATCACGGCTAGCCCGCCATAACGTGTGAAAAATGCGTTGGTTCGCTCGACGTTTTTCGTGCTGAAGAAGCCACTTTCTTTCTTTTCGAAAATACTCGGCCCAAACTTATGGCCAATAAAGTAGCCCACTTCACCACCGACGAATGCGGCAAAAGAAATTGCGGCACACACCCAGAAGATATTCACACCGAAGAACGATTCATTCACGGCGAGAACACCAGTCATGAAAAGGAGGGTGTCACCGGGCAGTAGAAAGCCAACAAGCAAACCAGTCTCTGCAAAGACGATGAAGGCAACGCCTAAGAGTGCATAGGCGCCGAAGCCGGCGATGAGATTTTCAGGATCCAAGAAGGGAATCAGCGCTGTATGCATAATGCGTTAAGACTATAGGTAGTGTTCTTGGCTAGCTCTCAGCTAATTCGCAGAATCCTGTTGGCGGTCACGACGCTCCGCAATCCACGTGCGAATGCTGAAAATGATGGAAGCAAGAATAAAGAATCCCGCAATCACATAGGCGGCAGCCTTGACCCCAGGAATGCTCGCCGCAAAGTATCCAACGAGAGTGAGTCCAACACCCCAGGCAACAGCGCCCACAAAATTACTGGTCAAAAACTTGAAGTAGTTCATGTTGCCAATGCCGGCAACCCAGGGGACAAAGACGCGAGCCCAGGGAATAAATCGGGCAATGACGACTGACCACCAGCCGTAGGCGTAGTAAAACTTCTCGACCCGGGCAATGATGCGTTTCATGCGCGGACCACTCTTTTTATCCAGATACGGGCGGCCCAGGTGCCTGCCCAAGATAAAGCCCACCTGATCCCCGATGAACGCAGCAATTCCCACACCCAGAGCAAGAATCCAAATGTTGAGATTCTCATTGGCTGCGGTGATCAGCCCTGCTGCAAAAAGGAGAGAGTCGCCAGTAATGAAAGGGATAAATGCTCCCACGAAGAGACCAGTTCCCGCAAAAACGAGGCCCCAGACAACGAGGTAAAAGATGACCACTCCGACGTGGCTGAGCAGGTCACTCATTTGGCTATCTAAAGCAGCAGCGTGGAGCATGAATACTCTTTCTTGCACAGCGTAAGGGGTGGAGCTTTTGTACGGGAGAAGGGACTTGAACCCTCACGCCTCTCGGCACCAGAACCTAAATCTGGCGTGTATACCAATTTCACCACTCCCGCGAGTGTTACCTCTTTAGTTTATGTGGGATTGAAACACTGTGCGAACCGAGATGGAAATGCTTGGTGGCGAGGCTGTAACGGTGCTCAGCGTAGAATCTTTGTGTGAGCAAATTCGTCAAAACCCCATTCACCATTGAGGTCCATGACCTCATGCACCGCCCCGGTGAGCACCGTGAGCGGGAGCTCGACGTTGTGGCTCCCGAAAAAATGGGCGAAGGAATTATCAGCGTCCCTGCCGGTGAAAATATCCACTTGGACCTGCGTTTGGAATCCCTTGGTGACGGCATTTTGGTCACGGCTGAGATAGAAACAACAGCATTTGGAGAGTGTGGAAGGTGCCTGGAGCCCATCGAGGAAGACCTCGAACTCGAATTTCAGGAACTTTTCGCGTATTCTGTAGACGAAGCATTTGATTATGAGGTTCACGACGACCACGTGGATCTTGAACCTCTAGTCAGGGAAGCGGTCGTGCTCGCACTTCCGTTCCAGCCGGTATGTCGCCCAGACTGTGCTGGTCTCGATCCTGAGACTGGTGAACGTTTGGCCGAACCGCTGGATACCACGCTGACTAAGACGATTGACCCGAGATGGGCTGCGCTTAGCCAGTTGACTGCTTCCGAAGACAACGGTGGCACAAGCACCGGTTCACAGAATTAAGTAAGAAGAGAAGAGATAGCCATGGCTGTTCCCAAGCGGAAAATGTCGCGAGCAAGCACTCGCATGCGCCGTTCACAGTGGAAGGCTGAAGCCGCCACCCTCGTCAAGAGCGTTGACGCTTCCGGCAAAGTAACCTACAGCCTGCCTCACCGCGCAAAGGTTGTTGAAGACTCTGCTGGCACCCCACTCTTCATGGAGTACAAGGGCCGCAAGGTAGCTGACGTTTAGTCACATACTTTAGGCGAGTGAGCATGAGCTCTCCTGCTTCTGGTCATCTGACCGATATCTCGGGTCTCTCGAGTTCTCTTGGCATACCCCTTGACGGGGAGCTCTATGAGCTTGCCTTGACGCATCGTTCTTTTGCGTATGAGCACGGGGGCATCGCCCACAACGAACGTTTAGAGTTCCTCGGTGATGCAGTATTAGGGCAAGCCGTTACCGTGATGCTGTATCGCACTCACCCTGATTTAGTTGAAGGGGAGTTGGCGAAGAGACGAGCATCACTGGTTTCTACGATTGCACTTGCAGAGGTTGCTCGCAGCATTAATCTTGGCAACTACATTCGCTTAGGCAACGGCGAAGAACTCACGGGTGGACGCAACAAAGATTCCATCCTGGCAGACACCGTTGAAGCACTATTTGGTGCCGCCTATCTCACTGAAGGCCCCGAGGCTGCGAATGATCTTGTTCTGAGGTTGATTGAACCACTACTGAAGAATCCAGAACGTTTTGGTGCCGCTATGGACCCCAAAACCAGTCTGCAAGAAATTGCTGCCAAGCTCGGTTCCGATGTTCCCCAGTACTCGGTCGAGGCCGATGGCCCAGATCACGCTCGTGTCTTCACTGCAACCGTTGTAGTCGGCACGCTGGTCGAGGCGACAGGAACGGGAACAAGTAAGAAGCATGCGGAGATGGCGGCAGCACTAAGTGCATGGGCCACTCTGAGCGAGAACGCCTCCTGAATTCATGCCTGAACTTCCCGAAGTTGAGGTTGTGCGCGCTGGTTTAGAACCAGCACTTGTTGGTGCTCGCATTGATTCTGTTCAGGTTGTTGACCCACGATCTCTGAAACGACACGATGCCCGGCGTGGAGATTTCGTGGGTATGTTGCAGGGGGCAACTGTTCTTTCTGCCGAGCGTCGGGGAAAGTTCATGTGGTTTCCTCTGGATTCTGGCGATGCGCTCGTTACGCACCTCGGAATGAGCGGACAAGTTTTACTCCGGGATCCAGCTGCAGAACCTGATCGACATTTGCGTATTCAATATGGAATTACACATCCTGAGCACGGAAAGTTGCTAGTCAACTTTGTTGACCAGCGCATCTTTGGGTCGATGGCCGTAGATGAACTCGTGGAACAACCTTCCGGACTAGTTCCGGCTCAGGCGGCACACATTGCCTTAGACCCACTTGACTCTTTCTTTGATGACGAGTTGTTCATTTCTCGCCTGAGGAAGAAGAGCACAGGGGTTAAGCGTGCATTGCTGGATCAGACTCTCATCAGCGGTGTGGGGAACATCTACGCAGATGAGTCGTTGTGGGCAGCGAAGATTCACGGCGAACGAAATGCCGACGCGTTGAGTAAAGCTAAAGCACAAGAACTGTTGCTCGAGGTCCGAAAGGTTCTAAATAAAGCCTTGGCGGAGGGAGGAACCAGTTTTGACGCCCAGTATGTCAACGTCAACGGCCAATCGGGTTACTTTGCACACAGTTTGAATGCTTACGGACAGCAGGGGAAACCCTGCCCTCGATGTGGTACTCCCATCAAGAAAGTTTCCTTCATGAATCGGGGTTCTCACTTCTGTCCTCGCTGTCAGAAAAAGTAGGCTCTGGGTATGAGCCTTGATATGCCTGAGACACCTTTCATAGCTGTTGATCTAGAAATTCTTCAGGCGAATATTTCTCGAGCAGCCGAATCTGCGAGGCAGCGAGGATACGCACTTCGACCCCATGTGAAAACACACAAAATTATTGAGATTGCTCGCATGCAACACGCTGCAGGTGTTTTAGGTATCACCGTTGCAACGATTGGCGAAGCTGAAATATTCGTGGATGCAGGATTCACGGATGTGTTTATTGCCTATCCCGTGTGGCTGACTCCTAGAAAGGCCCAGCGACTGGATTCACTCTTGGATCGTGCGACCATCCGAATGGGTATTGATTCGGTCGAATCAGGCCAACAAATGAAAGAACTTCTTGGCGGACGAGCGCCACTCATCGAGTTCATGATTGAAGTTGACTGTGGTCATCATCGCAGCGGTATCGCTCCTGAGGGGGTCACTGAATTAGTTTCTGGATTGCTCGAACTGGGCCTCACTATTTCTGGAGCCTTTACTTTCCCTGGGCATAGTTATGGGCCGGGGGCACTAAGCCCCGCAGCTCAAGACGAAGCTCGTGCACTGGAGCAAGCCAAATCACATCTTGAGGCAGCGGGGTTATGTGAAAACCTCATCCTCAGTGGAGGCTCCACTCCTTCTCTAGCATCGGCTGATGTTCACGTCATCACAGAACAAAGGCCTGGAGTTTATGTATTCAACGACGCTCAACAGCTTGAACTGGGAAGTTGTGACTGGGATCACGTTGCATTGACTGTTCGAGCCACTGTGGTGAGCATTCGCGGAAATCGGGTCATTGTCGATGCCGGTGGCAAAGCTTTAGCTGCTGACCGTGCAGGGTATGCGACAGGTTACGGGCGAGTCCTGGGTAACCCAGAGGCCAGAATTGTGGCGCTGTCAGAACATCACGCCACGATTGAATTTCCGAAGGGGCAGGTGCCAACTCGAGGCGATGTTCTTTCCGTGATTCCTAACCACGTCTGTAATACCGTGAATCTTGCTGATCAGGTGTATGTCTTTGATCGCGGTGAACTTGTGGACACGTGGAAAGTTGCTGCTCGGGGAAGAAATTCATAAATATTCTCAAATATCTTGATATCGAGATAAATGAGGAGTAGAGTTCCGGTCATTGGAACCTTCTTTTTCATAGCCTGAAAGGGCAGATATTTCATGAGTCCAGCACGTACAACTGCCGGTGCACCAATCTCTTCTATTGGTCGCGGTATCGCTGTTCTGGGGTGTTTCAACGAGCGTCGTCGCGCGCTGACACTGTCGGAACTGTCCGAAAAATCTCTTCTACCGATGTCCTCTACACACCGCGTGGTGGCAGAACTCGTCGCCGGTGGATTCCTCGTTCGAGGATCAGACCGTCGCTACCGCATTGGAACACGCGTGTGGTCCATAGGCCAGCTTGCACCGGTGAGTGATCAGCTGCGTCATCGCGCACTTCCCACGTTGGCTCGTCTCTATGAAGAAACGGGAGAAAACATTACATTGGCTGTGCTTGACCGAGGCCAGGCACTCTACGTTGACCGTATTGGTGGAGAACGCTCAGTGCACACCGCCTCGCGTGCTGGTGGTCACCTTCCACTCCACACCACCGGTGTGGGCAAAGTGTTATTGGCATGGCAAAGCAATGAAGCTATTGAAAAATACCTCAGCAGGCCGCTGACTCGCACCACTCCCTACTCGATCGTGGATCCGGTCAAACTCAAGGCAGAACTGGTTGAAACCAAAAACCGTGGTTATGCCATTGCGCGCCAAGAAAGCACCGCAGGCAATGGTTCCGTTGCTGTTCCCATCTTGCGCGGTGGGCGGTGCGTCGCTGCTTTGGGTATCGTTGCCCACCTGACCCACATGGATATTCCTCGTTTAGTAGAGGTGCTGCAACAGGCTTCTGATTCGATTCGGAAAGAACTCGAAGACGACCACTAAACCTGTGGTTTTTTCTGGCTTTTATATCCAGTAAATTTGTTAGCTAGTGCGTGTGCACTGCTGATAGTGGGAGCCAAACGACGTGTATCTAAAAAGCCTGACGCTCAAAGGCTTTAAGTCGTTCGCCCAACCGACCACTTTTGCCTTTGAACCCGGTGTCACCTGTGTCGTTGGCCCGAATGGTTCCGGTAAATCCAACGTGGTTGACGCACTCGCCTGGGTCATGGGTGAGCAGGGCGCAAAGACGCTGCGTGGCGGCAAGATGGAAGACGTTATCTTTGCGGGAACCTCCACACGCGGCCCCCTAGGCCGCGCTGAGGTTCTGCTCACCATCGACAACTCCGATGGTGCCCTGCCCATCGAATACACAGAAGTAACAATTAGCCGAACCCTGTTTCGCAACGGTTCGAGTGAATATGCGATCAACGGCGAAAACTGCCGACTGCTTGATGTTCAAGAACTCCTTTCGGACTCAGGCCTCGGTCGTGAGATGCACGTCATCGTCGGCCAAGGACGACTCGATAACGTGCTCCAGGCAAGCCCAGAAGATCGCCGTGGCTTCATTGAGGAAGCTGCCGGAATCCTCAAGCACCGTCGTCGTAAAGAAAAAACAGTGCGCAAGCTTGAAGCAATGCAGGCAAACCTCACCCGCCTCACTGACCTCGCAACTGAGGTTCGCCGCCAACTGAAGCCACTAGGACACCAGGCAGAGATTGCCCGCGAAGCACAAAGCATCCAGGCAGAAGTTCGTGATGCACGAGCACGTATCCTGGCTGACGATGTTGTTCAGTTGCGCACCACACTCGATGCACACAACAAGACCGAGTCAGAGCGTCACAGTGAACGCATCGTGCTGCAAGAACAGCTTGAGCGCACCATGCTGCGCGTGCGACGTCTAGAAGCGGACCAGAGTGCAGACGATGTAGAGTCCGCCCGCAAAACCGTCTTTGCTTTGGAATCCATTCAAGAACGTCTGCGTGGTCTCTATAACTTGGCTAACCAGCGTTTAGCTCTCCTTGGTGCAGACACTGATCAGCAACCTTTGGGCTCTGGCGTCAACCAGGCCATGATTGAGGGCGCTGAGTCTGAAGTTGAGGTTATGCGAGGCATCGTCACTGCTGCCGAAGCAGCATGGCAGGCATCCCAGCAGGCGACTGTTGTCGCGCGCGAAAAGCTCGACTCCATTGATGAGCAAATTTCAGCACAGTCAGCTCTGGTCTCTCAGCACGATCTGGAACTAACCAGTTTGCGCGGTAAGAAAGAAGCCGCAGATTCTGCTCTAGCCGCCGTTCGTGGTGAAGTGTTGCGTCAGCAAAATGCTCTCGATGCGGCTACAGAACGTCGCGCCACCGCTGAGCAACACCTTGCACAGGTGGAAGCAGATTCCGCTGATACTACGGCCGGAGAAACAGGGCTCAACGAAACCTATGAAGCCGCTCAAGCTGCTGTGGTTGATGCAGAGAGCACCATTGACCGGTTACGTGATGAACTTCACACCCTGGAACGTGAACGCGATGCCTTACAAGCTCGCACTGGTGCCCTCTCCATGGCTCTGGATCAAAAAGATGGTTCATCTGCTCTGGTGAAAGCCAAGCTGTCAGGCATTCAAGGATTAGTTGCAGAACACATCCAGGTGAAATCAGGTTACGAGGCGGCTATTGCTGCCGGGCTGGGTTCACTCTCGGATGCTGTTCTCGCTGATGACATGGATGCCGCAATTTCTGCACTGGCGAACGTTGACCGGGATGATCTCGGCCGTGTTGAAATTGTCGTTGCAGCACAGCAGAGCACAACCCCCATAAAACTTCCAGAGATTTCCGGAGTTATTCCAGCTAGCAAGGTCGTTTCTGGCCCAGCTGGTGTACTCGCACTCTTGGCATCCACTGTCATTGCCGATGATCTTGAGACAGCACGACAAGCATGGAAGAAGGGTCTGGACGCAGCTGACTCCAACATCACCGTCATTACCCAAGCCGGTGAAGTTCTCACCCGCTTCGTATTGCGCGGGGGATCAGGCTCGAAGCAAAGTCGTATCGAATTGGTTTCTGAGCGTGATTCAGCTCAACAGCGCCTTGACGAGGTCATTGGCTTGATTGATCAGGCTCGCCTTGAGCTCGCTGATCAACGTGGTGTGGCCCAGGTAGCCAAGGAACGCTCCACAGCTGCACTGGCTGCACTGCGCGAATACGATTCACAACTTGCCGCCCGTTCCGAAGCACTCAACCGTGCTCGCGTGCAGGTGGAAGCGGCAACAGCTGAATCTGAACGTTTGAGCGCTTCACTTGCGCTTGCTGCCGCCTCCGTTGAGGAAGCAGAACACAATGCACACCGTGCCAGTACCGAGCTGGATGCTGTGGAGTCCAGACCCAGACCTATATTGGACGTTTCTGCTCGTGATGAGCTCTTTGCTGAACTCGAGCAGGTTCGTGAACAAGAAGTTCAAGCCCGTTTGGAACTTGAAACAGCACGTGAGCGTGTGCGTGCGGAAGAACTGCGTGTGGAAGGGTTGCGTCAGCAGCTCGAAGCAGACCGTGCCGCAGCTGAAGAAGCCGCACGTCGTGCTGTCATTCGCAAGCGCCAAATTGATGCAGCGGCAGGGGTCGCCGAGTCTCTTCCCGCTGTTCTCGATTCAGTTGACCGTTCAGTTTCTGAAGCCCGCGTTGTTCTCGCGCAGCGTGAAGCCGACCGTGCTGCCCAAAATCAGGAACTCATTTCCTTGCGTCAGGAAGAATCGCAGTTACGTGAGCGCCTGCACTCGATTACCGAAAACGTGCACGTTCTCGAACTGCAGATCTATGAAAAGAAAATGCAGCTCTCTGCACTCCTTGAGCGCGCCGGAAACGAACTTGGTCTGGTCGAAGATGTCCTTATCGCGGAATATGGACCCGAAGTTCCCATCCTGGTTGCTCTTGATGCCGATGCTCCAGCAGATGCTGAACCAGAAACAAAGCCCTATGTCCGCGCTGAGCAACAATCTCGTCTTGAAAAGGCTGAACGCAAGCTTGGCCAGCTAGGCCGCGTGAACCCACTGGCATTGGAAGAGTTCGCCGCCCTCGAACAGCGCCACACTTTCCTCACTGAGCAGCTCACAGACCTGACCAACACGCGTAAAGACTTGATGACCATCATCGAAGAAGTCGACAACACGATGCAGACGGTTTTCCAAACAGCGTTTGAAGACACTCAGGCTGCTTTTGCTGAAGTATTCCCCATCCTTTTCCCCGGAGGTTCTGGAAGCATCAACCTCACCAACCCAGATGACCTGTTAACTACCGGTATTGAGGTGATGGTCAAACCAGCGGGTAAGAAGATTGACCGTTTGAGTCTGCTCTCCGGTGGTGAACGATCTCTGGCAGCTGTGGCATTGCTGGTTGCAATTTTTAAGGCACGCCCCTCGCCGTTCTACATCATGGATGAGGTCGAGGCAGCATTGGACGATGCCAACCTGGGTCGACTGTTGGCTATTTTTGAAGATTTGCGCAACTCTAGCCAGCTCATCGTGATTACACACCAAAAGCGCACCATGGAAATTGCTGATGCGCTCTATGGTGTGTCTATGCGCCAAGACGGTGTCTCTGCCGTAGTGGGACAGCGTGTGTCAGCTCCGGAGAACGCACAAGCGTCCTGACGCGAGTGAGGGATATTACACATGATGAATAACCCTGACGAGAACACCCACATCACCCCAGATGATGACACCGTCATCCCCGATAATCCTGATGATGACACCGTTATTCGGGTTCCCATTGATGAAACAATTGTTGGCTCGGTTGAGGTTATTGAAAGCACAGTCATCGACGCGGTGACCGGTGATGATGCCACCATCGTTGGCGCGGTCATTCCGTCGGAAGATGACACGGTAATTACTTCAGATGAGACGGTGATTCCAGAGTCCACCACAGGCCAATACAACACACTCATCGGTTCCCTGCTCGATACGTCTGTGGGTGTGAAGCAACTGCTTGGAGATCTGGAGAACATCGACGAGGAACCTGAAGACCAGCCTGAGCAACAAGAAGATATTCATTCGCAGTTCTCCCTGCGTCATATCAATGGAACAAAGTGGTCGCTGACGAAGCCGGTAATCTTTGGCAGGCTCCCTGTGGTGCCTGTGCGATCAGAGCAAAGCGTGACACTGGCCGTTCTTTCCTCACCGGACGGAATTGTTTCCTCCACCCACGCCCGCTTGGAAATGCAGGGGGATGTGGTGGTTGTGACTGATTTACGCTCTACAAATGGAACACGCATCATCATTCCATCTCACCCAACCGTCTTGCTCGCGCCCGGGGATTCCATGGCCTTGAGTGTTGGCGCAATCGTGGACCTTGGAGACGGTAATAGAATTGAAGTTCTTGGCTAACCGTTTAAGGAACGGGTAACGCCCCAATCTTGGAGAACTTTCTGTGACTGCCCTTGGCCAGAACTCAACTGGGACGACTGTTGTCGACCTGAGTACCGGGGCATCCGTCACGCTTGCGTGGGCTGCAGGAACAGATGTGGGAAACCACCGTGCCAACAATGAAGACTCCTACGCGATTGCCTGCCCCGTCTTTGCTGTTGCTGATGGCATGGGAGGTCACAGCGCAGGCGATGTGGCCAGTGACGCGGTTGTGCAGCGCATTGCTGGTCTCGAAAAGTCAGGCTTTGCTGATTTGGACGCCCTCGAAATGGCGTTAGCACTATCGGTGACGGATTTGCGTTCTCGTTTGACCGAAGAACAGCAGGGCGCTGGAACTACGGTCACCGGTGCGGCATTGGTGCAGGAAGCAGATCAACTGCAATGGGCAATCTTCAACATTGGTGACTCACGTGTGTACGTGAAGATGGGCGAGACTTTCGAACAGGTCACCGTCGATCACTCGGTGGTGCAGCAGCTGGTTGATGCAGGCACCATCACCAAAGAAGAAGCCGACTACCACCCTCACGCCAATGTGATCACACGTGCTGTGGGCATCATCGACGAACCAATTCCCGACTATGTTGCACTTCCCGTTATTCCAGGCATGCGTTTACTTCTGTGTTCTGATGGGCTGACAAAGGAACTGACCGATGTCGGCATCGAGCATTTTCTCTCAGCTGCACCGACGGTTGAAGACGCAGTAACGGAGCTCATGAACGCTGCTTTGACAAATAGCGGTCGCGATAACGTCACCCTCATCGTCATCGACGTTATGGCAGTCACGGTGGGGCACACCGAATCCACAGTTTCACCTGCTTAAACTTCAAGTGCGCTGAATTTACGGCGTTATTTGCGTTGAGCACACCAACACCGTCGGTGTTGGGGGAAGGTGGACCACATGGCTAGGCGTCTACCTTCAACCGCACCCGTGCTCTCGGGCTTCACCTTTGTTCGAGTATTGGGCTCGGGCGGATTTGCTGACGTCTTTTTGTATGAACAGCAATTGCCCAGGCGCAATGTTGCCATCAAAGTGTTGCTCCCTGAAGTAGTCAACCCCCGCGTTCGTGACATGTTCCAATCGGAAGCTCAGCTGATGTCACAACTGAGCACCCACCCAGCCATCTTGAGTGTTTTCGAGGCAGGCGTGAGCTCAGATGGCAGGCCTTATCTGGTCACCGAGGTCTGTAACTCTGGATACGGTGAACGTTTTCGTGCTGAAACTCTCCCTGTGGCAGAAGCACTACGTACCGGAATCAAAATCGCTGCAGCGTTAGAAACCGCACACCGCGCTAACGTCCTGCATCGAGATATTAAGCCAGGGAACATTCTCATCACCGCGTACGGTCACCCTGTCTTGAGTGACTTTGGTATTGCTTCCTCGGTCTATCAAGGAGATAACACAACAGCAGTCGGCCTGTCTGTTCCCTGGTCAGCACCTGAAGTAATCAGAGAAACCACCACGGGCACCACTGCCTCAGAAATCTGGGCTCTGGGTGCAACGGTCTACTCTTTGCTGGCTGGTCGCAGCCCCTTCGAAGTTCCTGGGAAAGACAATTCACCAGGACACCTAGCTGGCCGCATTCTCAAATCCAAACCACAACCGATTGGCCGCGATGATGTTCCACCGCAACTCCAGGCGTTGCTACTCAAAGCACTGAGTAAAAACCCCATAGACAGGCAACACTCTGCGGTGGAATTTGCGCGTGAACTCCAACAGGTTGAAACCAGTATGGGATTAGCCCAAACACCTCTCGATGTTGTCGGAGACGAATGGGGATCCAACGCCATCGTTATCAACGAGAATGACCGCACCATGCTCGCCCCACTTGATGCCCATGCCAACCCCAGTTGGCGTCGCGCCGGATACAGCGGAACACCTGCGCAACGTGATGAACTAGCCTTTGTTGCTAGTAAACGGCGACGTCGACTCTTGTGGAGCGTGCTCGGTTCGGCAGCTGCGCTGATTGCAGTTATCACCGCCATTGTGATTGTGGTGGCGCAATAACCATGCTTCGTCGTTGGTTTGCCACACTGCGGGGAATGAGTCTGCGCAGGCGAACAGTGCTCAAATGGACCGCCTCTCTTGTGGCACTGTCCATGTTGGTTATCGGTTCAATCCTGGCAACTGGTTACCAAGCACAGCGCGTCAATCTCGACGACGGTGCTGTATGGGTGACCAACGGGGATAAACAAGCAATCGGTAGAGCCAACACAAAAGTGTTCGAACTCAACACTGTGCTCACCACCGACTCCACACAAATGGACCTGGTTCAAAACAGTTCGCACGTGTTCCTTATCAACGAGGCAACCAGGTCACTGGATATTGTCGATCAGGCCACCGGTGAGGTCGCCGAAAGCATTCCACTTCCACAAGATGTCACCTATGCTGCGCTCGCCGGAGACAACATCATCTTGCACGCACCAGCAACCGGAGATGTATGGGTGTTGCCCGCAGCAACCCTGTCTAATTTCGACGCGAAAACTCAGCCAGCAAACTTCACCGTTGGAGCAGATTCTGTTGTGGCAGTTTCCAGCGCGGGTTACCTTGTTGGGGTTAGCGCTTCCTTGGGAACGGTATCCACAATCAACACCACTAGTTCTGTTACATCAGACATCCAACAACTCGATGCTGAGCTCACCGCGGGAAAGGTACAGGCCACTCTTATCGGGGAACGCTGGGCGGTGCTGGATCAGCAAACTGCAACCCTCTACACCCAAGGCCGAGTCATCGACCTCGGCTCTGCTTCTTTTGATGTGGGGCAATCAGTTCTTCAACAGCCCAGCGCACGAGGTATTGAAGCATCAGGAAACCGGATCACCTCCGTTTCTGGTTCGTCCTCGATACTGATTTCTCACACCGCAGGCCTTGCCGCCATCAATCTTGATAGTGGTGAAGTTTTCAGCTCTGTTGCTTCAGCTCAGGGTCGTCCGGCATCAGCGGTCATCCACGGTGAGTGTGCCTATGCTGCATGGTCGGGTGGAACGGTGTGGTCGAAGTGTGGTGTTGCAGAAGAATCCACTGAGAATGCGGAATCTATGGCCGGCAGTGCTGAGTTGGTCTTCCGTGTCAGCGACCAGGTTGTTGCCCTCAATGATGCGCTCAACGGATTGGTCTGGGCTGTTCAGGGCGGGGTCAGACTGATCAACAATTGGGATACTTTGCTCGAACAGCAAGCACTTGAGCAGCAGGTTGTTCAAACAAATAATGCTGATGCCCCAGAGTTTGCTAAAGATCCGCAACCACCAGTAGCCGTCGATGATGATTTAGGTGCGCGCCCGGGCCGAGTGACCTCGCTTCCGGTTTTACTCAATGACTATGACCCCAATGGTGATGCTCTGGTCATTGATACTGTTACCTCCATTCCAGCAGCGCTGGGGGAGATCTATATCAATGCTGACCGCAGCCAAGTCATGGTGCGTTTGGCACCAGATGCCTCTGGATCAACACAGTTTGACTACAGCATCTCCGATGGTCGCGGTGGACAGGCCTCTGCCACCGTCACACTCAACATCCGTCCAGAGAGCGAGAACTCACCGCCTGTTCAAGCACGTCCAACCCGAACCAACGTGGCAACAGGTGGCCAGGTTATCGTCAACGTGTTGGAAGACTGGATTGATCCAGACGGGGACGCCATCTTTGTGGCCTCGGCGACCGTGGACGCCCCCGATTCCCTCTCTTACACCCCAGCAGGCCGAGTAGCCTTCACTGACTCAGGCCGCGGTGGCGGTGGACTTAAGCAGGTAGCTCTCGAGATCTCTGATGGCCGAGCCTCTGGGTTTGGTGCTGTTCAAATCAATGTTCGAGCACCTGGACAAGTCCCCATCGTTGCCGATGCCTTCGCAGTTATTGCCATCGTGGGACAACCCATCACTATCAACCCGTCACCTCATGTGCGCGGTGGTTCTGGGGTGTTGAGTTTGACCGGTGTTCCAGCAGTACCGGGATTGGATATCGTTCCCGACTTTGCTGACTTCTCCTTCTCGGTCACTGCCTCACGCACCGGATCAACCTATGTCACCTATGCCGTCACCGATGGTGACGTCACTGGGTCTGGGTTAGTGCGCATTGACGTGATTGACCCTCCGGAAGTTTCTGCACAGCCGATCACTGCGGCGCATGCTGTGTATGTTCCCCTGCAGCAGACCCGGACAGTGGATGTCACAGCAACCGACCGCGATCCATCTGGCGGTGTTCTCGTCGTTACGGGTGTGACGAACATTCCTGTGGATTCAGGCATTCAAGTTGAAGTGGTGGATCATCGCATTCTTCGCGTCACCCTCACCAAACCTCTCGATGCGGCAGTGGCTTTCGGATACCGCATCAGCAACGGTGTTTCCCAAAGTGAGGGCACCGTGACGGTGGTGCAAACACCCGCCCCCACCATGGCCCAAGCACCGGTTGCTGTCCCCGATGTTGTTGCCGTGCGCGTTGGCGATGTCATAACTATCCCGGTACTCGCGAATGACATTCACCCGGACGGCGGCCAGCTCACCCTTGCAGCCCAGCTGGATCAAGACGTACCCTCCGGTGCAGGTCTGCTGTTTACCTCGGGCAACCAGTTGAGATTCTTAGCAGGTAGTAACCCCGGAACGTACTCGGCGGTGTACCGGGTAAATGCAGATAATGGTCAATGGGCCAGCGGAACGGTAACAATCTCTGTGCGCGCGATTGACCAAGACACCAATCAAGCGCCCACCCCACGCACCGTGACTGCCCGGGCCATGTCGGGGCAAACAGTGAGAATTCCTATTCCGTTGGTGGGTATTGACCCTGATGGTGACTCTGTTCAATTTGTTGGTTTAGATACCAATCCCGAAAAAGGATCCATTGCTGCTGTGGGAAGCGACTGGATAGAGTACGAGGCATCTGCCTATGCCACCGGAACCGACACGTTCAGTTATTCCGTCGTTGATGCATTGGGAGCTCAAGCCAACGCATTAATCCGCGTGGGTATTGCTGAGCCGCTTGCTGGTGGGCGCAACCCGATTGCAATAGCAGATACGGTCACGGCGCGCCCTGGTTACACCGTCTACGTTCGTGCGCTACAAAATGACAGCGATCCAGATGGTCGTCCGCTGACTCTCGTATCTGTGACTGCTCAGGATGATTCTGTTACCGCAGAAATTGTGGGAGATCTTGTCAAGATTACTGCGCCGATGACACCAGGTCGTTATGGCCTTGTCTATGAGATTGAAAATGATCTTGCAGGTTCTGCTTCCAACTTCATCACCGTGGATGTGCAGACGCAGGCTCCGCTTTCGCGCCCCGTTATCTCGGATGCTGTGGTGAGCCTGTCAGATATTTTGGACCAATCCTCTGTTGACGTGAACGTGCTCAAGAATGCTTTCTTTGCTGACGGCCCCGTATCTGCGCTGCGTCCCACAATTGTGAGTGGATATGGATCGACAGCCCGGGTTATCTCTAGTAACACTGTTCGTGTTCAGGTTCAAGAAACCTCACAAATCATTCCCTTTACTGTTGCGCATCCGGAAGATCCCGCCATCAGTTCCACAGCGTTTATTTGGGTTCCCGGAACTGATGATGCTTTGCCGCAACGTAAGAAAGGCGTCAAGCCTCTGACCGTGGTCAGTGAACAACCTCTGCGGATAAACATCAATGACTATGTCATTGCTGCTTTGGGCAAAACCGTCAAGCTCACCGATAGCAACAGCGTGCGTGCAACGCATGCTGACGGTTCACGCCTGGTGATCAATGACACCACCCTGACCTACACCAGCGAAGACCGTTATTTTGGTCCAGCATCCATCTCCTTCGAGGTCACCGATGGTGACTCCGCAACCTCACCCGGAGCACACACCGCTACCATCGTGTTGCCGATTACGGTGACACCACGAGAAAACATGCCACCAGTCATGCTGGGGGCCAACATTGACCTAGAACCTGGTCAAGAAAAGACACTGGATCTCGTTCGCGTGACCAGATACCCCTATATTGATGACCAAGACGAACTTGAATACACCGTCAGTGGCGATGGCTCCGGTGTCACCGCCACGCTCAGTGGCCAAACCCTCACTCTCAAAGCAAGCGATGATGCGGTCAAGGGAAAGACCGTTCCCCTCACCGTCACTGTCAAAGACAAGGTCACTGAGGGTTCACCAGGACAAATCCTTGTCAGAATTGTGCCCTCAACCAGACCCCTTGCCATTCCTGCTACCGACAGCATTGTGGCCAAGCGTGGAGAAACCCAAACTGTAGATGTCTTGGCCAACGATCAAGCAACCAATCCATTCCCGGGACAGCCACTCAAGGTTCTTGCCGTGCGAGGCCTCAACAATGGCAACATTCCTCCGGGTGTAACGGTGACGCCCTCAGCGGATAAATCGACGCTGACGGTCACCGTCTCTGCCAACGCTGATCCCAGCGACACCACGCTGGAGTATGAGGTGGCAGATGCCACCAACGACCCAGACCGTTATGTCTGGGGAGTGATCAACATTTCGGTGCAAGACGTTCCTTCAGCGCCTCAAGCACCCACGCGCGCAGCTGGATTTGTCTCAGGAAACCTCACCCTGTCCTGGCAAGCACCTGCCGCTAACAATTCACCAATAACGAAATACACGGTTGAAAGTGATGCGGGATACCGCAAAGAATGCACCTCGACTGTGTGTTCCCTAGATGGTTTGCCCACCGGGCAGCGATTCCGTTTTACGGTCAGTGCAACCAACGCCATCGGCACCTCACTGGTGAGCAGTTGGAGTGAGCCCTTGAGCGCCGATGTTATTCCGGCAGGTCCAGCCTCTGTGAACATTTCTGCTGTAACAGGACAACAGGGCCTTGCCACAATTTCCTGGACTGCAGTCACGACACCTGCTGGGGGCAGCCTTGTAACTGGATATGAGGTGGTTTTCTTTGAAAACGGAAGCCCACGGTCCACCTTCAACATAGATGCAAATCAAACCTCACTGGCCAATATTCCGGTGACGCCTGGTTTCAGCTATTTCGCGAGGGTGACGGCGAAGAACAGTGCGCAAACGACAAACTGGAATTCGACTGACTCAGGAAACTTCACAGCACCAGGTGCACCCTCCCAAGTCACCATCACTTCGGTGAGCAACAGTATCTCTGGTGCAACAACCCTCACGTGGAATCCAGCAACGGCAGCTGGCTCTGCCGGTGCGCTGCGCTATTACGTCACCCGAGTGGGAAGTCTTTCAGCAGGTTGTCCGAGCGACTACGCAACACACCCCGCTTCGGGTTCACTACAGGGTTCCGATGGCGATAAAGCACCGGGAACCTACTTCATTGCCGTCATTGCCGTGAATGACTTTGGATGTTCTGCAACGGTGACCCAGGTTGAAGTTATTGCTTCACCAACGTTTACCTCTGTTGATTGTGTGATCGCACCTGCCACAGGGACGTCAGCAAACTGTGGTGCGAACTTAGACCCGAACACAGCCTTTCTGTTGAAAGTTTCTGGGCTATCGATTACACCCGCCCCTGTTGGCAGTGTGAGTTACCAGCTCAAGGTCGGTAATTCGAACTGGCTGGAACTCACAGCTGTGAGTGCTGACTTTGTTAGCGCTGAATTTGATTCAAGTCGCTATGCCTCCAATGGCATCACACCTGGTGCAGGTCAGAATGTAGTGATAAGGGCTTGTTTGTCAGCGTCCAACTGCAGTGCACCCAGTTCAGCAATGACTGTAGATATTCCAACTCCCACACCCTAAATGTCACCCGTCCCACCGAAAGGCACACCATGAGCATGAAACCCGAACAAGCAGCCGGGTTCCAGAAAGTCTTCGACAAACTAGTCGAAAACGTGGAACAGGTACTCCTGGGCAAGAACCGGACAGTTCGCCTCGCCTTCACCGCGATGCTCAGCGGTGGGCACCTCCTCCTGGAGGACTACCCCGGCACAGGAAAGACCTCCCTAGCTCGCGCCATGGCTCAAAGTGTCCAAGGATCCCACTCGCGTATTCAGTTCACCCCGGACCTTCTCCCCGGTGACATCACCGGTGTGAGCATTTTTGACCAGAAAAAAGGCGCCTTTGAATTCCACAAAGGCCCCATCTTCTCCAATATTGTCCTCGCTGACGAAATCAACCGCGCCAGCCCAAAAACCCAGTCAGCACTCTTGGAAGTCATGGAAGAACATCACGTCACCGTTGATGGTGTGACACACTCCACCGGGGAACCTTTCATGGTTATTGCCACTCAGAACCCGATTGAACAAGCAGGAACCTACCGCTTACCTGAGGCGCAGCTCGACCGCTTCCTGATGAAAGCCTCGTTGGGATACCCAGACCACGCATCCACCATGCAAATTTTGGAAGGCTCCGCCAAGAAAAAATCAGGAGAACTCGACGGAGTCGTTCCTGCTGAGATGGTGGTCAAACTTATTGAGTTAGCTAAGACTGTTCATGTAGATGCCGAAATCAACGACTACGTTTCACGAATCGTCGAAGCAACTCGTTTCGCCCCCGAGGTGCGCCTGGGTGCTTCGGTTCGTGGTGCGCTGGCACTCATTGCTGCCTCACGTGTCCACGCTGCATCCCAAGGACGACACTTTGTCATTCCTGATGATGTCAAAGCGCTCGCCGACTCTGTTCTTTCACACCGCCTCGTGCTGGATCCTGAAGCAGAGTTCGATGGTGTGACCGCGAACAATGTTGTGGGCAAGATTTTGATTGATCTTCCCGTGGGAGCACCTGCCGCATAATGTTTCTTCGCGTAGTCACCATCAGAGGGTGGGGTTGGGCTGTTGCAGCCTTACTCTGCCTTATTTTTGGTGCTTCGCAGGGCTGGATTGAACTTATTGGCTTAGGTGTTGCAGGTATCGTTACCTTCGGCTTCGCATCCTTATATGCACTTTTTCGCCATGCCCACGAGGTTTCTTTTCATCTTGCGCATGAACGCGTCGTCGTCGGAGATGACGCTCAACTTATTGTCAGTGTTCGCAACCCCACCTCGCACTCCCTCATGGGCTTAGAAGTTTTTGTTCCGGTGGGAGACTCTCAGGTTGAAACCCAGGTGGGGCGTCTTCGGAAGAGTGCTCATGAAGACATCTCGTTACCTATTCCGACTGAACACCGTGGCATGGTACAGGTCGGTCCTGCCCGTGTTGTGCGTCAAGACCCACTGGGGTTGGTATCTCGCGAGGTCGTGCACGGCGAATCACGCACGCTCTTCATTCACCCACGCACTATCGGCTTATTGAGTATGAGCACAGGTTTTGTTCGTGATCTTGAAGGAAATCCCACGAAAGATCTCACCGATAGTGACCTGTCCTTTCACGCTTTGCGTGAATATGTTCCAGGTGATGATCGCCGCAATATTCACTGGAAATCCACCGCAAAAACTGGGCAGTTCATGGTCCGACAGTTTGAGCAAACTCGTCGCTCCCATCTGATGATTGCGTTGGATACTGACCCGGCTGCTTATGCAGGTGATGATGATTTTGAACTCGCCGTCAGCACGGCTGCGTCCTTGGGTGTGCGGGCTATTCGAGACACTCGAGATCTTTCCGTGTTGGTGAGCGCTGATGCTAGGCCGCAACCCACGGGGCGACTCAGCGCACTGCGTGAAGCCGCACGCGAGTTAGCTTCCCGCCGCCGCGCTGATCGACCTGCGGCTAATCGTGTCCGAGGATTGTCAACTGTCTCAAAGGATCGTCTGCTTGATGAACTTTCAGGAGTTCATCTGCAAGAAGGAAGCCCCAACATTGTTGAGCTTTCACGTCTAGCTTCTGTTCAAGCTGCAGATGTCTCAATAGTCTTTGTGGTGACTGGTCCAACTCTTGAGTCCAAGACCCTTCACTCTGCCTCAATTGCTTTCCCCGCAGGAGTTGAGGTTGTGATTTTGAGCTGTGCACCGGAATCTTCCCCGCACACGCGCCGCATGGGGCGCCTCACGGTGGCTTCTATCGGCCGTCTCGATGACGTTCAGCAGTTGTTGGGTAAAAGGATGACACTGGCATGAGAGCACTCTTTCTCGCTCTCGCAGTAATGGTCTCACTGGTTCCGTTATGGCCGGTCTATCAAACGCCTGCGTTTATTGTCGCTGTGGTTGTTGGTGGGGTACTCGGAGCTCTTATTGCTCTGCTTTCTTCGCGTAGATCATGGTCGGTTCTCGCAACCGTCATGGCAACGGTCGGGATTTATTTACTCGTTGGTGTTCCTGTTGCCATTCCCAGCCAGGCCCTTGTGGGAATTCTTCCCACGCTCCAAGGTGAACTTTCTCTCATAACCGAGGTTGTGCTTTCCTGGAAGCAGCTTGTCACTGTCATGCCTCCCGTGGGATCTTATGAGGCACTTTTAGTTCCCGCATTTATTTTGTCGCTGTGTGGCGTTGTGCTCGCCACGGTGTTATCGCTTCGTCTCCCACTTAACCGGGCACGCTCGAACTGGGCAGCTGTGGTCCCGTTACTGACCCTGGGAGCCTCTATTTGGTTAGGTCCAAGCAGAAGCTTTGCCAGCATTGTGGTCACTGTTGGCGTCTTTATCCTTGTTGCGCTGTGGTTTGCAGCTGGCCGAGGTACAAGCCCAAGGACAGGGTTGAGGTCTCTTGGTGTTGTGGTTCTGGCAGCAGTTGTCGCATCTGCCATTGTTGTTGTAGTTCCCATTACAAATCGCAGTGTGTGGCGCACTGAAATTGAACAGCCTTTTGTTCTCCAAGATGACACCAGCCCGCTCTCGGAGTATCGAAACTACGTCACTGGAGACCAGCTATCTGCAGAAATGTTGACCGTGACAGGTTTGGAAGCTGGTCAACGTCTTTCTCTGGCCACGCTAGATAACTACACCGGAGTGCTGTATTCGGTCGGTGGTGTTGCCGCGGACTTCACGAAAATTCCTGGTTCGCTACCAGTTGATTCTTCCTCAGGGCAAAAAATCTCTGCTGAAATCACCATTGAACAACTCACAGGACCATGGGTACCCCTGCCAGGTGCACTCGGCACACTCACATTTACCGGCTCGAATGCTCGCAGTCTGACAGATAGTTTTTACTACAGTCGCCCATCTCAAACAGGAGCTCTTCTAACAGGTTTGGCCCCTGGCGACAGTTACACCTCTATTGCTCACGAGGGAGATTTGCTAGGCGTTGATTCCCTTGCGTCACTCAAACCTGGGGATGCCATCGTTCCGGCACCAGAGATCATTCCGGACGGTCTCGATGCTTTCGTTGCCACTACTACCAAGGGGAAAACCTCAGCGGGTGAGCGCTTACAAGCTTCCCTGACAGCACTCATGGCTGAGGGATATATCAGTCACGGCCGACCAGGGGAAGTCCCTAGTGCGTCAGGTCACGGCGCCAACCGCATAGCAGCCTTGTTTGCAGCAACTCCCATGGTTGGCGATGCAGAGCAATACTCCACTGCTGCCGCGTTGATTGCGACCCAACTTGGTTTCCCCGCACGGGTCGTGATGGGCTTCATCGCCCCCGAAGGATCCAGTGCACAGACAGCGCTGACTTTCACTGGTTCAGATATGACTGCGTGGATTGAAGTTTCTACAAATCAGGGATGGGTTGCTATCAACACCAATCCGGCTGAGCGTCCCATTCCGGACGAGCAGCCACAAGATCCAACTGAGGTGGCATTCCCACAAACTGCTGCTGACCCTCCGGCTCAAGAAGAACCTCAACTCAACGACAGCGCCTCTGCCGAAGCGGCGCAGGAAGAACAGCCCAACACAATAGACCCTGTCTTGCAGACCGTTCTGGCCATCATCTCAGGTGTTGCGTGGACGCTGCTTTGGCTGGGCATTCTGGCCTCACCATTGCTGGCTATCGTGTTCCTCAAACGCAGAAGACGGAACAAGAGACTTACAGCTTCTACAAGCCAGGAACAAGTCTTGGGTGCCTGGGATGAACTCCGGGATGTGCTTGTGGATAACGGCACGAGAACGCAAACATCACATACTCGTCAGGAAATTGCTAAAGAAACAGGAATTCACACAGCAACAACGGTTGCTGTTCTTGCAGACACAGCTCAGTATTCAGGTGAAAAAGTGAGTGAGACTGAAGCACGTAGTGCGTGGGCAGAAGTTGATCTACTCAGTAACGAAATTGCTCGAGAACGCACCAGATGGCAACGTTTCCAAGCACGAATTTCCCTGCGTTCTTTCAACATTCCCTGGGCACGCTTGACCAGCTGGCTTCCCAAGCGCAGGTAACATCACAGTATGGAGTGTGAGGTTTGTCACAGTGCGTTGCCAGCCGGTGCGCTGTTTTGTGGTGAATGTGGAAGTTCGTTGGCGAGAACACAGAGTGTTCCCGTGGTGCAACCTCGTGAACCTGAGGCATCCATCCCGCCATCAGAGTCTTTCATTCCTGCCGCAGAACCAGACTCTGTCACCACTTCAACCAACATTGTGGAACGTATTGATGGTAATGACCTGTCAGAGCTTTTTGATGCACCACCAGTAGCAGTTGTTGAACCGCCCCGTTTTGCTACCGAGGCTGAGCTCGCATCTGTGAGTTCGTTCACCGTTACTCTTGCAACCGGTGAAAGTGTTGACATCACCCAGAGCGCCCTTCTTGGACGCATGCCCCAACCAGCTGAGGGCGAAGAATTTGAGCACCTCATTGTTGTGACTGATCCGGGCCGGTCGGTCTCCAAAACACATCTAGAGTTTGGTGTTGAGGGTGATGAACTGTGGATCAGCGACCGTAACAGTGGTAACGGGTCGATTATTCGTGAGCCCGGCGTAGTTCCCCGGCGAGCCCAGCCTGGGACTCGTTACACAGTCGTTCGAGGCACACGCGTGGATATTGGAGATCTCCACCTCACCATTACCTAGGTCGAGTTATCCCCACGCGGGGGTGAATGGAAAATCGAGCCAGCACTGATGTGCTGAAGTGCTTGAATGCGTGTTCCTATCTTTGCCCTCATTGCGCCCATCGTCACAAGTGTCATTCTCTGGTTGGTAACAGGCTCTGCCTACACCCTGCTTTTTGCACTTCTGGGGCCCATCATGGCGCTGGCCCAGTTTGCTGACGGCAAACTTCAGGTCAGAAAGTCAGAAAAACTCAAACAGGAACATGATGACGAGGAAGAAATAACTCAACGTGCTCGAAAGCACGAGCAGCGCCAAGCTGAGCGGGATGAACTCATTCTGAAATATCCGGCAGCCAGCCAGTGGGCTTTACCTACCAACAATCTCAGACCTGCCTGGGCTGCTTCTGCACAGCCAGAGGGAACCCAGCGCCTCATTCGGATTGGGCTTGCGTTTCGTGAGGGGAAACCACTAGTGATTGATGCTCAATTAGGGATTGCTGTCTGTGGCGATGATGTGGAGGCGCGGTCAGCCTTGCGGGCTATGTATTTCCAGCTGTTGTGGACGTGGGGAATCTCTGAAGCAACCAAGGTCGGCTGGAGCGTTGGTGATGAGCCGGAACTCGACCAATTCACAAGTTCGAATCAGCAGCCTGCTGACGTAATCCTTCACCGCGTGAACACAACTGAGGTGTTGCCCAGTGGTGTTCGATATCTCCTTAGCATTAACCGAGGCAGAGCCGTCCTTCGTGATGTGGTGGACCCAGTTGTTCGTGATGAGGAGCTTCAGGTTGATTTGTTGACCCGAGCAGAGTCCAATCGAATCATTACGCTACTTCGCGCCGAGAGTGAGGCAGCTCAGGCTCGACATGCTCCGGTGATAACCATTCCAAGTTCTGTTCCTTCAGTGATCAATACCTCAAAGCAATGGGAGCAATCACGAGATTCCTTGCTGGCCTGTGTCGGGAGAAAACATGACTTTCCACTGTTTCTGGATTTGGTTCATGCAGGGCCTCACGCCGTTATTGCAGGAATGACAGGCTCAGGGAAAACAGAGTTCTTGCTCTCATGGATGCTGACACTTGCCTCGATGTATTCCCCACAACGACTTTCTCTCCTGTTGATTGATTACAAAGGTGGCGCAGGCTTTTCACGTGTGAAAGACCTTCCGCACGTCACAAGTGTTCTCACTGACCTCAGTCCTCAACAAACCCGCCGAGCTATCTCCTCGCTTCAGGCAGAGATTCGTCACCGAGAGCATGTCTTGGCGGAGGCGGGTGTTGCAGATATCTCAGATCTACCAGTTGAGGTAGAGCTTTCTCGCTTGCTCATTGTGGTGGACGAGTATCGAGTGCTCACGGAGTCATTCGCCGAGTGTGCAGCTTTGTTTGTTGATGTGGCGTCGAGGGGACGCTCCCTCGGGATGCATCTCATCCTCTCAAGCCAACGAACCGGGGGAGTCATCAACGATGCCATTTTGGCCAACTGTTCACTTCGAGTATGTTTTCGTGTTTCCGAAAAAGCAGATTCTCATGGATTACTTGGAGTAGAGGATGCTTATCAATTGCCACATATTCCAGGTCGCGCCTTCATCCAGGGAACAGGTCTTTCGCTGACTGAATTCCAGGCGGCCAAAACAAGTGATGAAGACCTCCATGCAGTCTTGAGAATGTCTCGATGCTGGCTTGATGAGAATTCGTTGTGGGAACAGCATGTGCCGTGGAAGCCAGAGCTGCCGCGAGTGATTGCATCCTCCGAGATGCCGGCTCCTCTTGAAAACTCTGCCTGGCTGGGGATACTCGATATCCCAGAACATCAAGCCCAGGACTGGACCCCGTACATCCCTCACCACGACGGCAACCTGCTCATTAGTGGTCTTGCACGTTCAGGGGTGAGCTGCGCAGTGGCCTCATTGCACTATCAATTAGGTGGCTTGTTACTGCGCGATAGCGAGATAGCCTGGGACGCTGTCGTTGAGGAGTCAGAGTCTCTGCTGCGAGAAGGAACAAAGGTATTCATTGAAGATCTTGATCATCTCCTCGATTGTTTCGGTCTCGAACATCGTGAGCAGTTTCTTGCTTCACTGACGAGATGTGTCCGGCTAGCACCCCAACGCAACGCAGTTTTCGTTATCGGGACCAAAGATCACCCACGCGGCACTCACGCACTCGTGGATTTGTTCCCGGTGCGACTACAGCTCCTCGGTGCATCTGAGCCGGGTCGTGGCCTTTGGCGAGGGCATCAAATTCAGCTCTTTCACGTAAGTGATCTTCAGCCTGAGTCTGGTCAGTGGGGAGAAATGATTTGTGAAGAAAATCGTTCGTATGCAGTGATTACTCACCGCAAAACTTCCCTCATCAGTCATTTGACCAATGCATACGGTGATCGGGTGAGTGCACTTAAGTCGGCGTTGGCCGTCTCTTCTTCCGCACGCTCTCCCATACTCATTGGCACCCCGGATGAATGGATGCTGAACCACGCTCAACTCACCGAAATATGCGAAGCAGGACTTCTCATTCTGGACGGATGCTCACCAAGCGAGATACGCGGATTACGTCTCAAATCAGGGTTATTCCCTCATACCGAAAACGACACTGCCCTCGTGGTTGAAGCTGATGGCTCCACCACGAGGGCAGTGTTGAGAACTTAGGCGAAGATATCGTCCACGTCGCTGTATTCCATGCCTACAGCAGTTGCCACAGGAGCATTGGTCACAGCACCAGCGTGGGTGTTCAGACCTAGACGCAGCGAGAGGTCTGCCTTGAGAGCTGCATGCCATCCATTGTTTGCAATGGAGCGCAGGTAGGGCAGGGTTGCGTTCGTCAAAGCGTAGGTGGAGGTGTTGGGCACAGCACCAGGCATGTTGGCTACGCAGTAGAACAGAGAGTTGTGCACCTGGAAGGTGGGCTCTGCGTGAGTGGTTGGGTGGGTGTCTGCGAAGCAGCCTCCCTGATCAACAGCGATGTCAACGAGAACACTGCCTGGCTTCATGCGCTTGACCAAGTCATTGCTGACGAGCTTGGGGGCCTTCGCGCCGGGGATCAGGACAGAACCAATGACCATGTCGGCTTCAAGACATGCCTTCTCAATTTCGAAGGAGTTCGACGCGATGGTCTTGATGCGGCCGTCATACAGTGCATCGAGCTCACGCAGGCGGAAGAGGTTGGTGTCAAGAACGGTCACTTCTGCGCCCATACCTGCTGCAACTTGAACAGCGTTGGTTCCAGCAACACCACCGCCAAGAACAACAACCTTTGCAGGGTGGGTTCCCGGAACGCCGGGAACAAGGAGGCCGGGACCGCCGTTGGGCTTGAGCATGACGTTCGCGCCCAGGATCGGAGCAAGACGGCCTGCAACTTCACTCATTGGAGCAAGAAGGGGAAGCTGGCGGGTAGGAAGCTGAACGGTTTCGTAAGCAATAGCGGTGACTTTGGAGTCAACCAATGCCTTGGTGAGCTCAGGCTCAGCAGCAAGGTGGAGGTAGGTGAACAGTACGAGTCCCTCACGGAAGTACTTGTATTCGCTAGCGATAGGTTCCTTAACCTTGAGCAGAACATCAGCCGCTGCCCAAACTTCTTCAGCGGTAGCAACAATTTTTGCGCCAGCTGCTTTGTACGCCTCGTCTGTGATCGAGGAGCCGATGCCAGCTCCAGACTGAACGAGGACTTCGTGTCCGTTACCAACAAGTTCGTGAACGCCTGCGGGGGTAATTGCAACGCGGAACTCGTTGTTCTTGATTTCGGTTGGTACTGCGACCTTCATGGGATCTCCTGAATCGAGCTCACCCCTCGTTGGGTGAGTACTCCACTACTTTATCTATTCCAATGACGAAATCGAAAGTATTTTTCAGGAAATAATACGGATTTCGTAATTTCATTGGTTGAAACCGATGGTTTCCACGTAATGGCAAACAAAACACTCTGCGTGTAGTGGCACCGAACGAAAGGCATAACTTACTCAATTCGACCAGCGCGCTCAGTGCTGATAATGTTGTCTTTCGGTTCGGAACACAATTTCGAACCAACTGCACCTCTAGCTCAATTGGCAGAGCAACTGACTCTTAATCAGTGGGTTCCGGGTTCAAGTCCCGGGGGGTGCACAAACATTCAGACCACCTCTTGCTAGGTGGTCTTTTTGTTTCCCTGGAAGAGGCGGTCAGAATGATTGGACTAGGGGAGCACAATCTGAGCTTGTGAGCTCACGGTGCTGCCTCTGAAATTGTTGGTGAACATGAGGTTTGAAATTTGTGATCCCAGCTGCTGAGCAATTCTGTCCTGTTCGTTGGTTGTATTTTGCTCACCCTTGTATCCGGCAGTTGCAAAAGCTGTATCTGCATCTGCTTTGGTCACGAAGAGTTGCGTAGTGAGAACTTCAGAACCGTTTTCCCAAATTTTGACGTGTATGTGCACGGTTCTTCCCGGATACCATCCAGGAAAAATCGTCTGGAATGTGACTTGCCCTTGTTCACTCGTTGTTTGAGTGCCACGAAGGAAGGTCTTATCTCCACAATCAGCACAACCTTCCTTGGGGTCCGTAACCCCTGAATACTGACCTTGAGCGTTGGCGTGCCAGATATCGACACGTGCATTGGGAACTGGGTTGCAATTCGTATCGACGACGGTTAGCGTCAACGTCATCGGAAGTCCAGCTTGTCCTTCTGAGATGTCAGATCGGACGAAGTCACCAGCTTTGTAATAGGGGCCTTCTGTGACAGATGGAGATGCAGAGATTTTTCCTTCACAGGTGACAGCGTTGCCGGAGGTGTCAACCGTTGAGATTGATGCCGTGGGGGCCGAGACAGCAGTTGTTGCAGAGCTTGTGTCCAGCGTTGCCGAAGTGGAGCATCCTGCTAAGGCAAGGACAGTCAGGAGGGAACCGGTTGTTGCGAGGGTAATTTTCTTCATGGTGTCCACGCTAAGAAGATTTCCTATGTCTGGGCTATGAAAATCTGATGGGTAAATTATGAGTTTTCCCAATTCCGGATTCAAACAGCAACTAAGGTGTTTTATAACGAGGATTTGTCTTGTGCACTTACTAGAACCTCAAAGGATAGGTGTCTTCACGTGCTGAAAATCACTAGAAATTCAATCTCAGTAGCTGCAATTTGTGCGACCATTGTGATGACTTTCACCGCTACGCCCAGCGTTGCTGCACCCGCACAACCTTGTTCGGTTCAAGTAATCAACTCGGGTTCATTGACATGCACTCTCGATGCTGGTCAGACCATCTCATTTGTGATGAAAGCTGGAAACGGCGGAGCGGGTGGAAACGGCGGGGTCGGTGGTCAAGGCTTAAACCTGGGAGCAACCGGCGGAATTGGCGGTCAAGGCGGGACTGGTGGTTTGGGTGGTTCTGGAGCCAAGGCTGATTTTACCTACACGAATAATTCTGGCTCAGTTCAATCATTGAGATTCGTTGTTGGAAGCAGTGGTATCGCAGGAACAAATGGCACCGACGGTGCATCTGGGGCTGGAGGTACTAGCGGAACCTCTGGTGGAGACGGCCTATCTTCTGTGTTGAGCATTAGCTCGGTCACGATCTACGAAGTCTTACCCGGCCTTGGAGGAACAGGTGGAACTGGAGGAGCTCCTGGCGGTGCTGGAATGAATATGGGATTCCCTATGCCTGGCGCGCCTGGCATCCCCGGAGTCAACGGCATTGCTGGCTCCAACGGTACTGGCGGAACATTGACTACGACTTGGCTGGAAGCCTCTTTCATTTCAATCACTGCTATCAATAGCCCACAGCCAACTGCTTCAGCGACGCCTGCACCAGCCACAGAAAACAATTCTGGTTTGGCAACCACGGGAGCTGATTCAGCTCCGGAAATATTCCTATTCGCCACTGGCGGTCTTGGCCTCATTGGAATTGGAATTTTGTTGGTTCGAAAAAAACTAAGCGGCACCAACGCCTAGTAGTGAACCAACTAGATACGTTGCAGTTACTGCTATTGCTCCAAAGAAGAGTTGGCGCAAGGCACTCTTCCACCAGGACTTTCGGGTAAACCGAGCAGCGATACCACCAGCAACCAGAAGTCCCACTCCACCAGTTGCTAGACCCAGCCACAGTAATTCAAATCCAAGGGCATAAGGAATCAAAGGAATAAATGCCCCGGCCGCAAACATTGCAAAAGAAGACATCGCTGCAATCCACGGCGATGGTTTAGAGTCTGGATCGACACCCAACTCTTGAGTGATGTGAATGCGCGCGGCCTGTTCGGAGTTTTGGTGAACTTCTGAAGCTGCAAACTGAGCGGTCTTCTCAGTCATTCCCATTTCAATAAAGTTGAGTACTAACTCGTTTTCCTCACCTTGAGGGTTTCGTGCATGAGCTTGGCGCTCAATCTCAAGTTCTGAATCAACTTGTTCATTCGAAGTTTTAACTGAGGCATATTCGCCCAAAGCCATCGAGAACGCACCGGCCACCAAACCAGCAGCACCAGTGAGGACAACTGTTTGAGGGCTAGCTCCTGCGGCGCCGATTCCGGCAATCAGGGCGATGTTGGAAACAAGTCCGTCCATGGCACCGAAAACGGAAGCTCGGAGCCACCCACCTGAGAGATCGGGGTGGGAGTGGTCATACTCGTGAGGGTCAGCACCCTTGAGGGGAGTCGAAATCATGTTTAGAAGTCGTAGGGCTCGTTTTCGAGCTGCTCCTGCTGGCTTTCCTTCACCACATCAGCCACGGCAAGGGCAACAGAAATACCCCATCCCAGCCACACAAGAATCAAACGCCAGTCGCGAGGGCCGCGCAGAGTGGCACGCAGTGCGGTAAAGCCGCCAAAGAGGGCACCGAGCACACTGGCATTGAATAAAAACTTGCGCATGTCTCAAGGTTACCGGTTCGTCGGCACGCCTGCTCCTTTCGGTTGTTTTCACAGGTGCCCCGCCTAGGCTCAATACGTCATGATTCGTTTTAATTCGGTCACCAAAAAATACGCGGGTTCCTCTCGTCCTGCCCTCAACGGGGTTGATTTTGAGATTCAGCGCGGCGAGTTCGTCTTCCTCGTTGGTGCTTCAGGTTCAGGTAAGTCTTCCTGCCTGCGTTTGATGATCAAAGAAGATAAGCCAAACTCTGGCTCTATTCATGTTCTCGGTCAGGACCTGGGGTCGATTTCCAGCCGAAAGGTTCCCTACTTCCGAAGGAACTTGGGAGTGGTTTTCCAAGACTTCCGTCTGCTTCCCAACAAGACCGTTTTTGACAACGTCGCATTCACTTTGCAGGTAATTGGTAAGTCACGAGGTTTCATTCAAGAAGCTGTTCCCGATGTTCTCAAGATGGTCGGCCTTGCTGGAAAAGCGCAGCGTTATCCGCACGAACTATCTGGTGGTGAGCAGCAGCGCGTTGCGATTGCACGCGCCATTGTGAACAAGCCTGCACTGCTTCTGGCTGATGAGCCCACAGGTAACCTTGACCCCGCTACTAGTGCAGGAATTATGGCTTTGCTGGAACGCATTAATGCTGGCGGAACCACCATTGTGATGGCGACACATGCGGCGGACTTCGTCGACCGCATGCAAAAGCGCGTGATTGAACTTGTCGCAGGTCAAATTGTTCGTGATGAACGTGAATCTGGATATGGAAACACGGCAGCCCTGCCCATTGTGGGTGCTGACGCCACCATCAACTCCACTGGTGACCACACAGCTGCTGCCGCAGCTGCGATGGCGGCAACGACGCGTCCTCAAGGCATCATCACTGAATCGCAACAGCCTCACATTATTGAGACAACCGACATTGTTGTTCCCACTCCGGTCTTTGATCCTGTCGATGACATCACCATGGATGCTGTTCCTGAGATTCCTAGTGCCTATGACACCGGTGAGATTGATGACCTGGGTGATTTGAACGAACTTTTTGGCATGAATGATTCGCGGCCAATTCCCCGTCTTGACCCTCCTGCTTTTGCCGATACTTCCGCTACGGAGCAAACAGAATCACTGACGAAACCCGGTGTCGATCTCAACTCCTTACCTTTGACAGAACGTTTGCGTATCCAAGCACAACAGCGTGCAAAGAAATCTGGCAACGATGACCAGAATGTGGGGCCTGTTCGATGAGGTTTGCACTGGTCTGGGCAGAGGTCGCTAATGGTCTCCGCCGGAACTTCTCCATGGTGGTTTCGGTCATATTGGTGACGTTTATTTCGCTGACTTTTGTTGGTACGGCAATCTTGCTGCAAATGCAGATTGGTCAGATGAAGAACTATTGGTACGACAAGGCGCAGGTTGCTGTGTACCTCTGTACTGATGTCTCAGCCGGCGAGAACTGTATTGATGGAGCAGCTACTGAGGCTGAAGTTAAAGCAGTGGAAGAAACTCTCTCTTCAGATACGTTGTCCCCATTTATTGACAAGTACTACTTCGAAGATCACGAGCAGGCTTACGCGAACTTCCAGGAACAGTTCAAGGACAACCCTGTTGCAGAGTATGTCACCCCGGAACAGCTCAATGAAACTTTTTGGGTAAACCTCAAAGATCCTTCGCAATCTGCTGTATTAGTAGAAGCATTATCTGCTCAAAAGGGTGTTGAAGCAGTGACCGATCAGCGCAGTTACCTAGATCAGATTTTTTCCATTCTCAACTCCGCGAGCTACACCGCCATTGGTGTTGCTGGGTTGATGCTGATTGCTGCTGTACTTCTGATTGCAACAACTATTCGCCTTTCTGCCTTCTCGCGGCGCCGTGAACTGGGCATTATGCGTTTAGTGGGTGCTTCGAACCGCTTTATTCAAACCCCGTTCATTTTGGAAGGTGTGTTTGCTGCGTTGGTGGGGTCGATTTTGGCCGGTGGCGCCATTATCGCCCTCGTTCACTTCTTCGTTCAGGGTTACTTGGCCATCAACATTCCGCTGACTTCCTTTGTGGGACTCAGTGAGGCATTCTTTGTCGTGCCCATCTTGGTGGTCGTGGGATCCCTATTGGCAGCGATCTCTGCCAACTTCGCTATCACCCGCTACCTCAAGATTTAGTCCCTGCATTGGGCGCGTAAACTAGGACTTTGCGCAGGAAGCTTGAAGGAGGTGTGCAATGCCGAAAGAAAAAGGTCAGAAGGTTGTTGCCACCAACCGTAAGGCTCGCCACGATTACAACATCATTGACACCTATGAGTGCGGCTTGGTTTTGTGGGGGACAGAAGTAAAGTCTCTGCGCCAAGGCCGTGCATCGCTGACCGATGGTTACGCCTTTATTGAAAATGGCGAAGCATGGCTTGATGCTGTGCACATCCCGGAATATCACCAGGGAACCTGGAACAACCACACACCTAGGCGTAAGCGTAAGCTCCTGATGCACAAGCAGGAGATCACCAAGCTCGCTAGCAAGGTGAAGGAGGGTGGTTACACCCTCATTCCTCTCTCGCTCTATTTCAACGATGGTCGGGCCAAAGTTGAACTTGCTTTGGCTAAGGGTAAAAAGGAATACGACAAGCGTCAGACTCTGCGTGAACGCCAAGACAAGCGCGAGGCAGATAGAGCTATCTCTGCCCGCAAACACTTGGGTGAGTAAAACTCACAGCCCACGGGAATATTTATTGTCAGGTGTGCGTTGTACACTTCAACTGCGCAACAATTACGCGCTAGAGCGAGCTTGACTCGTTTTTCACAACTCAACAGCGCATGATGTGACTACGCACTCTCATGGGGATGATCGGATTCGACATTGCCTGCGAGCGAGAGAGAAGCGGGTCGAGGATGCACAGTTATCTCGTAAACGCTCTGTGCAAAATATAGGTGCCAAATCTAAGCGCGCCGACTTCGCCCTCGCTGCCTAAGCGAGCCTGAAGTCCGTCAGACCGGACTAGATCCCGATCCGTGTTCTGGCGTCATCTAGGGAACTAGCTGCAGTGTTATGCCTGAGGGCACTGTGGGACTCTTACTCAGACTGGGCTCGTCGACTTAGATGCTGGTAACAAAGGTCGGAGCCAAGTAGAACGCCTCTAATCAGCTACACCCGTAGAAGACTCACAATCCCAGCAGTGGACGGGGGTTCAATTCCCCCCATCTCCACCATTTGTGAATGGCACATCATGCGCTGTGAGGAGTGAGGAAGCCCTGCAACGCAGGGCTTTTTCTGTTTCAATTGCCCTATGGCTTCCTACACAATCGTTGACTGCACACTCGAAGAACACGGTGAGGCCATTCGTGAGATTCTCAATGATGCAATTGTGAACTCAACTGCGCTGTTCGATTATGAACCGCGCACACAGGCAAACATGGTCACTTGGTTTGAGGGAAAAAAGGCAGGTAAATATCCCGTCATCGGTTTGGTCGATGACGAGGGTGTGCTGATGGGTTTTGGCAGTTTGGGAAGCTTTAGGCCCTTCCCCGCTAATAAGTACACCGTGGAACATTCGGTGTATGTTCACAAAGATTTCCGTCGGCAAGGCCTCGGTAAACAACTCTTGCAGCTACTTATTGATACCGCGACGAAGCTGGAATTCCACGTCATGCTCGGAGGCATTGACGCTTCGAACACGGCAAGTATTCACTTACACACCCAATTAGGGTTTGTGCACGTAGGAACCCTTCCCGAGGTGGGATACAAGTTTGGCCGCTGGCTAGATCTGGCTTTTTATCAACTCACGCTTCCCACTCCCCAAAACCCCAGGGAAAGCTAACCGTTATAGCGACCTTCACGGTGGTTCAGCGCGAGGATGAAGTTGAAAACAAAAGCGCCCACAGCCGAGTAGAGCACAATCACAGGTGAGGCGACAAAGAAGGCACCTGCCACGATGGCTAAATCAATGACCAGCTGAACATACCCTGCTCGCCAGCCATATTGTTCTTGAGCAATGAGGGCAACAACGTTAAAGCCACCCAAAGATGATCGGTGGCGGAATAGTCCTAAGACACCAATACTGGCCACCACGTTGCCGACAACTGCACCGAATAGCGGATCAATATCTAGGGGGCCTAAGTTCATGGCTGTGAGTTGAGTAAACAGTGAAACTAAGACAATTGCGACGAGGCTGCGCAGCGTGAAGTTCCACCCTTTTTTCCAGACAGCTAAGGGAAGAAAAGGAATGCTCGCCACAATCCAGACCACACTGAAAGAAAATGGTGTGGCATAGCTGATCAGCAGGGCCAGACCAGCGATACCGCCGGTAACTACGTGGCCACTGTCCATCAGAAATACCCCGACGGAGGCGAGGAGGGCGGAAGCAGAAATGCCGACAATATCGTCTAAAAGTGAGTGACTCTGGGCATTTGTGGTGCGGGAGTCATCAACAAGTGTGTTGTGCACTCATCAATTTCAACACAGCGTTTTTGCTCTTGTTGTTCGCTCACTTCAGGAAGTATCTGAAGGACCAGATTGTCAATGTCTACTTCCGTTGCAGTACTTCAATCTGACCAAACTTCTTCACCGGTTCGTAGTTTTCGGTGATGTAGTTCGCCACAGGTTCGTTCGTGAAATACAGGTCAGTAGAGCGGTCATTGAGAACAATGTAGCGAGGCTGACTTTCTTCCAACTCTGTCAGGAAAATGTCGTTGAAACCGAATCCAAAGTTATCTCGGTAATCGAGCAAGAGGTGGCTTGCTGAAATGAATCTGCTGGCAGATTGCCGGCCAGCTAGTTCATAGAAGGTCGCACCATAGTCATAAGCAAAGACCTTCTCACCTGGCTGAGTGTGTTCGTTCACATACTGAGCTGCTTGGGTATATTCGATGGCTTCCTGCTTGGTCACACCGGTGTAGTTGTTGACCAAGAAACGTAGAGAAATTAGGCCATTGACCGCAATTGTCCCGATGAAAATCAGGGTCAGAAGGACTTTGCTGACCTTCGTAAAGGACGTCATTCTGAATAATCCGTACATCATCACGATGGTGATGAACGGCATGATGATCAACAGGTAATAGCTATAGAACGAGCCAACCGCTGCTATCAAAGCCAGGCCGACCAACATCGACAGCCCAGTAACTTGGTATGCCTGAGTACGGTACTGGGTTTTCACATCGCGTAAGAAAACCGCAAAGAAAATTAGTGCAGGTAGAAGCATTGCTGCGGTAATCACGATCAGCAGAATGTTGGCACTGACTTTTCCTGCCCAGGCGCTGGAGGCGTATTTCGCTGAGAAGGAGAAAGACGCCACCATAAAGTCGTGGAAGTTTCCCTGGACAGCAAAGTATCCCAGCCAGAGAGCTGACACGATGAGGATTGGCGCGATAAAGGCAATGACATGCCAGACCAAGTGTGGTTTCTTCCAACCATGAATCAGTAGCAGAAGCCCGACGACTCCACCGAGCAAGATGAGGTTGCCTTTGACCCAGAACAGGTTCGCGGCAAACAAACCTGCGAGAGCAATCCAACCCCAGGAGCGGTTGTCAGAGAACTTGAGGTAACACAAAATCATGGCCAGGAGGAAAATCAGGCCAAGGTTTTCAGTCGTGTTTCCATTGGAGGCAAACTGGGACAGGTTGCGAATGAAGACATAGAGCAACAGGGTGAGCTGGATTGCGCGGTTGGGATCAATGCTGGAGCGAATAGTTGCCAAAAGTTGGGGCATAAAACGTTTGATAACAAAGTAGAACAGCACCGTGTCCACGATGGCAAAGAGCGTGAACCAGAGGCGGTGTAAAACGATGTTGTCGCCCAAAAGGGCTGCCATGACGCCGTTGTAGAGGAATATCAGCGGTGGTTTGTGATCCCAGGCATCAACATAAAGTTGTCCACCATCAACAATCCAGTTGTGTCCGACGTAGTAGAAGATCCAGTGGTCACTATCGAAAGGGTAGCCCCAGGTAGCCAAACGTCCCAGAGAAAAAACAGCGATAAGCGTGATCCAAAAACGCAAGGGAGAGTGCGTGAAAAACTCAACAAACTTAGATGTTGTCCAGTTGGAGGTTGAGGTGCTCACAAGGTCCTTACATTCCTAGAGGGGGTCAGCCCTAGCGCTGAGGTTTTCTAAAGACAAGCGAATCATAGAGAAGGTAATTCCAGACCATCGAAACGACGGTGGCAAACAATTTGGCCACCACGATGCTCGCTTCACGCGCGAGCATGCCTTCCAAAACAGGTACAGCCAGAACTAAGACGATGGGTTGCAACACCCACAATCCCACCAGGGTAACGAGCAAGAAGCGTAGGGCCTGGGACCGCTTTTTCCCAGTAGAGCCGAACGTGAAGGTCCGGTTAGCGAAGAAGCTAAATGTCAGTGCGACGCTGGTGGAGATGAAGTTTGCCGCCACGAGAGGCAACCCAACGGCGGTCAAGCTCAATAAAACGATGAAATCAATCGCCGTGTTGGCAATGCCAACAAGAATAAACCTCAGCGGTTTTGTGGACTTCTTCACTTTTTACGTGAACCGCGAGCAGGCTCAGTGTTGAGGTTGTTCTCTCCCACTAGGTAGGTGGGACGGTTCTTAGTCTCATTGAAAATCTTGCCAATGTATTCACCAATGATGCCCAGAGACATCAGTTGCACTCCACCTAAGAACAAGATGGTTGCCATGGTTGAGGGATAACCAGAGACATCAGGGCCATAGATGATGTTTTTGATAATCACTTGCAGCAAGTAGATAAATGCAATCAGTGAGACTAAGAATCCGAGAACCCCTGCTACGCGCAAAGGAGTGGTTGTGAAGGAGGTGAGTCCGTCGATGGCAAGGTTAATCAGGCGGAAGTAGTTAAACTTGGTTTTTCCCGCTGCCCGCGGAGCACGGTCATATTCGATGGCGTACTTGCGGAAACCTATCCAAGAGAACAGTGCTTTGGTGTTGCGCTCGGTTTCTCTAAATTGCTTGAGAGCATCGATGCACGCTCGGTCAAGCAGACGGAAGTCACCGGTATCTGGCTGAATCTCAATCCGCGTGGTTGTTTGAAGTAGACGGTAATACATCCTGGAGGTGACTTTTTTCATCCAGGTTTCCCCACGACGGTTAATGCGCTTGGCATAGACGTCTTGGTAGCCCTGCTTCCACAAAGCAATCATTTCGGGGATGAGTTCAGGGGGATCCTGCAGGTCGGCATCAATAACGATTACCGCATCAGAGTGGACATGGTCGAAGCCTGCCAGCAGAGCCTTTTCCTTGCCGAAGTTTCTACTCAAGGCAAGAAAGCGAACACGGGAATCCTGGGAGGCGTAGTTTTTCACAATGCTCACAGATGCATCTTTTGATCCATCATCGACAAAAAGGTAGACAAAATCACAGTCTCTGATGCCGCCGGTTACCCGGTTGAGCTCATCGAAAAGAAGGGGAAGAACCAGTTCCTCGTTGTACATGGGAACCAGAATGGTAACGACTGGTTTCTTCTTCGGAGGCATAAGCCAAGGTTACCGGAGGTCGCCTTCTTCGCTCGTGAAGCCCGGGGCCTCATTTCGCTAAAAATACGCCGGTGTGTGGCTGCATTTCGAGGCTTCTCAAGTGGTACTTTGGGCTGAGTTGAGCGTATAAAAACGTGTGCGCTCGTTACGAAAGGGACCCACCCCATGGGATACAACCGCCTCAAGGCATTCGAAGAAACTGGTTATGTCGTTCTCGACAGCTACGACCAGGCTGCTGACCCGAAGGAATGGCTCGACATTGAGTATGTCGATTGGAAGTCCTCCGGTGTTACTCGTTTCGCTCCATTGGCTTCTGCCTTTGGTGAGATTGAGTGCAATGGTTTCTGGAACCACACTCCTCCCCGCACCGACAAAGACGGTGTGTGGATTGATTCTCAGGTTGCCAAGGCACCTATCCTCACCAAGCGTGCGCAAGAGCCCGGAGCCAACGTTGGCCGTTGCCGCGTGATTGAGCTTCAGCCCAACAAGTACTCTGACGCCCTGTACAACATGCACCAGGACGACAACAACCGTCTCAACCCAGACGGAACCGGCTGGATTGTTCGTGGCTTCTTTAACCTCTCGGACAACCCAGACTCGATGATGATTTTGCGCGAAGACCGTTTGGACCCTTCGACCGAGATTCGTATTCCTCTTCCTGCAGGTGCCCAGCTGATTGTTGACACTCAACGCTTCTGGCACGCCGTATGGCACCAGGGTGATGAGCCTCGTTACTGTCTGATCACCTCTTGGGAGTCCGGTCCCGAACTTGACGCATATGTCACCAAGTATCACGGTAAGCCTCGTGTTGAGAACTACCCACTGGATGCGGACTTCATTGCTGCTGGTCAGAAGGAGTTCGAACGTCGTCTTGAAGAGCGTCGTTTGGCACTTCTTGCAAAGGGCATCGTCGAAGAAGGTGTGAAAGACCCTGAAGCGGAGAAGATGTAATTCTTCTCCTAAAACGCTGGTGAGCCCCCGAGCAATGCTCGGGGGCTCACCTGTTAAGTTAGTGATTTCCTACTGGGGCAACGCGGCTTCGATGGCCGCAATGATGGCAGGGTCATCGGGTTTGGTTGTGGGGCGGAAGCGCTTAATCTCGCCAGAAGGAAGAACGAGGAATTTTTCAAAGTTCCACATCACTGGACCTGCTTTGCCAGATGCATCCTTAGCCTTGACAAGCTCAACATAAAGCGGGTGGCGTTTACGTCCGTTGACACTGACCTTTTCTGTCATGGGGAAGGTCACACCCCAGGTGGTGGAACAGTATTGAGCGATATCGTCGCTGGTCTTCAACTCCTGCAAAAACTGGTTAGAAGGCACTCCCAGTACAGTAAATCCGCGCGAGCCATACTTCTCTTGAAGTTCCTCGAGCTGCTGGTATTGGGGTGAAAGTCCACAACGGGATGCAACATTCACTACCAACACAACTTTGTCGGAATAAGCTCCGAAGGTTGTGGGTTTTCCATCAAGAGTGGTCAAGGCAATGTCGTTGAGGCTCATATTCACAGGCTAGCTCTGTGTGAACAGTGAAACAATGGAGAAACGATGACTCACAGTATGCCCTCAGAGAACTTGCCGATTATTCACGACGGCATTATCGATCCACCTCACGATGTTGAGGTGCTCTCAGCTGATGAGTTCAAGCTGGCTTTCCGCAACCACCCTGCTGGTGTAGCAATTGTCACCGCAGATGCGGGCAACGGTCCTGTCGCGATGACAGTCACCAGTGTGTTTTCGGTGAGTGCAGAACCACCACTCTTGGTCTTCTCTGCATCTGCGCAATCCTCGGCAACGCCTATCATCACTGAAGCTGAAACGGTCGTGGTTCACCTCTTGGGTGCAGACCAGCTTCATTTGGCCAAACTTGCCGCAACAAGCGGAGCTAACCGTTTTCCCCAAGACATTCCTACTGAGCGGCTCCCCACGGGAGAAACTGTCTATTCCGAGGCGCATGCGTGGATTCGAGGCCGAACAGTGAACAAGCTCAAAGCGGGAAATTCCACCGTGTTTTTGATTGAAGCTCTGGAAGCGAAAACCCCTGAGGCAGGAAGTGCTGAACTGGACGCAAGTTCTGCACACCCGCTGGTGTACCACAACCGCACCTGGCACAAACTCGACAGCAACTCCAAGCTCGAGGCATGAGTAGGTTTAGCGAAAGTATCCGTTCGCATCTGCTGGAAACTTTCTCCGGGGATACCCAAGGCACTCCCTATTGGGTGAAGAACATTGAACAAGGCGACGATGTCGGCTTCTTTGGCCCAAGATCAGCATCGTGGGCAGTGCACGGTGGCATGCCAACCATGGTTGCCGGTATTCGTGCCCTGCTGATGCAAACCTTGCACCCTGGAGCCATGGCCGGAGTTCACGACTGGTCACGCTATAAAGAAGACCCGTTGGGGCGTCTGGCTGGGACTATTCAGTGGCTCATCACGGTCACCTTCGGTGACACCGCACTTGCTGAACACGAATCCTCCCGGGTGGCTAAGTTCCACGATCGCGTCAAGGGCACCTACATCGATGCGCAGGGTGTTGAACGCTCATATTCTGCTGGAGATCCAGAGCTGTTGTATTGGGTACATGTGGTATTCACTGACGCTTTCTTGGGCTGTCATCAGGCCTGGGGAGATCCCATCCCGGGTGGTGCCGACCAGTATGTTTCCGAGTGGTCCATCGCAGGAGAGCTCGTTGGTGTAGCTAACCCTCCGCGATCAGAAAAGGAACTCATTGCGGCCTTGCACAAGTTCAATACCGATGGCGTTCTCAAACACGATGAGCGCGTAGAGGAAACGATTGCTTTCTTGCGTAAGCCACCGCTACGTCGCAGCATGATGCCGTTCTATCGCATCATGTTTGCCGGTGCTGTCGAAAGCATTCCTGAGGAATACCGTCAGATTTTGGGTCTGAAGAAACCGTGGTGGCCAGCATCGTGGCTCACCGGAGTGATCTTGAAGATGCTTCGTTCACTCTTGGGACCCTCGTCTACTTCAGAGGATGCTGCTCGTGCCCGAATTGCTCGGTTGGAAGCTGAAGGAAAACTAGCGAGCTAATTCAGCAAGCACGGCGGCATGAAGAGCGCCATTCGTTGCTAAAGCGCTCCCGTGCCACACATCTGCGTGACCGTCAATCGAGGTGAAGGTCCCGCCAGCTTCTGTCACGATGGGCATCAAGGCAGCCATGTCATAGGGCTTAAGATCAAATTCTCCCGCCACGTCCACAATGCCCTCGGCAACCATCATGTAGGACCACATGTCGCCATACGCCCGGGTTCGCCATACTTTTCTGCTGAGGCCAACTAGTTCGTCTAGGTAACCAGCTTGATCCCACTGTTGCAAGGAGTTATAGCTGATGCTGGCATCAGCAAGCTTGGATACTCCTGAAACTTCAAGACGGCGCGGTTCTGCCACGGCAACCATAGGTTGCTCGAGAACATTGGCGAGATCATCGGGAAGGGGAATGTTTGCCAGAGGGTCGTGAGATTCATCAACCCACGCACCATTACCTTGTGAGCCCCACCAGCGTTTGCCCAAAGCTGGTGCACTCACCACACCCAGTACTGGTTCTCCATCGATAGCCAACGCAATCAGAGTTGCCCAGACAGGAACACCACGTAAAAAGTTTGAAGTACCGTCTATAGGGTCAATAATCCATTGGCGGTGAGGGTGATCTGCTGTCGCAGTGGGGCGTTCAGAAACAGTTCCTTTTTGTTCGCCGAACTCTTCGCCCAGCATGTAATCAGATCCTCGCTCGCGAGCGAGAATGTCGATTATGGCTTTTTCTACAGCACGATCCGCATCCGTGACTGGAGTCTTATCGGGCTTTGTCGTGACCTCGAGATCGAGAGCGAGATAGCGAGCGCGAGAAATCTCGTCAGCGGCATCAGCTAGTTGCAGGGCGAGCTGGAGGTCTTCATTGAGGGTGTAGTGGCTTCTGGTCACGCTTCCACGATACCCGGCTTGAAAAATAAGAAAGCCCTTCCAATCAAGAAAGGGCTTTCTCTTTTTGTTGCGGGGACAGGATTTGAACCTGCGACCTCTGGGTTATGAGCCCAGCGAGCTACCGAGCTGCTCCACCCCGCGTCGGTAGTTCAACTTTACCACGCTCCGGAAGACCCACCGACCACGGTCAGTGGCACAGGCGTAGTGTGAAAGTTATGACAAAGCCTGAACACACACTGCGCTTCCTCGGGGGAACTGAGACGGTCACCGGAAGTAAGTACCTGATTGAAACCGGTGGCAAACGCATTCTGGTCGATTGTGGCCTGTTCCAGGGATACAAGTCTTTGCGCGAGCGTAATCGCGAACCCTTCCCAGTTCCGCCCGACACTATCGATGTGGTCTTGCTTACCCACGCACACTTAGACCATTCGGGATATGTTCCCGCGCTCGTGCGTGATGGTTTCCGTGGAAAGATCATCGCCACAACAGGAACCGCAGAGCTGTGTTCCATTTTGCTTCCAGATAGCGCCCACCTTTTGGAGGAAGAGGCAGCACATGCTGCCAAGAAGGGGTATTCCAAACACAACCCACCCAAGCCCCTCTACACGGTGCAAGATGTAGAACAAGCCCTGTCGCAGTTCCGAACTGCAGAGTTTGATAAAGAGCTCGAGGTTGCCCCAGGCGTGAAGGCAACTTTCCTTCCGGCCGGCCACATTCTAGGTGCATCCCAATTGCACATCAAGGTTGCAGGAACCACCCTGCATTTCACGGGAGATATGGGCCGTCAGCATGATCCACTGATGAAGCCCCCTCGTCCTTTTGAGGGTGCGGACATTCTCATTACCGAATCTACGTACGGTAATCGCAGCCACCCCAACATCGACCCCGAGAAAGAACTTGGCCCTGCACTCAAGCCCACGCTTGAACGTGGCGGTGTCGTCGTCATCCCTGCTTTTGCGGTGGGAAGAACTCAGGGCCTGATGTTACATATCTGGCGATTGATGGACCGAGGCGAGATTCCTCGCGTCCCGATCTACGTCAACAGCCCTATGGCGGCTAGTGCGACACGGATGTATCACAATCATCAAGATGAGCACACGATTCCTGCTGACGAATTTGAGGCCGTCTATGACGTCGCCCACATGGTCGGCACCGTAGAAGAATCGAAGAAACTCAACGAGCGTCACGGACCCATGATCATCATTGCGGCGTCCGGCATGATGACCGGTGGTCGAGTGTTGCATCACCTTGTTGCTTTTGGTGATGACCCCAACAACCTCATACTTATTTCTGGATATCAGGCAGGAGGAACTCGGGGGGCACTGTTGGCTGAGGGGGCGACCTCACTGCGTATTCACGGCCGTGATGTGCCCATTCGTGCCCAGGTGATTCAGCTTGAGAGTATGTCAGGCCACGCAGATGCGGATGAGCTGGTGCAATGGATGCACACCGCTCCACGTGCTCCGAAAATGACGTATGTCACCCATGGTGAAATCGATGCTGCAGACCGGATGCGCTTCAGGATTGCGTCTGAATTGAAATGGAATGTTCGGGCACCCGAGCATGGCGAAACCATCGACCTTTCGAACCCGCAATAAGGCGCGAGACAAAGTAGCCTAGAGCTATGGATTCCGGCACTTTGTACCTCACCGTTGCACTTTCGCTCGTGGCGGATGTGATTCTTTACGTTGTCGTGGCGCGTGCTGCATCCGGCAAGGTTGTGCCTAATGCGTGGGCAGGTATCCGCACAAAAGCTACTCGCAAGAATGAGAAAACGTGGTTGGCCGCTCACGTGGTGGCCTACCCGATCATGCGAGATACCGCTTTGGCTAATGCAACGTTGATGATTGTTGCCTTATTCTTGCCATCACAGTTCCAGATGTATCTGGTTCAGGTTGCTCTGGGAGCTTTACTGGTGGGAGTTATTTTCGCCGGAGTTCAAGGCCAGAAAGCCGCGAAAGCTGCTGACAATGAATAAACCTGCTGGCTTGTCTCACGACCCTCTCTGGCCTCGAGCCGGTGGTTGGCCAGCGCCTTCTGAATTGGCCGCGGGATCCCGTATTGATGTTTCCCTCGTCGGTGTTCCTGCATCACAGACTTCGTTGAGTGCAACTAATGCTCACGAAACCCCTGACGCGATACGTTCTGCACTGTTTCGCTACTCTCCTGCGCTCATGCAAGATCGAGGTCTGCCCGAGAAGGGCGTGCGAAATAATCCCGAGATTGTGGATCTTGAAGAGCTCACCGTGGCAGATTTTGGCAATGTTGCCGACCCTGATTCTCCTGCAGGTGAAGCACGAACGATTGCGATGATGGCCGATGCCGCTAAAGCGTCTGAATTGGTGATTGCTCTCGGTGGCGATAATTCTGTCACAGTAGCTGCTGCGCTGGGCGCGTGGGGAAGTGACCTTTCCACCGCTGGTTTGATCACACTAGATGCTCACTATGACCTGCGTGATGGGGTGAGCAATGGCTCTCCTGTGCGCAGGCTGATTGAGGCGGGCCTGAATCCTCAACGAATTGTGCAAATTGGCATTCAAGACTATGCAAACTCAGTTGCCTATGCTCGCAGGGCTCATGAGCTAGGTATTACGGTAATTCACCGTGATGAACTTGCCAGACGACCTCTGTCAGAAATCATGAGCGAAGCGCTCGCTATTGCCGGTGCTGCAGGCGGTCCAGTGCATGTTGACCTGGATGTGGACGTGTGTGATCGATCCGTTGCCCCGGCATGCCCCGCCAGTGTCCCTGGCGGAATCAGTGCCTATGAACTGCGCCAGATTGCCCGCCTCGCAGCTGCTTTCCCTCAGGTTCGATCACTAGACCTGACCGAAATTGATGCCACCACTGATACGCCAGACGGCAGAACTGTTCGCCTTGCGGCATTGTGTGTATTGGAGGCGGTTGCCGGCGTTAGCCAGCGATAAGTTCTCCGTCTTTCCACACGCGCCCAATTTGGGGCACTCCGGGACGATAGGCAAGGTGGATGTAGCTTGGTGCGGTGATTTCGGCAATGTCTGCGCGCATTCCTTGTGAGAGTTTGCCTACATCACCCCGACGCAGAGCCTGGGCTCCTCCTGCGGTGGAGGCCCACAGGGCTTCTGCTGGACTCATGCCCATTTCTCGCACCGCAACAGCTATACAAAAAGGCATAGACGAAGTGAAGCTGGACCCTGGATTGCAGTCTGTGGACAGGGCAACGCTCACTCCCGCATCAATCAGTGCTCGGCCTGAAGGGTAGGGCTGTTTGGTTGAGAACTCCACGCCAGGAAGCAATGTGGCAACTGTACTGGAGTCTGCTAGGGCTACTACATCTTCTTCGGTGAGATAGGTGCAGTGATCTACAGAGGCAGCGCCTAGTTCAACCGCTAAGGCAACACCTTCACCGGGGCCAAGTTGTGACGCGTGCACGCGGGGTTGGAGCCCAGCTGCTATTCCGGCAGTCAAGATACGCCTTGTTTCCTCCACCGTGAAAGCACCATGTTCACAAAAGACATCAATCCACTTTGAATGTGGTGCACACGCTGAAAGCATTTCGCCCGTCACAAGCTCAACATACTCATCACGGGAATCAGCAAACTCTGCAGGAACAACATGCGCGCCTAAGAAGGTAACTTCCTCCGTGAATTCTCTAGCTAAGCGAACCAAACGTTCTTCTGTTGTTACATCTAGTCCGTATCCGGACTTGATTTCGATGGTCGTGGTGCCCTGCGAATGCATTTCTTTAACCAACGCGGCAAGGTGCTCGCGCAAACTCTCTTCGGTGGCAGCACGTGTTGCCGCAACGGTTGAACGTATTCCGCCTGCAGCATACGGTGTTCCCTCCATGCGGGCGGCAAACTCTGCAGAGCGATCCCCGGCAAAAACGAGGTGAGAGTGGGAATCGACAAACCCGGGAATCAGGGTGTTTCCATGCACATTGACCACAGCATCAATATCGAAACCGCCACCGGTTTCGGCATCCGCGGCCTTGCCAACCCACGCCACAAGACCACTCTCAACAATCATGGCGGCGTCCCGGATCTCCCCGGTAGGGGAGTCCGTTCCGCCGGCACGTGCCGCTTCTTTCGGGTTGTTCGTCACGAGCAAACCGATGTTCGTAAAAAGCGTGCGAGACATGATGGTGAGCTTACTTGCCTTTAGTTTTCCCACATGGGAACACGCAGACCGCGCTCACGTGCGACCTCTTCGGCTCGCTCGTAACCAGCATCAACGTGGCGCATTACACCGGTACCGGGGTCATTGGTGAGAACGCGTTCGAGTTTCTGGGCGGCCAGTTCGGTTCCATCGGCAACAGTGACTTGACCACAGTGGATTGAGCGGCCAATACCAACACCACCACCATGGTGCAGTGAAACCCACGTTGCACCTGATGCTGTGTTGAGCAGGGCGTTGAGCAAAGGCCAGTCAGCGATCGCATCGGAGCCGTCTTTCATGGCTTCGGTTTCACGGTAGGGAGAAGCAACTGAACCAGAGTCGAGGTGGTCACGGCCAATAACGATTGGGGCAGAGAGTTCACCAGAAGCAACCATTTCGTTGAACTTCAAACCTGCCAGGTGACGTTCTTTATACCCCAGCCAGCAAATGCGGGCAGGCAAACCTTCGAAGTGAACCTTTTCGCCTGCCTTGGTGATCCATCGCTTGAGGTGTTCATTCTCGGGGAAGAGTTCCATGATTGCTTTGTCGGTTTTGGCAATGTCTTCAGGGTCACCAGAGAGGGCAGCCCAGCGGAATGGCCCGTTACCTTCACAAAAAAGTGGGCGAATATAGGCGGGCACGAAGCCGGGGAAATCAAAGGCGCGGTCATAACCACCGAGCTTGGCCTCTGCACGGATAGAGTTTCCGTAGTCGAAGACAATGGCTCCAGCATCCTGGAACTCAACCATGGCTTTGACCTGCTTCGCCATCGCGGCACGAGAGTGTTCGGTAAACCAGGCAGCATCCTGTTCTGCCTTCTTGTGCCATTCCTCAACCGAAACACCTTCAGGAAGGTAGGAGAGGGGGTCATGTGCACTTGTTTGGTCCGTCACAATGTCGATTGGAACTTTGCGTTCTAGTAACTCAGTGAAGACATCAGCTGCATTGCCAACAATTCCGACCGACAACGGGGTCTTGGACTCCTTAGCTGCCAGAACACGAGCAATCGCGTCGTCGAGGTCATGGGTCATCTCATCCAGGTAACCGTGTTCGACACGACGTTGGAGACGGGTAGCGTCGACATCAACGATGAGCACAACACCATCGTTCATAGTGACGGCCAGTGGCTGTGCACCACCCATACCACCGCAGCCACCGGTGAGGGTGAGAGTTCCAGCGAGAGTTCCACCAAAATGTTGACGGGCAACAGCGCCGAAAGTTTCGTAGGTTCCCTGCAATATGCCCTGGGTTCCGATGTAGATCCAGGAACCAGCGGTCATCTGACCGTACATGGTGAGGCCTTCGGCCTCGAGGCGGCGAAATTCTGGCCAGTTTGCCCAGTCACCAACGAGGTTGGAGTTGGCAATGAGCACACGAGGAGCCCACTCGTTGGTGCGGAATACACCGACAGGTTTTCCGGACTGAACCAAGAGGGTTTCATCAGAGTCGAGAGTTTCGAGGGTGCGCACGATGGCGTCATATGCTTCCCAGGTGCGGGCAGCTTTACCGGTGCCTCCATACACAACGAGCTTTTCGGGGTGTTCAGCAACCTCAGGGTCAAGGTTGTTCATGAGCATGCGCAGGGGGGCTTCGGTCTGCCAGCTCTTGGCGGTGAGTGTGTTGCCGCGTGCGGCACGGACGGTACGAGGTCCTGTGGTCATGAGGGTCTCCTTGGGCTTGTTCTCGAGTGTTTAGATCAGTGGGGTAGTTGCGGCAGCTTGAGCTACGGCTGTGACACGGCCAGAAAGGGTGAGCTCAGCTGCAGTTTCAATCTCGGGGGAGAGGAAACGGTCTGCACCCGGGCCAGCAACCCCGTTATTGCGGAGTTCTGCGATGACAGCACCAGTAACTGGGCTGGGTTGCAACGGAGCACGCAGGTCAATACCGCGTGAGGCGGTCATGAGTTCAATTGCAATGACGCGTGAGAGTGCATCAACTGCTTTGCGGAGTTTGCGTCCAGCATGCCAGCCCATTGAGACGTGGTCTTCTTGCATAGCACTGGAGGGGATGGAGTCTGCCGAGGCAGGAACTGCCAACCTCTTCATTTCTGAGACCAAACCTGCCGCCGTGTATTGAGCAATCATGAGGCCTGAGTCCACACCCACTTCGTGAGCGAGGAAGGGAGGCAATCCTTGATTGCGTGAGCGGTCCAGGAAGCGGTCGGTACGGCGCTCACTCATCGACGCGACATCTGCGGCAACGATGGCGAGGAAGTCCAATACATAGGCAACCGGTGCACCGTGGAAGTTTCCGTTGCTTTCTACACGGCCATCAACGGTGAGTACAGGGTTGTCTATTGCTGAGGCAAGTTCTCGGTTGGCTACGAGTTCTGCGTGAGCGATGGTGTCCCGAGCCCCACCGTGAACTTGGGGCGAGCAACGCAGTGAGTAGGCATCCTGCACTCGACCATCTTCAGGCCCTGCATGCGAGTGCACGATGGGTGAATCGGCCAAGATGTTACGTAGGTTGGTTGCAGATTGTCCTTGGCCTACCTGGGGGCGCAGAGCGTGTAAATCGGCGGCAAAGACCTTGTCGGTCCCCATCAATCCTTCGATGGTCATCGCTGCAGAAATATCAACAGCTGTCATGAGCATCTTGAGATCTGTAATGGCCAGTGCGAGCATGCCGAGCATGCCATCCGTGCCATTGATCAGGGCAAGGCCTTCTTTTTCTTCCAGCTTGAGAGCAGTGATGCCTGCCTCTGAGAGCGCTTGAGATGCAGGCATCAAAATGCCCTCTGCGTTGCGCACATCACCTTCGCCCATCGTTGCTAAAGCACAGTGGGACAGGGGCGCAAGGTCGCCCGAACAGCCGAGGGAGCCATATTCGCGAACCACGGGAGTTATTCCGGCGTTAATGAGTGCTGCATAGGACTGAGCAACGATGGGTCGCACACCGGTGCGGCCGGTCATCAGTGTGGACAGGCGAAGAAGCATCAGTGCGCGAATTACTTCACGCTCTACCTCCGACCCAGAACCTGCTGCATGGGAGCGCACAAGTGACGCCTGGAGTTGAGCTCGGCGGTCGGACTCAATAAAGGTGGTTGCCAGTGCACCGAAACCGGTGGAGATGCCGTAGTGCGGGTTAGGGTCAGAGGCCAAGGCATCGATAACGGCGCGAGACTGGGCAACCCCTTCGAGCGCCTTTTCATCGAGCACAATCTGTGCGTCATATCGCGCAACAGCAACGACATCGTCTATTGATACGGCACCAGTGCCCACAGTTACAGAACTCATGTACTGATTTCACACCGAAAAGATTGCGATAAATACGCCTAAAACACCCCTTGTGTCTGATATCACAGACAAGGCATACTGGGGTTGTGAGTAAAGTTCCCGCAGCCGATTCGACCCTGCGTATTTTGGAGTTTCTTGCCCACCAAAGAGGACCAGTTCCTGCTCAAACTATTGCGACTGCACTATCTTTACCGCGGTCATCCGTGTATCAAATCTTGACGGTGCTCACCGAGCGTGGCTTTGCCCTCCACATCCCTGAAGAGCGCCGTTATGGTTTAGGGCCAGCTGCCTTTGAGCTCTCCTCCTCCTATTCGAGGCAGCAACCTTTGACCCGATTAGGCGCACCCTTGTTGGCCAAACTGGTCGACCATATCGGGGAGTCTGCACACCTAGCTGTTCTGCACGGAACCGATGTTCTCTACGTCGTCGAAGAGCGTGCAGCCAGACGACCCTCACTCATCACAGACGTCGGAGTGAGACTTCCTGCACACCTCACGGCGTCCGGCCGTGCTCTGCTTTCAGCATTACCACCGGCACAATTACGAGCGCTTTATTCTGATCCCGTTGTTTTTACTCAACGAGAAGAACTGGGCTTGGCTGGACCTCAAAGCTATCGTGAACTCAAAGCGCTGGTGACCCAGGCCGCCCAACAGGGCTATTCCACTGAACGCAGCGAAATCACTGATGGTCTAGCCTCCGTCGGTGTGGTGGTCAAAGACCACCTCGGCTGGCCAGCTGCAGCTATTGCGGTGACCTACCCCGTTCCTGTTTCCGCAACCGAAGAAGATCTCCAGTTGCGAGTTGAACAACTCCTTCCCGAAATCAAGACAACAGCCCAGGAACTTAGCCGCCGTATTCACGGGGCGAGTTAAGCTACACACATGGTTGTTGCGTATCTTTTACTCGCCCTTGCCATCGTCAGCGAAGTGATTGGCACTATTTCGCTGAAAATGAGTGAAGGTTTTACCAAGCTTGTGCCCACCATTTTCGTCATCGTGGGATATCTGGGCGCATTTATTGCACTGGGGTTGGGGCTCTCCAAAGGTCTCAGCATGGGTGTGGCCTATGGCATCTGGGCAGGATGTGGCACTGCTCTCGTTGCCATCATGGGAATCTTTTTGTTCAAGGAAACCATCAATGTCTGGGGTTTCATTGGGCTTGCGCTTATCATCGTCGGAGTCGTCATGTTGGAAATGGGAAGTTCGCACAGCTAATTACGCTCTGGGCGACATACCCCGCTCCCACATTGACCTGAAAGCAAAACAGGCGCACACTTAATACAGACCTCGACCGGTCAGGCTCGATAGCCCCGACGGTCGCCCTTCAACAAAGGAGACCATATGGCAACCGCAAACATCAAGCTTGAGACCCCTTCCGCAACCGTAGGTGGCGGAGAAGAGGGCGGCTGCTGCGGCGGCGCGTGCTGCGGCGGCAAGTAAGCATAAACACAGCGCAAAGAGCTCGACCTCGATTGAGGTCGGGCTCTTATCTTGGTTACTCGCAGACCACGCCGTCTTTGTCCCTATCGCGGTACCACTCATATTCGGGATCAATACCCTGCACATAGGGGCCCGCGCCGTATGCTTGCGCAAGTGAGCACGTGCCATAGTTCGGGTCAAGCGCGCCGTCTGAGATTGGAGCAACCGGTTGCGGGGCAGCGCCTGCCGTAACGGTGGCTTTCTGAGGAATCTCAACGGAGACCGAGGTACACCCGCTCAGAACAGATTGCAACGCCATACGTTCTAGGGAGTCCACGCTCAAGCTCCAACGCCACTTCACCGCAACCCAGGTGGCGGCATAATCACAAAAGTATCCTCGTGCTGGCGGCATCCACCTCGCCGGATCTTGATCACTTTTCGATCTGTTGGAACTTGCCGTCACTGCCACCAGTGAAGGGCCGTAGCCAAGGTCATTACCAAACTGGACCCGAGTGGCACTATCCCAGGCATAGGCGCCAGAGAGCCATGCCTCATTCAAAGGCACGAAGTGGTCAATGTCGAGACTGCCTGCTTCGGTCAACAGAGCACCGTCATAGACCGAGACCCACGAACCAGTGGTGACGGTACAACGCCCGCGGGTGGAGACAGTAGTTTGTGACTCCATCATTAACACTTCAGCACGGGTATTACAGCCATCCCCATCAGCATCAATCCAGGCATTGAAATAGTCGCGGTCATATCCGGTGTGAGAACTCGGTGAATCGTCTTGGGGAAGTTCAGCAAGCATCGCGACAAAAACAGAGGTGGATGACGAGGACGACTGAGTCAGATCGGGGGAGACGGTTGCTGGCGCTGTGGGAGTTTCTGTGGGGACGGCAATACCGATGGGAGAGGGACTGGCCTCTAAGGCTTGCTCCAGAGAATCCACAGTGACTGCAGTTTGCATTGAACGTACGGCATTTACCGAACTTGCAATGGAGCCCACGACTAACACAAATAAGCAAACGAGGCCAATGACAAGCCAGATACGTTTGTTCGTGTGCACGCGGACTCCCTCCCTCTATGACGGTACCAATACACAGGCGTAGAGTCAGCACATGGCAAAAAAACGCGCGCTCGTTACCGGTGCAACCGGATACATCGGTGGACGTTTGGTTCCCAGGCTCCTCGAGGCAGGTTTCTCTGTTCGTGTTCTGGTTCGTATTGCCGACAAACTCAAAGATGTTCCTTGGCGCCCGCAGGTAGACATTGTCGAGGGCAATCTTCTTGATGGAGAGATTGTTACCGAGGCATGCAAGAACATTGACGTCCTCTATTACCTCGTGCATGCCATGGGAGAGAAGGGTGATTTTGAGTCGAAAGAAATCACCGGTGCACACAACGTAGCCCGTGCTGCCAAAGAGGGCGGTGTCAAAAGAATTGTTTACTTGGGTGGATTGCACCCCTCCAAAGGTGAGCTGTCTAAGCACCTGCGCTCTCGAGCTGAGGTGGGAGAAATACTCCTGGCATCAGGAGTTCCCACGGTTGCACTGCAAGCCGGTGTAATTATTGGTTCGGGTTCAACCAGTTTTGAAATGATTCGTCACCTCACGGATGTTCTCCCGGTGATGACGGCACCAAAGTGGGTGGGTAATCTCATTCAGCCAATCGCTGTGCGGGATGTTATGTACTACCTCATCAAGGCAGCCGATTTGCCACCGAGTGTAAACAGGACACTGGATATTGGTGGTCCCGATGTACTGAAGTATTCGGACATGATGAACGGTTACGCCCTCGAAGCAGGTATGAAAGAACGCGCCATTTTGCGCCTTCCTGTGCTCACTCCCTACTTAGCTAGTCAGTGGGTGAACTTGGTTACCCCGATCCCCAGAGCGCTCGCAGTCCCCATCATTGCGTCGCTTCAGCATGACTGCATCATGAATGAGCATGATGTTGACCAGATCATCCCGCCCCCAGCAGAGGGCCTCGTGCCTTACCGTCGAGCTGTGCATCTTGCCCTGGGCAAGATGCAAGAAGGAGACATTGAGACAAGCTGGCAAAACGCTAGTGTCTACGGTGCACCCAGTGACCCCTTACCCTCAGACCCTGAATGGGCTGGTCACCGGGTCTATCTCGACATTAAAGAGCGTGACTGTGCGGCACCAGTAGAAGACTTATGGGCAATCATCGAAGGAATCGGTGGCGAGAACGGCTGGTATTCCCTTCCTATCGCGTGGGCTGCTCGAGGTTTTGCCGACAAGCTCGTTGGCGGTGTCGGTTTGCGACGTGGACGCAGCAACCCAGAAAAACTTCGGGTGGGGGAGTCGGTCGACTGGTGGCGTGTGGAGCGGATCGACCATGGTCGCTTTTTGCGTTTGCGTGCAGAGATGAAAGTTCCTGGATTGGCCTGGCTAGAACTCAGCGCTGAAGCGCAACCAGATGGTTCTTCTCGCTATCTCCAACGCGCCATTTTCTTCCCGCGTGGCTTGGGCGGCAGGCTGTATTGGCTGTCGATTCTGCCTGCACACGGAATCATTTTCAACGGTATGGCAGACAAAATCACCGCAGCGGCAGTCAAAAGATATGAAAAGCGAACTGCTCAATAAAACTCTGTGCTCATCCTTAACTGTTTCATAGCGTCCTCATAGGGAGCGTGTGCAGTGTGTACTTATCGGCCCCACGGCCAGAGGATCCCAACCCCTCAGCAGAACACACAACACGAAACGAAGGAGGCATGCAGATGCCCAAGAACGACAACAACGACAACGTAGAAACACCAGCAGAATTCACCCCCGCTGCACCTGAAGCAACTGCAGAGCAGGCTGAGAACGTGACTCCCATTGAAGAAGGACGCAAGCGTCGTCTCGGAACCGGAGCCATTGTCGGTATCTCGGCAGCAGGAGTTGTTCTTCTGGCCGGTGTATTTGGTGGCGGAATGGCGGTAGCGAATGTGATTGATCACAACAACCGTCCCGCTGTTGGTATGGCAGAAGGTGTTACAGGTCAGCTCCCTGGAAATGGCGGCCACATGGATGGCGACCGCGACGGTGACGGACCCCGCGGCGGTCACGAAGGTAAGCGTGGCCACGGACCACAGGCTGGTATGGCTGGCGGAGAACAGGGTGGACTTGAAGCAGATGGCTCGATGCCAGGAAATGTTCCTCACGAGCATGATGCAAATGGTAACGACATCATTCCTGAGGGTTACCCCACCACAACTCCAGCACCCGCAACAACCAACTAGGAGTTCGCTTTAGATGGCCGCCTCAACTGAGGCGGCCATCTTGGCTTAAACAGGAATATTCTGAAAACACAGAGCGTTAATGGTTGTGAGGAAAGAAGAAGCTATGGCTGAGAAGACCACCTCCACCGTTGTTCTGGGTATCGAAGGAATGACCTGTTCCAGCTGTGTTTCTCGTGTTGAAAAAAGCCTGGGTGAACTTCCTGGTGTTCACGCCGCCGTTAATTTGGCGACAAACAGCGCCAAAGTGGAATATCCGGAAGGTGTAAGCGCGGAAGATTTAGTCAAGCAGGTTAGCAAAATTGGCTACACGGCAACCCTTCCTGCTTCAGATCAGCACAGTCACAGTCATCACGAAGATGACAGTAAGCCGGGAAAGATTTCACTTCTGGAAAGACTGGTCATCGCCATCGTTCTGTCGGTTCCCGTCATTGTGTTGGCAATGGTTCCCGCATGGCAATTTAGTTACTGGCAATGGATTTCTCTGTTACTGACCACCCCTGTGGTTTTTTTCTGCGGCTGGCCATTCCACCGTTCAACTTTTTTGAACTTGCGTCATGGCATTCTTACGATGGATACCCTCATCACGATGGGAACCTTCGCCGCCTACTTCTGGTCGGTTTATGCGCTCTTTTTTGGTGCGGCGGGCATGGTAGGGATGCATCACACCCTGGAGCTCTTTGCCTGGCAGGTGGACCCCACACACAACATCTACTTTGAAGCGGCAGCTGGCGTCACTACGTTCTTGCTTTTGGGGCGCTTCTTAGAAGAGCGCTCGCAGCGCAGTGCCAGTGCCGCACTGCGCGCATTGAGTGAGCTCAAAGCTACTGAAGCGACCATCCTCGTTGACGGGGTTGAGAAGAGAATTCCTGCAGAGCAGTTAGCCGTGGGTGACATATTCATTGTCAAGCCAGGTGAGATTATCGCCACCGATGGTGAGGTCGTTAACGGGCAAGCTGCCGTTGATGAGAGCTCACTCACCGGTGAGTCTCTTCCCGTAGATAAAAGTCCAGAAACCGCCGTTACTGGCTCAACAATCGTCTTGGATGGTCGACTCACCGTCCGAGCAACCCAGGTTGGACACAACACCCGGATGGCTCAGCTTGCGACACTTGTTGAGGATGCACAACTACATAAAGCTGCAGTTCAAAAGCTTGCTGACCGAATTTCTGCCGTCTTTGTCCCCATCGTGATCGGTTTGGCAGCGCTCACCATCTTGGGATGGTGGATTGCTGGGGCCCCCGTGACCGTGGGCTTCACGGCAGCTATAGCTGTCTTGGTTATTGCCTGTCCCTGTGCTCTCGGTTTGGCTACACCGGTTGCACTGCTGGTAGGAACCGGACGAGCCGCCCAAATGGGAATCATCATTTCTGGTCCTGATGCGATAGAAAGTTCTGCCCGAATCAAGACAGTTGTCTTGGATAAAACCGGGACCGTCACCACTGGCCAGATGAGTGTCACCAGCATTGAAACAACAGGTTCATCTCAAGAGGTTCTGAGTATCATTGCAGCTCTCGAAACTTATTCGGAACACCCCATTGCTCATGCCATTGTGGCCGCGGCAGAAGGGCTCAAGCTTCCTGAAGTGTCAGGATTTTCCTCTGTGGCAGGCCAGGGTGTCACCGGTGTTATCGAGGGAGTGACAGTTTTTGTGGGAACACAAGACTGGATGGCAGAAAACCAGCTGGTGCTTTCAGAGTCTCAATCCGTTCAGCTGAAGACCGCACAACACACCGGAGCAACCACAGTGTTAGCTGGCTGGGATGGAACTGTGCAGGCCATTGTGGCAGTTGCAGACACCATCAAAGACGATTCTGCTGCAGCGATTACCCGCATCAATCAAATGGGGCTTGAAACAATCCTGTTGACAGGCGATCACGAAGACGCCGCTCACCATATAGCGGCACAGGTCGGTATTTCGCGTGTCATCGCAGGAGCGACCCCAGAGAGCAAGTTGCAGGTTATTGCTGATTTCCAACAGCGTGGCGGAGCAGTGGCCATGATTGGTGACGGCGTCAACGACGCCGCTGCGCTAGCTCAGTCGGATCTTGGCATAGCTATGGGGACAGGAACAGATGTTGCAATCGCCGCAAGCGACATCACGTTGATTCGTGGAACGCTCACTGCTGCCGCAGATGCGCTTTCGCTCTCGCGCAAAACACTGCGGATCATTTACGGAAATCTCTTTTGGGCATTCGCCTATAACGTCGCAGCAATACCGCTGGCAATGCTGGGATTCCTCAATCCCATGCTTGCGGGAGCAGCAATGGCGTTCTCAAGTTTGTTCGTTGTGCTCAATTCACTGCGACTTCGCAGGTTTGCACGTTAGATTGAACTAACTGCTCAACGCAATACCTCGCCGGCTGTGAAGTCGACCTGACTTACAGAAGTGGCGATATGACACTTAGTTCTATCCTCGGACCTATTCGTTCAACGAAAACCCGTAATCCCAACTCCCAGCCGGTAACCAACAGTTACGCCTCACTGATGAAGGCAGTCACTGCCGCAGGGCTCATGGAGCGTTCGAGGACGTTCTATATGTTGCTTGCTGCTGGGCTCACTTTGGCCATGGCTGGACTCATCACGGGGTTCGTGTTGATAGGGCAATCGTGGTTCCAACTTCTCATTGCAGCAGGGCTGGGTATCTTGCTGACACAAATAGCTTTCATCACCCATGAAGCGTCACACCGTCAGGTTTTCAAATCAGGTAAAGCCAATGACTGGACCGGGCGCATATTGGCTTCTGGTGTGGTGGGAATTTCCTATGCCTGGTGGATGAATAAACACACCAAACACCACATCAACCCCAACACGGTGGGTAAAGACCCGGATATTGAGTGGGACACAATCTCGTTTCAGGAAACAGATGCAGCCAAGCAGAAGGGCCTGTTGAAGTGGATTACACAGCGCCAGGGATACTTATTCTTTCCCCTGCTCACGCTTGAAGGCATCAACTTGCATGTGCGCTCTATCGGCACTTTATTTAGCAAAGGGCGCCTCGAAGGTCGCGCTATCGAACTCTCCTTGATTGCCCTGCGACTTACCGCGTATGTGGCCGTCGTGTTCTGGTTTCTTCCTCTGGGGATGGCATTTGCTTTCCTCGGTGTTCAACTCGCGGTTTTTGGCGTCTACATGGGAGCATCGTTTGCCCCTAACCACAAGGGAATGCCCCAGATTCCAAAAGAAAACAAGGTTGACTTCATGACCAAACAGGTCATGACCTCGCGCAACATTAAAGGTTTCGGTGCGACTGCCTTCATGGGTGGCCTGAACTACCAAATTGAACACCACCTTTTCCCCAGCATGGCCCGACCTCACTTGAAAAAAGCACGCATGATCGTACGTGAGCACTGCGCTCGCGAGGGAGTTCCCTACGCTGAAACTTCGCTTATGCGTTCATACGCAATTGTGGTGGCCTACCTCAACGAGGTTGGATTGGCTGCCCGAGATCCATTCGACTGCCCCGAAGCAAGCCGGTTTAGACGCAGATAAACTTCTATACATGGCAAAAAAGTCTGCTGAGCCTGAGCTCATTCGCCCGGGAATAGTTCCCGGTTTAGCCGGAGTCATCGCCATGTTTATTGGCATGGGGGTTTACGGAACAGATTGGTACATCACCGTGCTTTTTGTGGTGAGTATTTTGGCAGCAATATTGGCCGTATTCTCGTGGCAGTCCATCAATAGCAAACGCTGGCTGTTCACGCCCCTTTTTGTTGCCATCGCCATCTATTGGAATCCGGTCTACCGTCTCACGGACGGCATCACTCCAGGAATTCAGTGGTGGATGCTTCTCCAGGTTGCTGCGGCTGCCGTGTTCTTTCTCGGTGGCTTCATGATCAAGACACCTTCAGGGAAGTAGTAGACTAACTTTCGTACCACCAGACTTCTCTCGTCGCCGGCGCTAACGCGTGATGCGTGACGAAATCTCTGACAGGTGCAGTTTGGGGCAATACACCAGCGAAATCTCGCCGTATTGCTGTCGTTTCTTAAGTCATGGAGACAATGTGGCCCGCACAGGCACTCGTCGTAACACCCTGGATAATTCTGGGTTAATCCCTATCCTCGCTCGCAAGGTTCGTGAAGTTGAGGCTAAGGCACAAACAGGGAAGAAGGTTGGACCAACCAACCGCACCAAGTTTCAAGTCATCGCTTTTCTCGTGCGCGAAGAGCGTGCACGTGTCAAAGCTGACACCAGCCTCACTGATTCAGCACGTGCAGAACAACTCAAACGCCTTGATGGTGTGGCCACCATTTTGGCAAAGACTGCTGCGCGCGACACCTCGCTCATTCAACTACTTGAAGTAGACCACGCCACCAGTCCTGTGGCGCAGAAAATGCGCCGGGACTGGCTTGTTGAATCTGGTGCAGAGATCAACCCTGAAGATCTCATCATTACCACTGAGGTTCCAAAGCCTGTTGAAGAGTTTGCTCCAGAACTTGCAGAGAAGCAGGTCCTTCCTCAGTCTGTGAAAGCTCGCTTGAAATCAAATCCTTTCCTGGAACCTGATTTCAGCAAGGTTTCCACCGGATCTATTCCAGTTCTTCGTTTATCGAACTGGGAATTGTTGGGTCCCTTGTTCAAGTCATTTGAAACAGGTGCAGGTGGGGGTTCTGCCTGCATGAACATGCCCAAGGTTCCCAAATTTGATCGTTACTCGCCTCCCGGGCGTGAACTCATGCCCCACCAGATTCGCTTTATCGAAAGTGTGCGAGAAGGTCACCGTACATTCCTGCTCGCCGATGAGCCTGGTTTGGGAAAGACGGCACAAAGTTTGATTGCTGCCTCCATGGCAAACGCTTTCCCACTGTTGGCCATCGTGCCCAATGTGGTGAAAATGAACTGGGCTCGTGAAGTTGAGCGGTGGATCCCTGGTCGCAAAGCCACTGTGATTCACGGTGATGGTACCGATGTTGATGCTTTTGCAGATGTGTTTATCGTGAACTACGAAGTTCTTGACCGCCACCTATCGTGGATTGGTCAGATGGGCTTCAAAGGAATGGTTGTTGATGAGGCACACTTCATCAAGAACCTAACCTCACAGCGTTCCAAGCACGTGTTGGCTCTGTCAGAGCGCATCGTGGCACGCACTCCTGGCCACAATCCACTGCGCATTGCTCTGACAGGTACGCCTCTGATCAACGATATTGATGACTTCCGGGCTATCTGGAAGTTCCTCGGGTGGATAGAGGGAGAAAAGCCTTCGGCTGAACTCACCGCCAAACTTGAAGCGACAGGTCTCACCCCAGCAGATCAAGGCTTCTATGCTGCAGCACGAGAGACAGTCATCTCCATGGGTATTGTTCGCCGTCGCAAGATTGACGTGGCGAAAGATCTTCCAGCTAAGCGTGTGGTTGATCTCCCTGTTGAACTCGATGATGAGCTGGGTAACTCCATCAAGGCTGCCGAGGCAGAGCTGGCTCACCGTTTGCTTGAGCGTTACAAGCGCTTGACCGTCTCGGGCAACTTCCGTGGCTCAACGGCTGAACTGATCCGCATGGTGGCGCAGCAAGAACTTGATGAGTCCAAGGGACAGAAGACCGGAGATAACGTCTTCACCATGGTTCGCAAGATTGGTCAGGCCAAGGCCGGACTTGCCTCCGACTATGCCGCCCAGCTTGCTCGCTCAGTGGGCAAGGTGGTCTTTTTTGCCAAGCACATCGATGTCATGGACACGGCAGAACGCGCGTTTGCAGCTCAGGGAATTAAATCCGTCTCGATTCGTGGGGACCAGTCCACTGCTGCACGCCAAGAAGCAATTGATGCTTTCAACAAGGATGATTCTGTCCAGGTTGCCGTGTGTTCTCTCACTGCTGCCGGGGTTGGATTGAATCTGCAGGCCTCCTCCAACGTGGTGTTGGCTGAATTGTCGTGGACTGCAGCAGAGCAGACCCAGGCAATAGACCGCGTTCACCGTATTGGTCAAGAAATGCCTGTTACCGCTTGGCGTATCATCGCTGCACAAACAATCGACGCGAAGATCGCAGAACTCATCGATAGCAAGCGCGGCCTCGCGGCCCGCGCGCTGGAGGGCGAAGAGCTTGAGCCTGGTTCACAAGACTCCATTCAGCTTGATGCTCTCGTGCACATCCTGACACGTGCAATCGAATCTCAATACGCATAGCCTGTAGTCATGTTTGAATGGCTCACCGCCGCGCTCGCCGGTTTATTTGCCGGCGGAATGCTCTTCGTGGGCGCCCTTGTTGCCTGGTATGTCAGGGTGCCGAGCAAGGTCGTTGTGAGCATTATGGCTTTTGGTGCGGGGGTTTTGATTTCTGCACTTGCCTTTGACCTTGTCGGTGAAGCAATAACGGAAGCTGGCGTGTGGCCCACCATTTCTGGCTTTGCCGTGGGTGCACTCATCTACGTATTTGCCAATATTTGGCTTGATTATCGCAATGCACGTAACCGTCGAGGCACAGGAGAACACCCCGGAACAGGCACAGGAATTGCCATAGGTGCGTTGCTTGACGGCGTTCCCGAATCTATGGTCCTTGGACTGTCAATGGTGGGTGGTCAAGGGGTCAGCATCCCTATCCTTATTGCGGTTGCCATATCGAACTTCCCCGAAGGTCTATCCAGCACGGCTGAGTTTAAGTCCGCTGGGAAATCGGCTCGGTATGTTTTTACGTTATGGGGAGGCATTGCGATTGCGGCTGCAGTATCCAGCTTGCTTGGCTTCACAATCTTGGCGGATGCCTCCGCAGAAACAACGGGCTTTATTACCTCACTTGCTGCTGGAGCAATGTTGGCCATGGTTACTGACACCATGATTCCTGAGGCTTTCCGCAAAGCACACAACTACACTGGTTTGCTTGTCACCTTCGGCTTCTTAGTTAGCTTGGTCATTCACGAACTGGTTTAGCGTAAGTGTTCGTCCCAGAAGGTGGCGAGTAACTCGGCAGATGTGTGGGAACGATCTGCGTGAGCAGAATGTCCGGCATGTGCGATAACCCAGTAGTCAGCCTCAAGTTCTTCAGCCATTTCGCGTTGCATCGGGATTGGCCACGCGTCATCGTTGGCACCGTGGGAGACCAGCACGGGAACGCCGGTGGCCTTGAGCTGCGCAGTCTTGTTGACTTGGTTCGCCAGGATGGTGATCCCGGCTTCAAGTTGAGCTGGGTTGGTTCCCATCAAACGGTCGTAGTAGTACTGCTCAACTACGTTTAGTTCACCCTTGATATCTGCATCAGGGTCTAAGCCGGCAGCAATGCGTGTGGAGAGATAAAAAGCACGGGGGCCATATTCCAGTAGAGCGCGGCGCTGGGATTCAATATCGCCACCCATACATTCAGGGCCAGAGTTCCACATGGTCAAGCTTTCAAAAGCATCGGGGTTGTGAAGTACTGCCTCGATGGACACAACACCACCGAAACTGTGGCCCACGAGGTGAACGCGTGGCCCCAAGTTCATTGCGGTGATGAGCTCGTGAATATCTGCGCCAAGTCTTTGCAGTGAATACTCATGGACATCGTTGGGTCCTCGAGAGAGGTGTTGTCCGCGTTGTGAAAAAGAAACAACGTTGTACCCGCGTCGGGATAAAGGCTCCAAAATGCAATTGAAGGTGTCTGCATTACTGGTGTACCCCGGTACTAAGACAGCGGTGCCACGAACTGGCCCAACTGCATCGATTCGAATCGTGGCTAAGTCATATCCGTCTATGGCGACGACTTTACGGTGAGCGCGTGAAGGCAGTTGTCGATCAGGAGTAATCCCTTGTGCTTCAAGATCTATGCCGTTTGGGGTGCGCAGGGTGCTCATGTATCAAGACTACGTCAGGTCGCCAAGCACCACATGTAGTGCCAGTCTCAAGAAAATTCACCTCAAGTAGTGGTTAAGACTTGCCGGGAAAAAACTCTAGGCAAATTCTCAGCCACGATAGTGTGAAGGCTGTAGTTCCCTCATCCCTACTTCAAAAAGGAGAACGGTTTGTCGTCGTCGACCACCGAGAAGCCGAAGTCTGGCTTCGCAGCAACACTCGATCGCTATTTCGAAATCACCAAGCGTGGGTCCACAATTGGTACCGAATTCCGTGGCGGTCTCGTCATCTTCATGACGATGGTTTACATCATCATCCTGAACCCCATCATCTTGGCATTCAGCCCTGACGTTAACGGCAACGTCATCGGCGGCGGATCCGCAGAAGCATTTGAATTTGCACCGCAGGCAGTAGCCAGTGCAACAGCTTTGGCTGCTGGTTTGATGACCATCGCGTTTGGTTTTGTGGCTCGTTTGCCATTCGCCATCGCCGCCGGACTGGGTATTAACTCATTCCTCGCGGTCACCATTGTGAAGGATGTCACCTGGCAGGAGGCCATGGGTCTGGTCGTCATCGACGGTATCATCATCTTGATTCTCGCCGTGACGGGTCTTCGAACCATGATTTTCACCGCAGTCCCTCCAGCACTGAAGACCGCAATCACAGTTGGTATTGGTCTGTTCATCGCATTTATCGGTCTAGTCGACGGTGGTCTTGTTCGTCGCACCGACGCAGGTCCTGTTCCTGTTGGACTTGGAGTTGGAACTGATCACGGAATTGGTCTTCCCACCACCATCTTCATCATTGGTGTTCTCACCATTGCCGTTCTGATGGCTCTACGCGTTCGTGCAGCAATCCTGATTGGTTTGATCTCAACAACCATCATCGCGATTATTGCGGAGTCAATCTTCAAGGTTGGTGGAAAGTTCGTTAACGGTGAGTTCGTAACCCCCTTCGGTTGGGACACCACCATTCCTGGTCTGCCTACCAGCATCTTTGCTGTTCCAGACTTCTCCACAATCGGTGAAGTAGATCTGTTCGGATCGTTTGAGCGCATTGGTGCACTTGCTGCGATCATGCTCATCTTCACCCTCGTGTTCTCGAACTTCTTCGACGCAATGGGAACCATGACCGGCCTGTCAAAGCAGGCTGGCCTTGCTGACAAGGATGGAAACTTCCCACGTCTGAAGTCCGCACTGGTTGTTGAAGGTGCTGGTGCTGTTGTCGGTGGATTCACCTCAACCTCTTCCAACACTGTTTACATCGAGTCTGCTTCGGGTATTGCCGGCGGTGCTCGCACCGGTCTGGCTAACATTGTCACCGGTGTGCTGTTCCTCGTTGCAATGTTCTTCGCACCTCTGACTTCTGTTGTCCCCATCGAGGTTGGTGCTGCTGCACTGGTTATCGTTGGTGCCCTCATGATGTCTCAGGTTGTTGACATTGACTGGAAGGACTGGAGCATTTCGTTCCCTGCCTTCTTGACCATCATCATGATGCCTTTCACCTACTCCATCGCAAACGGTATTGGTATTGGCTTTATCACCTGGGTGGTCGTTCGCGCATTCGCGGGTAAGGGTAAAGAAATTCACCCTATCCTGTGGATCGTTGCAGCAGGATTCGTGCTGTATTTCCTCTCAGCACCATTGACTGCAGCTTTCGGCGGCTAGTCAAAAAAACCATAAGTGGGGAGAGCCAATGGCTCTCCCCACTTTCGTTTAACTTGTGGTGTGGATAACTCAGGAACCACCTGATTCTTAATCTGTAGGTTCTCAGAATGCGTTTCATACCTGTTCTTGCGATATCTATTGCATCGCTCACTCTTGTTGGGTGTTCAACCACGGCATCCGAGCCAATTCCAACTTCCTCAGCGGTTGAACAAGCTCCGGCTTTTGCCTCGGATGAGGAAGCACTTTCAGCGGCACAAGCCGCATATGCGGAGTATCTATCTGTTTCTGATCAGATCCTTGCTGATGGAGGGAATAAGCCAGAGCCAATGAAGGAATTGGTTTCTCCATCAATGTTCGACCAGGAGTCAGAAGGATTTAGTGTTTTTCAAGCGAATGGCTGGCGAGGAACAGGTAGTTCTTCCTTTGATTCAATGCATTTACAAGAATCCAATTCAATTGAAATTTCTGTCTATTTGTGCGTTGATCACTCACAGACGAAAGTTCTAAATGCGGATGAATCTGAGGTTGACCTATCTGATCGTCTAGAAAGATTGCCTCTTCTCGTTTCTTTCAAAGTGCTGGACCAAAAGAAGTTGATTATCAATTCGAGTGAGACATGGACCGGCGAAAATTTCTGTTAGTGCCGTTGATCACTTTATTGTTTTCGCTAGCGGCTAACCAGGTAGCTTTCGCGGCAAACACTGGATGTTCGTCAGCTGCTTCTTTTGTGGGAAGTTGCAGTGGCGCCCAAATAAAAAACAACACCGTTGACGTGTGGTCACGATCTTCAACTCCAGGCGGAAGTACTGAGGTTGTGACTCCTTCGGGTAGTAATACACCAACCCGAAGTGGAAAGCAGGTTCCCTACTATCCCAACGGAACTATTACTTTCAACTGCATGGCTCGATTAGCAACGGTAGCCAGCTGTAAGTCTCAGCCGAAACCTCCGGCAGTTACTCCCGCAAGCTTTGACCCCATCACGCTAGAAGACCTGGCAAACTTTGTTCCTCAGCAAGCTTCACTTGTTTCTCAACCACGTGGATGGACTGTTGTGAATCTTGATACCAACTTCATTGCGGGGGCATCCACACACGTGGTCGGTGGCAGTTTGTTTGGCCGCAGTGCTGAAGTGAGGTTTACACCTCATGCATATGACTGGAACTACGGCGATGGTTCAACAAACAGCACAGCTGTTCCCGGAGCACGATGGGATGCGCTGGGAGTGCGAGAGTTTTCTCCTACGGCGACAAGCCATATCTATCGGCAAGAGGGGAGCTTCACCACCACTGTTGTTGTCCGATATGGAGCAGAATATCGAATTGGTGGGGGTGCGTGGATTCCGGTTTCAGGTGAAGTATCCAGCGCTGCCACGGCATTGGTAACTACTGTGCAGAGTGCGGATACTGTCCTCGCTGCACGGGACTGCAATAATGCTCGTGGTTCTCAAACCTGTCGCTAGTTCGGTGCACTAACGTGAGGGTGTGACAAGCTTCAGCCCTCAAGTCCTCTCCCTTATTGATGAGTTACAAAGCCATGCTGACCCTGTCATTGCCCAGCACTCACAGCGCTATTTCAAAACCGGCCCGGGGGAGTATGGCGAGGGTGATGTATTTATCGGTGTTCGTGTCCCTGTCGTTCGTGAGGTGGGAAAGAATTTTCGTGATCTATCACCTGCGGAGATTGTGGAGTTGGCGCAATCACCCATCCATGAACATCGTTTGTGTGCTGTTCAGTTGTTGGCTGGCCAGTTCAAGAGATCAAAAAGTATTGTCCAGCAAGGTGAGCTCTTTGATGTTTATCTCTCGCTGGTAGCTCAAGGAAAAGTCAATAACTGGGACTTAGTTGATTCCTGTGCTCCGTATGTTGGCGGATATCTGACTTCAATTGACAATTACATGGATCTGCTGATTGAGCTCGCTTCTTCAGAGAATCTCTGGGAGCGACGAAGTGCTGTGATGTTTACCTCGGCGTTGATCAGACAGGGAATTTTCCATCCCACTGTGACACTGTGTGAGATGTTGCTCACTGATACTCATGACCTCATTCACAAAGCAACAGGGTGGATGCTTCGCGAAGTGGCTATCCGAGACGAGAAAGTCTTGCGAGTCTTTCTCGATAAATATGCGGCAACAATGCCTCGAACAATGTTGAGATATGCCATTGAAAAACTGAGGGAATCAGAACGTAAACATTATCTGGGTATGAAGTCACTGTTAGCCTAGAGACGCATTCCAGTGCCTTCTTTGCGCTGAGCAAACACTCAGACAACACTCAGCCAGGGCATAGCAATCCCACAGATTGATAGGTAATGCTGATGGGACGTGAAAGGAGTTTCTCGCATGACCGAGAACAACGATAAAGGTGTTCCAGAGTATTTCTTCCCCAAAGTAGGAGAAGGGACAACCCCACCTCCGGCCTCTCCTGTGCCGGAGCAGGTGATTCCTGAGACCTTTGTTGGCCCTGCACGAGTACAAGCTGGCAAGCAAAACAAAGCTCTGCCCCTCGTTGCTGTTGCGGTAGCTGCCGCTCTCGTCGGAGGTATCGCGGGTGCAGGAGCAGCTGTTTTCTTTACCGGTCAAAACTCCACAACCGCAACTCCTTCTGCCGTCCAGGGCATCACTATCAATGACACCGATGACGTCAATGCGGTTACCGCGGTTGCTGCCAAGGCCTCACCGAGCGTCGTCACTATTTCTGTTACTGGTGATGCTGGGGCTGGAACGGGTTCTGGCGTGATCTTGAATGAAGAGGGCTATGTCCTCACCAATAACCACGTGGTGACGTTGGATGGAGCGTCGAATACTGCTGACATTACTGTGCAGGACAACGAGGGCAACATCTATCCCGCGACCATCGTCGGAACTGACCCCACTGTGGACATGGCAGTTCTGAAAATCAAGGGAACCGGTCCATTCATTCCTATTGAATGGGCTGATTCCAGCAAACTTAATGTGGGAGATTTGACCATTGCGCTCGGCGCTCCACTGGGTCTGGCAGGAACGGTTACGACAGGTATTGTTTCTGCACTCAACCGCTCCATTCAGGTTGCAAGTTCTGCAGCTCCTGATTCTTCAGGATCTGATTCAGGAAACTCGGGTGGCAGCGACAACCCTTTCAATTTTGACTTTGGCCAAGGCCTAACTCCCTCCCAGGGGCAGTCCCAGAGTGCAGCTATTTCTATTCCCGTTATTCAAACTGACGCAGCAATCAACCCTGGAAACTCTGGGGGCGCTTTGCTTGATTCCAAGGGACGTTTGATTGGAATTAACGTCGCCATTGCAAGTGCCGGAGGAAGCGAGGCTGGAAGCATCGGCGTGGGCTTTGCTCTGCCTTCTAACTTGGCCAAGCGTGTATCCACTGAATTAATTGAAAACCAGAAGGCCTCTCATGGCCTTCTGGGAGCCCAGGTCTCTGATGCTGCTGCCAAGGATGGAAGTACCGCGGTTGGCGCCTACATCGAGGAAGTAGTTGATGGCGGTGCAGCTCAGAAGGGTGGCATCAAGGCTGGAGACATTGTGACCCAGTTCAATGGTGTTCGCATAACAGATGCAAATGATCTCACCGCTCAGGTTCGTTACGCTCCAGGTGGCTCCGACGCGACCGTCGTGGTGAACCGGGGCGGTAAGACTCAGACGCTGAAGGTGCAGCTCGGCACCCTCAGCTAAGGGCATAGAAGGCCGAGGTCTTGATACTCTAGAACTCGGCCTTCATTCAAAGGACCCCATGTCTGCTCTTGGCTCAGCGCCCATCCCAGCCACCCCTCTGCCGGGTGTTTCTTATGTCATGCCTGTACTCAACGAGGTCACCCACATTCGTGCTGCCGTGCAGAGCTTGCTGGAGCAGGACTATGCAGGACCGATGGAAGTCACCCTTGCGTTAGGACCCAGCACAGATGGCACCAACGAGCTCGTGGCGCAGATGTGTGCTGAAGACTCACGTATTCAATTCGTCGACAATCCAGCAGCGGCAACACCTGTGGGAATGAATCTGGCGATTAAAGCCTCGCAATACCCCATCGTGATTCGGGTTGACGCTCACTCTGTCTTACCCAAGGACTACGCCAGCATCGCCGTGGAGACCCTGTTGCGCACTCAGGCAGATAACGTCGGCGGCATCATGGACGCCCAGGGAACCACACCTTTTGAAAAGGCAGTTGCCAGGGCGTATGACACCAAAGTCGGTCTGGGGGGAACACCCTTTCACGTTGGGGGAAAAGAAGGCCCAGTTGACACTGTTTACTTGGGTGTTTTCAATCGGGAGAGCCTGCTCACTGTGGGTATGTTCAACGAAGAAATTCGCCGCGGTCAAGACTGGGAACTCAACCGCCGATTCCGTGATGCTGGTGGGCTGGTGTGGTTTACACCCAAACTCAAGGTGGTTTATCGTCCACGTACCTCTGTGAAAGCGCTGCTGAAGCAGATGTATTCCACCGGCTTATGGCGCGGTGAACTTTCCCGTCGATATGGAAGCGGCCTGCGCTACTTTGTTCCGCCGGTCATGGTTATGGCGACCATCCTAGGAATTCTTGCTGGTCTATTAGGTTTTGATCTTGGCTGGGTCGTTCCCGGTGTTTATGTTGCCTTTGTTGTTCTTTCAACTCTGGTTTATGGACGCGGCATAGGGGCACGGGCAATGCTGTGGTTTCCCCTCGTACTTCCCTGCATTCACTTCGCATGGGGTGTAGGTTTCATCATGAGTTACACCAGACTCACCTCGAATATCGCCGGCAAAAGCGGAAGGTAAGAACGTGGAGAAACCCACCTCTTTAGCTCAGCTGCGCGAGGTTACTCAGCCGCCCGAAGTTCGCACACGAGCTAACGCAGAGCACTGGGTTGCTCACCTGTACCTACGTGACCTATCTCCCTATGTCACGTGGATGTTGCTCAAGACTTCCATTTCAGCCAATGGTGTTACTGGCCTGATGATCTTTACCGGCTGGGCCACTGCTGCTGCTTTACTCATTCCTGGGATATGGGGTCCTGTTCTGGCGCTCATCCTCGGACAGTTGCAGATGCTCATTGACTGCTGTGACGGAGAAGTTGCGAGGTGGCGAAAGACCAAGAGCCCCGCCGGTCATTTCCTTGATGCCGTGGGTCACTACACAACCGAGGCATTGATTCCTCTTGCTCTTGGTCTGCGTGCGGCAGGATTTGCTGATGGAAGCCGTCCCATCGACTGGATGTGGGTTGCACTGGGGGCTTTCCTGTCCATCGTGATTGTGTTGAACAAGGTGCTCAACGATTTGGTTCGGGTTGCCAGAGCGATGTCTAATTTACCCAAATTGGCCGACGCCAAAGGGGCGAATGCACCACTTCCAGGTGTCGTAGCCAAATTGCGCAGAATGGCACGTTTTGTTCCATTCCACCGGATCTATCACTCGGTTGAGCTGACCATTATTGCTTTCGTCGCTGCGCTGGTTGGAATCTTCGTAGGGCAGCTGCTGATCAGTCAAATCTTGGTTGCAGTACTCCTACCGTTGTCGATTCTTGCAATTATCGGTCACTTCATCGCCATTATGACGAGCTCACGTGTCAGGGCTGCTTAGACGCACAAACTTCGGCGCCAGACCTAAGGTGGGCGTCGTGGTGCTCACGATGGGCGAACGTCCAGAAGAGTTGCGCCGCGCTGTGCGCAGTGTGCTTGCCCAACGACTTGTTGAGCTGGATGTTGTGGTGGTCGGAAACGGATGCCGTCCCGAATTCCTCCCCGGGGGCGTCCGAGGAATTTTCCTCCCAGAAAATGTGGGTATTCCTGCAGGCCGTAACGCCGGAGCACGACAGGTGAGCGGGGAATACATCTTCTTCCTCGATGATGACGCTGAACTTGCGGACGGACTTTTTCTTCATAACGCACTCTCGCTTTTCAGGGCAGATCCAGACTTGGGTTTGATACAGCCCCGAATAACTGATCCCAGTGGTGAACAAACCCCCACTCGCTGGATTCCTCGGCTGCGTAAGGGAGACCCCAAACAGTCCAGTTACGTGTTTTCGGTGCTGGAAGCAGCAGTGGTGATGCCACGACGGGTTTTTGACCAAATTGGCGGATGGGGAGATCCCTACTTTTATGCCCATGAGGGTATCGAGTTGGCTTGGCGCACCTGGAATGCGGGAAAGAAGGTCTGGTACTGCGGTGAACTAGTCGTTCATCATCCAGTGACCAGTCCCACGCGGCACTCCACCTACTACCGCCTCAATGCTCGCAACCGTGTGTGGCTTGCCAAACGTAATCTTCCGTGGGCTCTTGTTCCCTTCTACGTTCTCTCCTGGACCGGGGTTCAGCTGGTACGTTCATTTCGTCAGCGTGGCCAAGGCTTAGGAGCATGGTTGAGCGGCTGGGGTGAAGGTTGGCGCACCAACCCTGGTGGTCGCGTGGGGATGCGATGGTTCACGGTGTGGCGGATGACCCGTGCTGGTCGTTTCCCCATTCTCTAATTCACCCAATTGGCAGGTTAGGTTTAACGTATGGGTTTGTTTCAAGATGCGCGCTCTGCGGCAACATTGCTCAGCAATGCTGTTCAGGGTCGATTACGACGCAAAGAACTTGCGCGTAAGTTAGCGCAGCAGCCCGAATTTACCCCCGGTAAGTTCAAAGTAGGTGTCTACTTTGCCGACGGAGAAGTTAACCTCTATCAGGTACGTCAGTGGTACAAACCGCTAGAGGTTCTGGCCAAGACATGGCCCGTGGTGATCTTGAGCAGGAATACTCTCGGGGCTCTGAAAATGTTGGACGAATCACCGGTTCCCGTGGCGTATGTGCGAACCGTGATTGATCTCGAAGAGTTCATTGCGGACCAGGATTTGCGTGTCATTCTTTACGTGAATCAGAACGCGCGTAACTTCCAAATGTTCAGATACGGTCAGCGGTGGCATGTGTTCATCAATCACGGCGAATCCGACAAGATGTATATGACCACCAATCAGTTCAAGGCCTACGACTACAGCCTGATTGCTGGCGATGCAGCACGAGAACGCTTGGGTCGCGTGCTGTGGGATTACGACTTTGACAAGCGCGCCATTGCTATTGGCCGTCCGCAAGCAGATCACTATACCGGGGCTATTCCGTTTGATCCCGATGAGCGTCAGGTTATCTTGTATGCCCCGACCTGGGAGGGAGACCGCCCGGCGGCCGCCTATGGTTCTATCCAATCTCACGGCCTTGCTCTGATCGAAGCCCTCATTGCCACAGGCCGTCATCGTGTGATTTATCGCCCGCACCCTCGAAGTGGAGCAGTCGACTTTGAATACGGTCAAGCAAACGATCAGATCAAATCACTTCTGCGCAGAGCTAACTCACATGACCCTCAGGCCAAGCACATCATTGATGAGGGAGCTGAACTGGGGTGGCAGCTCTCAGTTGCCGATATGGCCGTCGTCGATATTTCAGCAATGGTTTATGACCGTTTGGCTGCAGGAAAACCACTGATCATTACCCGACCAGTCAACACCGCTGCAGAAATTGATGAGGGTGGATATCTCAGCGATTGTGAATGGCTGGATGCTGAAGCTGCCGGAAATATTGTCTCCCAGATTGATGTGATTGAACACGATCCTGCAGCCCAAGAGCGCTTAGCCCGATGGTGCAAACACTACTTTGGCGACATTACTCCCGGTGTGCCTACGCAACGTTTTCATGACGCGATTGCCCACTTGATGAACGAGTGGGAAAAGCAAGCAGCAATTCACGCAGCAGACTAATTCTCAATCGCATTACTTCGGCTTGTTTACGCCGAGATTGTCCGTGGTTCCCAGTAGCTTAGGGATGTGGCGAAGATGGGGTTTGTGCAGCGTGAAATTGCCCCTGCACGCCTTTTTGTCCCCGATGCCTCGCAGGCTCAGGTTCTCGCTCTTCCAACAAATCAATCTGCTGTCGTCCTGGGAGCACCAGGTACTGGGAAGACAACTGTTCTTGCCGAATTCATCGCTACACGCGTGGCGGCGGGAACAAACCCTGACAACATCGTCGTGCTTACTCCAAACCGTGTGGCTGCCGGACGTTTGAGAAACTCTCTCGGTTTGCGCCTGGGTTTGGCAACCAATGGCGCCCTTGCTCGTACTCCGGGTTCTCTCGCTTTTGCACTTGCCCAAGAGCATGCGCTCTCCACAGGACAAGCAGCACCTCGAATGCTCACCGGTAGTGAACAGGACAGCATCATCGCTGAATTACTCCTTGGCCACATCGAAGATGGCTCTGGCCCAGTCTGGCCAAACCCACTTGTACCTGAAGTTCGACAGCGACGGGCATTCCGCAGCGAATTACGTGACCTTTTTGCTCGCAGCACAGAGATGGGCTGGACTCCCGAAGACCTCCGTTCTCAGGGAGTTACACGCGAACATCCCGAATGGGTCGCAGCTGCCGCATTCTGGACCGAATACAGAGAAGTCATCGCGGGATTTAGAACAGAATCCTTCGATTCCTCTGAAATCTTGGCCATCGGTGCCAACGCGCTCGCCAACTCAACTGTGATGCCCGACGTGGAGCTTGTAGTGGTCGACGATGCTCAGGAGTTGACCTACGGTGCAGTGCGCATGCTCCAGGCTTTTGCTCGCAGAGGTGTTCCCGTGACCGTCTTTGGAGACCCTGACATCACCTCAACCACGTTCCGTGGTGCGGTGCCCAATTTCCTTGGAAGATTTGCGGTTGAACTAGGAATTCCATCAGAACGTGCACAGTCATTAGTTTTAGATTGTGTTTACCGACACGGTCCACAGATTCGCGCTGCCGTGAGCAAGATGACACAGATGGGTTCTGCAGAAGCGGGCGCTCAACGTAAGGCACTCTCTGTCGTTGAAGATGCCGTTTCCTCTCCTGTGCAGGTTCTGGAACGCAGTTCTCGAGTAACCGAAACCACGGCTATCGCTCGTCAGTTGCGTGAACGCCACATCTTGGGGTCAACACCGTGGTCCCAGATGGCCGTGGTTGTGCGCACCAGCTCACTTGTTCCCCAGGTTGCCAGGGCTTTGGCTGTTGCTGAGGTTCCCACTAGAACATTGTTGTCAGAACGTTCATTGAAGGAACACCCTGCAGCTCTAAATCTCATTGCGGCAATTGCAGTGGCGATGGGGCGTATGGAAATTACTCCTCATGTCGCCAATGATTTGCTGACTTCGCCGATGGTGGGCCTCACAGTGCTGGAACTTAGGAGGCTTCGCTTGGCCCTGCGCCACGACGAACTTGCCTCAGGTGGAGTGCGCACAGGTGAAGAACTCCTTATTGCTGCGCTAGAAAACCCAGCAGATTTGGTCACTCTCGACTTCGCTCCCGCACGTCGTGCTGCACGGTTTTCGGAGACTCTTCAGATTCTTCGAGCTCAGATCGCTCACGGTAATTCCATTGAGGAACTGCTGTGGACCACGTGGGAACGCAGCGGTCTGGCCAAAACCTGGGGTACTGAAGCGCTCAGTGCTGGGCTCATTGCTGACGATGCCAATCGCAATCTCGATGGTGTAATGGCGTTATTCACCTCAGCTAAACGCTATGTCGAACGATATCCAGATCGACCAGCTGCCGACTTTATTGCTGAATTGCTCGAGGCTGATGTTCCTGAAGACACTTTGGCGCCGCAAGCGCAGGCCGATGCTGTTGTGGTGTGCACGCCATCTGCATTGATTGGTGCCGAGTTTGAAGTTGTGGCTATTGCTGCGGTTCAAGAGAACCTATGGCCTAATCTGCGTCCACGAGGTTCCTTACTTCACGCCCAAGATCTTCTCGGTGACTCTGTCGGAGTGAAAATTGACTTTGCAGCATCCCGCAAAGAAGTGCTCGATGATGAACTACGCATGTTTGCCCTGGCTCTCTCCAGGGCGAAGCAATCTGTCATCCTGACCGCAACGGCAAATGATGACACTCTGCCCTCGCCATTTCTGCGCAGAGTTGAATCAGTTGTGGGTGTGGATTCTGAGGAAGTTCAGAACCCCCAGCGCAATGGGCTTAAGGAATACCCCCTTAATCTGCGAGGACTGGTCGGTTCCCTGCGTCGGGCACTGACCCTCTCTTTGCGTCGTGGTGAGTCTTCTGAGCGCAGTGCTCAGTTAGCTAGTGCACTGGCCAAGCTCTCAGCTGCTGAGATTCCCGGTGCGGCACCCACGGATTGGTATGGCCTGCGGGAGCCTTCCACGAGCGCGCCATTGGTTGACTTGAGTGTTGAGGGAAACTCGGTATCTGTTTCCCCCTCCAAATTGGAAACCTGGGAACAAAACCAGCTTGCGTGGTTTATCGAATCCGTCGTCGGAAGAACCTCGAGTTCAGCTCAGGGGATTGGCACCATCGTTCACAAGGTGATGGAAGATGCCAGCGCTGAGGGGCAGCCCATCGACGCTGATTCACTCTGGGCAGCAGTGGATGCGCGCTGGCATGAGCTCTCCTTTGATGCCGAATGGCTCAGCACGGGAGAAAAGCGGCGTGTTCGCAAAATGGTGGCGGCTGTATCCGAATATTTACAGAATTTTAGGAATGAGGGCAAGACCCTGCTCGCCACCGAGGGCGGTTTCACTCTAGAACTGGGTAATGCCACCCTGCGTGGGTACATCGACCGGATTGAACAGGATGCTGTTGGCCACGTCGTCATTGTGGATCTGAAGACAGGCAAATACGAACCCCGCGTGAAAGACCTGCCAGAGCATGCCCAGCTCGCCTGTTATCAATTGGCACTGACCGAGGGTGCACTCAAAGATGTTCCTGAAGGCTCACCTAATGGCGGAGCCAAGCTTATTTACGTCACCAACGGCACCAAGGGCAAGCTCTATAAAGCCATGGAACAAAAGCCCTATGACGAGGCCGAACTTCAGAAAATCCGTGAGCGTATTGAGAAAGCTGCCGAAGGCATGGCAAGGAACGAATTCACTGCCCCCATCGTGATTGAAGAAGAGCGTGGCAAGCCTCACACCAGATACGAATTCCGTATTCACACCACTGCGGCGGTGTCGGCATCATGAGTGAATTCCAGATAAGTGCTCTCGAGCTTGCCGAACGTTTAGGGCAGCTCCCTCCCACAGAAGAACAGCAAGCAATCATTGAGTCACCACTTGAGCCAGCACTGGTTATTGCTGGTGCTGGTAGTGGCAAGACAGAAACAATGGCGAACCGTGTGGTGTGGCTCATCGCTAATGGCAAGGTTAGCGTCAATGAAATCCTCGGCATGACCTTCACCCGAAAGGCAGCTGGTGAGCTCGGCGAACGTATTCGCAAGCGTGTTGCCAAGCTAGTCTCTGAGAAGATCGTGCCCCTCGATATGGACGAGCTTGATCAAGCGACCGTGACAACCTACAACTCCTTCGCCAATCGGATCTATTCGCAATACGCACTACTCATTGGCCGTGACCCTGATGCCACTGTCCTCGGGGAGGCAGCTGCATGGCAGCTTGCTCGTTCAATCGCCCGGGAGGGAACCGGTGAGGTCCTCTCTGACCTCGACAAGAGCCTGGATGTGCTCACCGAAGCCATCCTGCGCTTATCTCGCGCCATAGCTGACAATGTGGCGGATCCTGCAGAGATTGTGTCCTTTGCTCGGTCTCTGGATGAGCACACCGTCAACATGCCCTTAGACGTTCCCGGGAGCCGCAAGAGTGCAGCTGTTGACGCCTGGGTCAAAGCGCGTGAAGTGGGAACAACCCTTCCTGTTCTGGTCGACCTCGCGGTTCAATTCTCAGAGGCTAAACGACGCCAGGGCCTGATCGAATACAGTGATCAGGTCGCATTGGCGCTGGAAATCTGTCACCGCTTTGACAGCGTTGTTGCAGATTTCCGCAGCCAATTCAAGGTTGTTCTGCTCGATGAATATCAAGACACCTCTGTTGTTCAGACCAAGCTCTTGAGTTTTCTTTTTGCTCAGACTCCTGTGATGGCCGTGGGTGACCCCCACCAGTCCATTTATGGTTGGCGTGGAGCGTCAGCTGACAATATCGAACAGTTTGGTGCTGCTTTTGGCGCTGGTGTTGAGAACACCAGAACCTATTCGCTGTCAACGAGTTGGCGAAACCCTGTGGGTGTCCTGGCAGCAGCAAATGTGTTGGTCAGTCCATTGAGCGCCAAGACACAGGTTTCCGTCGAACAGCTTCGAGCTAAACCTGACGCACCACAGGGGGAGGTTGAACTCAGTGTTACCGAAACTATTTATGACGAAGCAGATGCCGTTGCACAGTGGTTGAAGGAACGCGTTAGCGAAGAAACCACCTCAGCGATGCTCTGTCGCTCACTCAAAGGCATAGAGCCGTTCAAACGAGCACTCGATGAGCACGAGGTTCCTTATCACGTGGTCGGGCTTGGGGGATTACTTGATGAACCTGTCATCGTTGATCTTGTCTGCACATTGCGCGTGCTCCACGATGCCACCGCAGATTCAGAGCTCATTCGTCTGCTCACGGGTGCACGTTGGGCAATAGCACCCAAGGACATCGTGGGGTTGAGTGAGATCTCGAAATGGATGAGTGAGCGTGATCATCGTCAACAGCGCCTCACTGAGGAAGTTCGCACTGCATTGCGCAACTCAGTGGTCTCCGAAGATGGTGCCTCTTTGGTTGATGCTCTGGACTTCGTCGTCAGTGCGCCAGAGTCACACACTGCACTCGAGAAACTCTCTGTCATGGGAAGAACTCGACTCAAGCAGGCAGGGGAACAGATAGCTCGGTTGCGTCGCCGCGTGGGTGTCGATCTGCGTGAGCTGGTCACTATTGTGCAACAAGAATTACTCCTCGATATCGAAGCGGTAGCGAACGAGTCTGCGGCAACTGCTCTCTCAAGCCTCGAAGCATTTATGGAGCCGCTGAGTGCATATGTCAACGGTGAAGACAGAGCCACTCTTGGTGGATTCCTGAGTTGGCTCAAAGAAGCAGAACGTCGCGAACGCCTTAGTCCGCAATCAGCACCTGCTGAGCCGGGAACAGTCCAGATCATGACTATTCACGGCGCTAAGGGCCTGGAGTGGGACGTGGTAGCCATTCCACGCATGGTCAAAGACGAACTCCCAGGTAATCGTACCCGTGCTGAAAACTGGCTCGGTTTTGGACGGTTGCCTTTCCCGTTTCGCGGAGATGCAATGCACCTTCCGGTCTTTGACTGGCGCTCTGCCACAACCCAGGTTGAGCTGGGTGAAAGCTATGAGGCTTTCGTAGAAGAAGTCCGGGTTCGCTATGACGACGAACAGCGCAGATTGGCCTATGTGGCGCTGACGCGAGCCAAGCACTCCTTACTGCTATCGGCATCTTTCTGGGCTAGACAAGTCGCCCCACGACCTCCAGGAATCTTCCTCCAGGAGTTGGCTGCTGCCGGCATCTTTGGTCGCGAGCTTCCTGTAGCCCCTGGGAATGAAGTTAACCCTCTGGGCGACGATGAAGAGACTGTTGTCTGGCCGTTAGATCCTCTGGGTTCTCGCCGTGATGTTGTGATGAGGGCCGCTGAGGCAGTGTATGTGGCGAATCCTGCAGCTCCCACACCATGGGATTCGGAGATTGAGCTTCTGCTTACCGAACGTGACCGCAAAACCACTGCAGATGCCGACATTCCGCTTCCAGAACGTATTCCTGCTTCGCGGTTTAAGGACTTCATTGAAAACCCTGAAGCAGTAGCCACATTATTACGTAGACCATTGCCAGAGCGTCCCTACCGGGCAACAAGCTTGGGAACCCTCTTTCACTCCTGGGTAGAACAGCGTTCGGTCACGAGTTCTCTGCCAGATCTTGTTGACGCAACAGAGTTTGAACTCGATGGTGTTGATGAACTCTCACGTGTTACGCATGATGAGCAGACCTTAGCCCAGCTCAAGCGTATTTTTGAGCAATCACAATGGGCTCATCGCAAACCTGTTGCCGTGGAATTAGAGGTGAACGTCCCCTTCGGAAACAGCATCATCATTTGCAAGATTGATGCAATCTATGAGGTTGAAGGTTCGAACGGGAAGCGCTTCGAAATCGTGGATTGGAAGACAGGCAAAGCACCCAAAGATGCCGCCGACCTGGAACTCAAGCAGTTCCAGTTAGCTCTCTATCGCATGGCTTACTCACGCTGGTCAGGTGTGGCTCCAGAAAATATAGATGCAGTCTTTTACTTCGTTGCTGAAGACACTGTCGTCAGGCCTGAACGGATTTACTCGGAGAGTGAATTGGAAGAACGCTGGTCATCCGTGACGGGTTCCATGCCGCGATAGCGACCAGATGCGGCATCCCCAGGAGTTTCATCCAGTAACTCAACAACCTCGGTGACGGTCAACACAGGAGCAGTGTCAGTTCCAATTGCGTTTGTGTTCTCCTGGTGGACGCTGTCAACAAGACGATCAAGCATATCAATGGCGTCGTCAACGATCTCTGGGCTCTTTTGTTCCACACCGTGGAGTAGCCATTTGGCTAGTTCCAGCTCTGAGTAAAGAGTTGCACGTTGGCGCAGCTTAGGGTCGACCAATGAATGGCGAGAGTCGCCATAGGAATCAAAAGCAATGTTTTGTGCCTCGATGGGTGCGTTAATGATCCAATGCATATCTGCAGCAGGGTCGCCAACACGCAGTGCAGCCCAACCAAGAACACCAGCGACTGAGTCTGTTCCTGCAATAAAGGAATCAGCACCGAGTGAGCCATGAATTACGGTGGGATCAAACATCCACAGCGAAGAATCATCAACTGCCTCTTGCCAACGGGCTGACAGGGCAGCTGGTAGGAGAGCGGTGGCTTGTGCTCTAGAAACGAGCTCACGAGTCTGGCGCTGAACCTCCTGCGCACTAAAGGTCGGCAAGCCTGCATCTGAAACAAAGTGTGTCGGCAGCGAGTGAATAGAGGCAATCGCGGTTCCAATAGAAGTTGGCAGGCCCGTTTCTGGTGTGAAATCGGACAGGGTCAACTGGTCTCCATGCAGGAATTCAAAAACAAGCCCAAAGGTTTTGCCCAACGGTGCGCGGCCGACCAAGGTGGGAACATCAAAGCTCAAACGAGAGCGGATACCAGCGGTCATTGTCTCGAGCGCATACTTTTCAGCACCCAATTGAGCCTCTGCCTCAGCAGAGTTTGGGACACGAACGATGAGCTCACGGCCTGCTGCGTCAGTGACGATGGCGGCAAAAAAATCACCATGCATTCCTGTGGAGAAAGCTTGGGCTTGTACGGGGTCAAAACCGGGCACAGCAGCCGTAGCCAACGCCGCTAGAGTGATATGAGATCTGGCCATGAAATACAGGCTAATTCGAGGATGAGCTTGTGGCCCCTAACGCCACGCATCCATTGCCCGACAAATCCTGCAAATGAGCACCATGACTGACGAGTTTAAGCAACGACTTTCGCTCTCTCGTCATGCCATTAATCGCCGCGCAGAGCTTCGTGCTGACGCTCAGGCGCTGAATTCTTTGCTGGAAAACGATTCATCTCGGGTTGTTGTATTTAGTCAGGGTAAGGCTCTCGTTCAGAGCAATTCCCTGGCGAGATTCTCCGCAACTGAAGTTATTCAGCGATGTGGTGTCTCTTCCGCTGAGCTGCTCTTCTTGGGAATTGCCGAACAAGAAGGCGAAACAGCCTATTTTGCCCTCGCATTAGACGCGGTTCGTGCAGAGGAATTATCGTCTCAGGAAACCCAATGGGGAGATCTCAAAACTCTCGGTCATGAACTCAGTGATTTAGATGCTGGATTGTTCACCCAAGGCTTGGCATTGATCAACTGGCATGCGTCACACAAGTTCTCACCAAAAAGCGGCCAGGATATTGTTGCCGCTCAAGCTGGCTGGGTGTTGCATCATCATGACGACCCGTCGCATCAAGTCTTCCCTCGCACCGACCCCGCCGTGATAGTGATGGTCACAGACGATAAAGATCGTTTGCTTTTAGGCAATAATGCGCTGTGGGAGCCAAATAGATTTTCTTTACTCGCTGGTTTTGTGGAGCCAGGGGAATCATTGGAAGCTGCAGTTATTCGTGAAGTTTTTGAAGAATCTGGGTTGAAGGTAGTCAACCCCACATACTTAGGCTCACAGCCGTGGCCGTTTCCTCAATCCCTTATGCTCGGCTTCCGCGCCCAGGTCGCACCAGGTGTTGATCCTGATGCTCTCGTCGCCGACGGTGAGGAGATCCTTCACCTCAGGTGGTTCACCCGAGAAGAGCTTGTGGGAAGTCTCGATGAGATTGTTCTTCCTGGGCCCGTTGCTATTGCCCGGGTCATCATTGAAGAGTGGCTTGGACATCCTCTAGATCAGACAGCCACATGGCGAGGCACATCGTCATGAGAGAAAACTCTGTCTCAAGCGCTGAAGAACTTCTGGCAGGCCTCGATAATGATCAGCGTGTCGTCGCCGAGGAGCTACGGGGTCCTGTCTGTGTTCTTGCCGGGGCTGGTACAGGAAAAACCCGCGCCATTACGCACCGTATTGCCTATGCAATCGCAACCGGAACCTATTCACCTGACCGGGTTTTAGCTCTGACCTTCACCAATCGCGCTGCCGGTGAAATGAGAACACGGTTGCGCCAATTAGGGGCAGGCCCAGTTCAGGCACAAACTTTTCACGCCGCAGCGCTGCGTCAACTGGGTCACTTTTGGCCCAAGTTTGTTGGGGGAGATGCGCCTCAAGTTTTTGAATCAAAATCGAGGCCGCTTGCAGAGGTGGCCACCAAACTTGGGTTGAAACTTGATACAGCAACCCTTCGAGATTTGGCCTCCGAAGTTGAATGGCGAAAAACCAGCAATCTCAACCTCTCTAGCTATGAAAAGAAGGCCTATTCTCGAGCGATGCCAGGCAACCTCGCCATCGCCGACGTTCTCGCGGTGATGAGTGGCTATGAGGATCTTAAGGATTCTCGTGGACAGATTGATATGGAAGATGTGCTGCTTCTGACAGCAGGCTTGCTTGAAACAGAAGCGGCGGCTGCGATGGAGGTGCGCGAGCGATACCGCTTTTTTGTCGTAGATGAATATCAGGACGTCTCACCTTTGCAGCACCACTTACTCGATCTGTGGTTAGGAGAACATCGTGATGTCTGCGTAGTCGGGGATGCAAGCCAGACCATTTATTCCTTCACCGGTGCCACCAGCGATTACCTGTTGGGCTTTGGCGCGAGATTCCCCGATGCTCAGGTGGTGAAGTTGGAAACCAACTATCGATCCACTGCTCCCATAGTTTCAATAGCGAACGCGCTGATGCGCGATCGCCCAGGCGCTCTTACTCTTACGGCAGCACAACAAGGCGGAAGCACGCCCACTCTGTCGGCCTACCCCAACGATGCGGCAGAGGCTCGGGCTGTGGCAAACAAGATTGCCACTGAGATTGCGGCAGGAACCAAACCTGAAGACATAGCGGTGTTGTACCGCATCAACGTTCAGGCTGTTGCTCTCGAACAGGCCCTGTCTGATTTGGGAATCAGCACAACTGTTCATGGTGCTCAACGCTTTTATGACCTGCCTGAAGTTAAGCAAGCCATTCTTGCCTTACGTGGTGCATCAGTTTCTGTTGTGGGTGAGCCGCTGTTCAAGTCAGTAAGCGATGTGCTGCGTTCGGTGGGGTGGAGCCAAGAGGCTCCCCAAACCACCGGTGCAGCACGGTCGAAGTGGGAGGCTCTCAATGCCCTCATGGTGATGGCAGATGAAGCGCCCGCGGGAACAACCTTCCGCGCATTCACCGATGAACTTCTTGCCCGTCAAGCTGCCAAGCATGAACCCACCCTGCACGCTGTTACCTTGGCGTCAGTGCACTCCGCGAAGGGCTTGGAGTGGGACAGTGTTCACGTTATTGGGCTTTCTGAAGGCCTCTTTCCAATTAGCTATGCTCACAACCTTGAGGCTATTGCCGAGGAGCGCAGACTTCTTTACGTAGCAATTACTCGAGCTAGGAGGCAGCTTTCGCTGTCGTGGGCACAGCAGGGTACTGGTCGTGCAACGAATCGAGAACGATCACGTTTCGTGGCAGAGCTTGGCATGCACAATCTGGGTGCAGTAAATACTCCCTAGTTCTGATTTCTCCAGTACTGGCAGCCAGTGTGAGAATCTGATTGCTTCTGAGGCTTTCACGTTCAGGGTTACGTATCCATCTGCTGACCATGCTTGCTACTTCTGAACACACCAGGGGATTCTGCACAGGCGAACGGACACCGATGAGCTGAGAGGCGATAGCGACCCAGGAGCTATCGCTGTCTTGCCTGTGCAGTTCTATGCAGTGATAACAGGGACTGTGTTGGGGTTCTGGATGACGAGGAGATATAACCGGACCGATATCAACGGTGCGATCGCCAAGAACAATTGGCAGGTGAGGAATCTCTCTGCGCAGCCAGTCGCTGGTTCGGTGAGGCTCCAGCACAAAATCTCCCACCACAATGGCCAACTCACATTTTCCTGCCGTGAGCGCACTGGCACGAATAACTCGATGCCCCATCCCAATCAGTATCAGACCCAAGCTGTCAACGAAGGGGCCAGATCCATCCAGTGCGATCCGCAAACTAGATTGGTGCGCGTTGCTTCCTAACGCTGGACTGAGCCGTGAAAGAAAAGAGTCAGCTTGCTCTTTACTTAGCCCGCACTCTTCAGCCACAGCATCCAGTGAAGCGTCGCTGATTCCTGCCTGCAAAGCAGCAAGGAATCTTTCTTCGCCGGGATAAACCCGTTCCACAACTACCTCAGCGGGGGAGGTGCCTATTTGAAATGAGGTAGGTGTGCGCCACAACAAAGGCAGATCAGAATTAAGTTTGTACATGCAGCGAAGAATGCTGCAAAAACTCAATCACTGTTGCGAATCATCCACAGGTGGGATATTTCCATCCAATAAATCAGCCAGAGCGCGGTCCATGTCGTCCGGCTCTGCAACCTCGCCACGAGCGGATGCTTCCATTCGTGCAATCAACGCAGCAGGGTTATCGAGGTCTTCCGCGGTAGGCATCATGTCAGGGTGAGACCACAGGGCATCGCGAGCTTCTGCTCCCACAGCATCAGTGACCTGTTGCCACAACATTGTTGCTTCACGCAGACGTCTGGGGCGAAGCTCCAAGCCAACCAGTGTTGCAAAGGCAGATTCTGCAGGGCCTCCCGATGCACGGCGGCGACGAACGGTCTCGGCGAGTGCACTTGCACGTGGTAGACGTGTCGTCGCCGAGGAGGTCACTACATCGACCCAGCCCTCGATCAAAGCTAGTTGTGTTTCAAGTCGACTCAGGGCAGCTAGCTGTTCTTCAGACTTCGGTGGAATCAGTGCACCGCTGGAGAGAGCTTCTTTGAGCTCATCGGGATGTTGCGGATCAAAGTTTCCTGCAATGTCTTCTACGCGTGAGAGATCAATGGTGATGCCTCGAGCAAAATCTTGAATCGAGGAAATCAGATTCAGTCGCAGCCAACGGGCGTGACGGAAGAGTCTCGCATGAGCCAGTTCTCGGACAGCAAGATAGAGATGAACTTGATCCATAGGGATATCTAAGCCCGCACCAAATTCATCCATGTTCTGGGGCAGCAAGGCAGCTTGACCCTCATCGAGTAGTGGAATGCCGACGTCTCCACCAGAAACAACTTCTGTAGAGAGTTGACCAACTACATGGCCTAACTGCATAGCAAAGAGAGTGCCACCGATTTGTTTCATGAGCTGGGATGCCCCCGCAATCATGCCTTTCATCTCTTCAGGTGCTTGATCAGTGAGGACACTGGTCAACGCGTTGGAGATGCTGTTTGCAACAGGCTCAGCAAGTTGCGTCCACAGTGGCATGGTTTGCTCAATCCACTCCAGTCGTGAAATTAATGCTGGTGTGGAGCTCAAATCTGAAATGCTGGTGGCTTCAGCGAGCCACAGGTTTGCTACGTGAAAAGCTTGGTCTATTTCAGCTCGTTGTATTGCTGTGACAGGCTTCACGGTGGACAGGGCATGAGATTTAGCTTGCTCCATCGCCATGTTCCAGTTAATTCCGTCACCGGATGCACTTGCATTCATTGCTGCTTGAAATTGCTGCATGATGTTGGCCAGGCTGGCTGGATCATTGGGAAGGCCTGCGGCAGCTGCCAACTGGCTCGCGTCTACGCCCTCTTTCCCAGAGAGAATATCCCGAATCATGTCGCGGAATTCATCCTCAGGAGTGCGTTCGTTATCGTCCGCCATGGCCCATCCTTCTGCTTGGTATTTCAACGCTAAACCCCGGTTCCTGTTTTTCCTCTGAATTTCTGCAGAAAACGCGTGCGCTGGGCGCGAACATGGGGGAAATACACAGCATTAACTGCCACGCTTGTTGTAGTTCACCGTTTGCTACTTGGAAAGGGATCCACAGCTGTGACACTCTTCCATGCAGACGAGCAAGGGTTGCCTGAAAACGGCCATAAACCACACAAAACTCAAGCCCAACGCCGACGGACACTCGGTGTCACGTTTCTCGTCGGCTCTCTTGTTTTAGCTGTAGGACTGGCTGCTGTACCTTCTGCCTACGTGATTGAACAGCCCGGGCCTTGGTTTGACACCTTGGGCGCTGTCTCCATTCCTGATCCTGACAATGAAGATAAGAAGATCAAAATTCCATTGATCACCATCGACGGTGCTGAAACATACCCCACCCCTGGTGAACTAGACCTTCTCACTGTTTCGGTACTCGGTAATCCGGAACAAACTCCGTCCTGGATTGAAGTTGCCGCCGCATGGTTCGATCCAGCAAAAGCGGTAGTTCCCCTGGATGCCATTTTCCCCAAACAAGAAACCAAAGAAGAACGAGAAGCTTCCAACACCGCACAGATGGTGAATTCACAGCAGGACGCTATTGCTGCAGCTTTGACCAATCTGGGATATGACGTCATCGTGGGTGTTGAAGTTCTTGGATTTACCGATCAATCACCAGCCAAGGATGTGCTGTCAATTGGTGATGTCATCACCACGTTCAATGGCACCGCAGTCGAAAGCGTTCCACAGCTGCGTGAACTGCTCAAAGAAAACGGAACGCAAACGCCTGGCACTGTTAATTTCCTTCGCAATGGAGCAGCTCAAGAAGCCCAGGTAACCCCCATCGATGTGGATGGCAATACGGTGTTAGGAATCGGTGCCACAGCACAATATGACTTCCCCTTTGAGGTCAAAATCCGTCTAGATGATGTTGGTGGCCCCAGCGCCGGAATGATGTTTGCGCTGGGAATCATAGACAAACTCACCCCAGATGAGATGACCGCAGGAAATCACTTTGCTGGAACGGGAACCATTGATGCCCAAGGAAATGTGGGCCCCATTGGTGGTATTCGCCAAAAGCTATATGGTGCCCATAAAGCTGGAGCCGACTACTTCTTGGCGCCGGTTGATAACTGTGACGAAGTAGTTGGTCACGTTCCTAACGGAGTCAGTGTTTTTGCGGTTTCCACACTGAATGAAGCAATCAACGTCATCAACTTCATCGAAATGCACGGGGATAAGGCAACGGCCATGAATGCTGAAATGAACATGTTCCCCACATGCCAGAATTGAGTCCACAACAATGAGTGAGGTTACTTCGTGAGTAATGCATCAACGTCTTCAGTACGACGCCTGGGTAACCGGGGACCTGTAGCGATCACCGTCGGTATTTTGGTGGTACTGCTCGTGGTGTTCTTCGCGTTCGCCAGTGTCTATGCAGATATCCTCTGGTTCGACCAGCTGGGCTTCCTCAACGTTCTCACTACGCAATGGTTTGCTGCCGCCGGTTTCTTTGTTGCCGGGTTTATTGCCATGGCGGTACCAGTATGGCTCTCGATTGAAATTGCCTATAGAAGTCGTCCTGTTTATGCGCGTTTGAATTCTCAGTTGGATCGCTATCAGGACGTCATTGAACCCTTGCGAAAACTGCTGACCTGGGTTGTTCCCGCTCTGTTAGGTGTTTTCGCCGGTCTGTCCACGGCGACCCGCTGGCCTTTGGCAATGCTCTGGTTCAATGCTGTCCCCACGGGAACTGTAGATCCGCAGTTCAAGATGGACATTTCGTTCTACCTCTTTGATCTGCCCTTCTTCAGAGCAGTTGTTTCCTTGTTCTCAGCGATTGTGTTGCTGTGTGGATTGGCCGCACTGATTACTAACTATGTGTATGGCTCGATTGCGATTGTTCGTCGCGAGCTACGGGTGGCCAAGGCAGCCCGTATTCAGTTGGCTATCACTGCCGCAATCTACATCGCTCTTCAGGGTGTGAGCATTTGGCTTGATCAATATGCCACCTTGAACAACGACACCGGTTTGATCACGGGCGCTGGATACACAGATGTGAACGCAACCATCCCTGGTCTTCAGATCCTCTCGCTGATTGCGCTGTTGGTTGCCTTGCTCTTCATTGTTACCGCTTTTACCGGTCGTTGGCGTTTGTCTCTGATTGGCACTGCAATGCTCGTTATTGCCGGTCTCGTCCTCACCATGGGTTACCCCTGGGTGATGCAGCGATTTGTTGTTGACCCTTCCGAGCGAAGCTTGGAAGCTCCCTACATAGCCCGAAACATTGAACTCACACGTGAAGCGTATGGGGTTGCAGATATAGATGCATCTCCTTACAACGCCACCACTGACGCAACTCCCGGAGCCTTGCGTGCAGATGCAGAGACCACAGCTAGTATCCGCATCATTGACCCTGCACTTGTGAGTGCATCTTTTGCCCAGCTCGAGCAGTTCAAGCAGTACTACGCATTCGCAGGAGAGCTCGATGTTGACCGCTATACCATCGATGGGAAGTCCCAAGACTCTGTAGTAGCTGTCCGCGAGCTCAACCAGGCTGGGGTGGGAAGTAACCAGAGTTGGTACAACAACACCCTGGTGTACACCCATGGTTACGGCCTCGTAGCTGCCTACGGAACAGAACGTTCTACTGACGGACAGCCCGTCTTCCTGCAAGCCGGTATTCCTTCAACCGGTGAGCTTGGCGAGTTTGAGCCTCGAATTTACTTCGGCGAGAACTCTCCGCTGTATTCCATCGTGGGTGGAACCTCTAGCACTAAGCCAGTTGAACTTGACTACCCAGCATCTAGTGAAGAAAACGAGCAGGTCTATAACACCTTCGCTGGCGATGGCGGACCCAAGTTAGAAAATGTATTCAACCGTCTTGTTTACGCACTGAAGTTCCAAAGCGAAGAGATTCTGCTTTCTGACGCTGTCACGAATGATTCACAAATCATTTATGACCGCGACCCTCGTGAGCGAGTTCAGAAGGTAGCTCCCTATCTCACCCTCGATAGCGATCCGTACCCCACAGTGGCTGATGGTCGTATTCTGTGGGTAATTGACGGATACACCACGAGCGCAAACTACCCATACTCCAAGATGGAAAGCCTCTCGGCTGCCATCAGTGACCAGCCACAACCCGCAAGTGCGTTTGTGCTCGATAACGTGAACTACATCCGAAACTCGGTCAAAGCAACAGTGGATGCTTACGATGGTTCAGTCACGCTGTATGCGTGGGATGAAGAAGATGCTGTGTTGAAGACATGGCAGAAGATCTACCCCTCCAACATCAAGCCGATCAGTGAGATGTCTGCTGATCTGATGAGCCATGTTCGATACCCCACGGACCTGTTCAAAGCACAGCGCTCCATTTTGGGGCAGTACCACGTGACTGACCCAGGCTCCTTCTACTCGGGTGATGACGCATGGGTTACTCCCAACGATCCCACCGCGGCAACAGATGCAACCAAGTATCAGTCGCCCTACTACCTGACTATGAAGGTTCCAGGTGCGGAAGCTCCTGCATACTCGATTTACTCCACCTTTATTCCGAAGGCAACCGGTACCTCCAGTCGTAACGTACTGACGGGCTACCTTGTTGCCAACTCCGATGCGGGAACTGAGGCAGGTAAGAAATCAGAGGAGTATGGAAAGCTTCGCTTGCTGACACTTCCTAAGGTCGTTACCGTCCCAGGTCCTGGGCAGGTTCAGAACAACTTCAATGCTGACCCTGACGTGTCGAAGGAATTGAACCTGTTGTCACAGGGTTCGACCAATGTGCTCAAGGGAAACCTGCTGACACTGCCTGTTGGTGGCGGTCTGCTCTATGTCCAGCCGGTCTATGTTCAGTCCACCGGTAACACGAGCTACCCGCTGTTGAAGAAGATTCTTGTTGCTTTCGGTGACCAAATCGCCTTCGAGGACACCCTGCCAGAAGCTCTCGATGTTCTCTTTGGTGGCAATGCGGGCGTTGACCAACCCACTAACGAGGGCGCACAACCACCAGAGAACGACCCTGCGGGCGGTTCTGGCGGTAGCACGGCAAACCCCGAATTGACCAAGGCACTTCAAGATGCTCAGAAGGCCCTCACAGACCGTGAAGCTGCTCGAGTATCTGGAGACTGGGCTGCCTACGGTGCGGCAGATGCTGCGTTGACTGATGCACTCAGCCGAGCATTGTCAGCCTCGGGGAACTAGGTTCTTTTTTCGAGGTAAATACTTCGGAACATAAACCAACATCAGCACAACGCCGATAAGCCCGGCAACACCGGTCACGGCAGACGCCACTGCTAGTGACAGTGCTGCCGTGAGTGCAGAAATACCTAAAGGGGCTAGTGCTGCCCCGGAATCGGTGATGAAACGCCATGCGCCCAAAAAGGGTGCTGGGTTGTCTTTGTTGGCGAGGTCTGAAGCTAGGGTCAACAAAATGCCTGAACCGATACCGTTACCAATGGCGAATAAGAAAATCGTGATGACAAACCACAACACGTTGGTGGGCAAATCATGCGTGGGCGCTAAGACGAGTAAAGCCACCGACATGATGATCATGGAGGGGACGATGGAAGCAAGACGTCCCCACTTGTCCATAATCTGACCGCTGGTAAAGAACAAAGCGAAATCAACCGCGGTTGCTAAACCAATTATCAACGCCGTGTCCGAATCTTTGATTCCGATACTGACTGCCCATAATGGGAAAATCACGGCACGGCCCGAACGCAAAGCCATGACCAAGGCAGAAGCAACACCCAGCTTTGCGAGCACAGCTTTGTTCCTGATAATGGTGGCCATGAGGCCGTGAGTTTCTTTTTCGACTTCGAATTCCCCAGGAGTAAGAGAAACCCCAGATTCATCCTTAATTCTGATTACCTGTCCGAATGTTTTTTCAGGATCTGGCATGAACAGCAAGACCGCACCCGCAGAGAGAGTGAATGCTGCCATCAACCAAAAGGCAGCCAGCGGATTATGTGTCAGGGCAAGAACTCCTGCCGAGAGGAAGGGACCCATCACCGCTCCTGCGCGAAACATTCCTCCCAACGTTGAGAGGGCACGGGCGCGATAATTCAGCGGCACAAAGCTCGTCAGAAATGCGTGTCTAGCCAGCGCGAATGCGCTGGTTGCTAAACCAATCAGGAAAATTCCAGCCCCAAGAATGAGGGGTGTTGTTGCAGCAAGAGCTAGTGCTGTTCCCAGCAGCGCCACGAGGGTGGACCACAACATGGCCATGCGTTCGCCGATGCGGGAAATAATCCATCCGCTAGGGATATCACCGGTAACAATGCCGAGGGTGAGCATCCCCGCAACCAAACCAGCTGTTGCAAGATTAGCGCCAACATTGTGAGCAATAACCGGAACGATAGGGATGAACGCCGCTTCACCGGCAGCAAATAACAGTGTGGGAAGGTAGACCGGAAGTGCTGCTTGACGCAGCTGAAATGGGGCACCGGAAGAAGTCATAACTGGTTCAAGCCTACGCCCAGGACTCGGCAGGTAGGCTGGAGACATAATGCTTGATCTAGACCTCACCGAGAATATTCGTGCACTGCGCTCGACTTTTGCCGATATCACCGCTGTCGTTGATGTTGATCGGTTGAACGCTGAAATTGCTCGATTGAGTGAGTTAGCGGAAGCCCCAGATTTATGGGATGACACCGCGTATGCCCAAAAAATCACAAGTGAACTCAGCCACCGCCAAGCAGAACTCAACAAGCTCAACAGCATTACCTCACGCCTGGATGATCTGGAAGTTTTGGTCGAATTGGCCAACGAAGCTGGTGACGAAGACTCGGCCAAAGAAGCACAGGCTGAACTGGAATCCATTACTGCAGTTTTGGGTGAGCTTGAAGTTCAGACTCTGCTCAATGGTGAATATGACTCTTATCCTGCAGTAGTCACCATCCGTTCAGGTGCCGGGGGAGTGGATGCTGCAGACTTCGCAGAAATGCTACTGCGAATGTATCTGCGCTGGGCAGAGAAGCACAACTACACCGTCAACGTCCTTGACACCAGCTACGCCGAAGAAGCCGGCATCAAATCTGCAACGTTCGAAGTAGATGCGCCCTACGCGTTTGGAACCTTGTCTGTCGAAGCAGGAACACACCGTTTGGTGCGAATGAGCCCATTCAACTCGGCCGGTAAACGACAAACTTCTTTTGCCGCTGTTGAAGTCGTGCCCTTAATGCCTGAGTCTGCAGCGATTGAGATTCCTGAAAACGATATTCGCGTTGATGTTTTCCGTTCCAGCGGTCCCGGTGGCCAGTCTGTCAACACCACCGATTCTGCGGTGCGCATTACGCACTTGCCAACCGGAATCGTAGTGAGCTGCCAGAACGAGAAGAGCCAAATTCAAAACCGTGCCGCAGCTATGCGCGTGCTCACCTCGCGTTTGTTATTGCTGCAGCGTGAAGAAGAAAACGCAAAAAAGAAAGAGCTTGCTGGAAACATCACAGCTAGTTGGGGAGACCAAATGCGCAGCTATGTTCTCGCGCCCTACCAAATGGTCAAAGATTTGCGTTCTGAATATGAAGTCAATAACCCCACGCATGTTTTTGACGGGGATTTAGATGGCTTTATTGCGGCAGGCATTCGCTGGAGAAAGTCAGCAGAAACTCGCTAAAGTTTTCCAGCTGCTTTGCGTGCAAGCAATTCTTCAGCCACTGCTGTGTCGCTGAAGGGAACTAGGTCATCCCCGATGACTAAATATTCTTCGTGGCCTTTCCCGGCAATGAACACTACATCACCAGTGGTGGCGTGAGAAATTGCATAGTGGAGGGCCTCGCCACGATCACGGCGTTCAATTACGGCGGTGGGATTGCGAAATCCTGCACGAATGTCTGCAACAATCTTGTCGCCATCCTCGTGGTGAACATCATCATCAGTGACAATCACGAGATCGGATGCGCGTTCGGCAATGGATGCCATCTCGGGGCGCTTGCCAGCATCTCGGTCGCCTGTGCACCCAAACACGGTGATGATGCGGGTGAAGTTGTAATCGGCCAATGCAGCTAAGCCCTGCTCTAAAGCGTCAGGAGTGTGTGCGTAATCGATGATGACTAAGGGGGAGTCCGGTGTGGGCTGAATCTTGTTCATACGGCCAAAAACGGGAGTTAACTGTGGAAGCACGTCTACGATCTGGTGCGACGTGAATCCTTCGGAAAGCAAAATGCCTGAGGTCAGCAGCAGGTTGTCTACGTTAAATCTGCCCACCAGCGAGCTCGACACAGAGGCAATTTCTCCCTCGAACTCGATGTCGCATGCTAAACCGCTCGCAGCGAGCTGGACGTTGTGGGCCGTGATAGAAGCCTGAGGATGTGCGGTAGAGCTCACACCGAGCACAGCGCGAGTGGGCAGGTAAGTGTTGAACATCTTTTCGCCGTAGGCATCATCGATGTTGAGAACCGCTGCAGGCGTGCCAGCTAGATCAAAGATCTTCTCCTTGGCTGCAGCATAGGCTTCCATCGTGCCATGGAAATCAAGGTGGTCACGGGTCAAATTGGTAAACGCTACCTGTGCGAAACGAACTGCCCCGACGCGGTCTTGTTCGAGAGCGTGTGAGCTCACCTCGATGCCCACATGAGTTACCCCGGCGTCAACAAAAGAAGCCAAGATTTCATGCACTTGGCTGACTGAAGGTGTTGTTAAGCCGGTAGAACGCAGTTTCTGACCATGAATACCCACGCCAAGTGTGCCAATGCTTGCACAGTGCAGTCCCAAATGATGCCAGGCCTGAACCAGGAGCTGAACGACAGAGGTTTTCCCGTTCGTACCGGTTACCCCCACGATGGTCAGATGTTGTGAAGGAAAGCCCCAAAAAGCATCAGAAATCCTAGGTAGTTCCATCCAGAGGTGAGGAACAGAGATGACCTCGCCGGAAAACTGAACACGCTGAGCAATTTCAAGTGCTTCCTTGCTCCATTGCTGATCCACGACAAGGGCGTTGGCCCCGTTACTAATGGCTTGCTCAATAAACCCATGACCTGACGTTCCTGTGCTTCCCATAGCAACGAACACATCACCGGGCTCGATGTGGCGAGAGTCTTGAACGAGGCGGTTACCTTCAAGGACCTGGTGGCCCCATGCCGAGTCAACCTCAGCGAGGTTCAGGCTACGGGGTGTTGCGGTCATAGTGAAACAGTCTGTCCTAAATGCAAGCGGGCAAAATCGAGGGTTTCAACCAGCAGGCTCAGTCGTTCTTCCTCCGACTTGGCTTTGCGGGTATTGACCTCAGCAACCACGTGGCCATCCCATTCCTGGGCCGCCAGATGTTGCAAGACCTCTGCAACCGGCTGTTTGCCGTAACCAGGTAGCAGGTGTTCATCGAAAATACGGTTGTCATCTGCTGCCGCAGAACCATCAGTGAGGTGTACATGGCGCAAGCGCTCGCCGTATTCCAACGTGAGTTCCATGCTGTCGTGGCCCGAGAGTGCCGCGTGAGAAAAATCGAGAGTAATGGCATCACAGTCAAGTTCACGAGGGTCTGGTCCCGGTGCGTAGGCCTGCATCTGCGAGTTTCGAACCTTCCAGGGAAACATGTTTTCGACCGCAATAGTGATGCCTGTGTTCTCGCTAGTTTGGCGAACGATGTCCAAAAACTTATCCGCATACGTGGATTGCCAGCGGAAAGGCGGGTGAACCACAACCGTGCTGGCACCGACGTTTGCAGCTAATTCAGCAGACTTTTCGAGCTTGATTTGAGGATCACGGCCCCAGACAAAGTGGGTGAGGAGCAAAACGGGGGCGTGGATAGAAAGCACAGGCATCTCGTAGGTGTCGATGAGCTTCTTGAGGCCATCGACACTTTGAGTTACGGGTTCGCGCGTGACCATTACTTCCACCCCGTCATAGCCGGCGAGGTTCGCAAATCGAAAGCCATCTTCACAGGCCAGGGGGTATACGCAGGAAGCGCTCATTCCAACTTGAATCATTTGTTCCAGCCTAGTTGCCCAAGCTGGGTGCTGTGGGGGAGTTCTCACCATAAGGGCTGGGAATTAACCGGGAGTATTGAGCGGGAATTTTCTCCGCCTGTGAAGGCCGTAGACTGAGAGCTATGCCAGAAAACGACATGAAACCACGTAGTCGCGACGTCACAGACGGTATTGAAAAAGCCGCCTCTCGAGGAATGCTTCGTGCTGTCGGTATGGGAGATGAAGACTGGAGCAAACCACAGATTGGTGTTGCCAGCTCGTGGAATGAAATCACTCCCTGCAATCTCAGCCTGGACAGACTCGCGCAGGCCTGTAAGGAAGGCGTTCACTCCGGCGGTGGATACCCACTCCAATTCGGAACAGTTTCGGTTTCAGATGGTATTTCCATGGGCCACGAGGGAATGCACTTCTCGCTGGTTTCACGCGAGGTCATCGCTGACTCTGTGGAAACCGTGATGCAGGCAGAGCGCCTCGACGGTTCTGTTCTTTTGGCTGGTTGTGACAAGTCACTTCCAGGCATGTTGATGGCTGCTGCCCGTTTGGATCTGGCCTCAGTCTTCCTCTACGCAGGTTCTATTGCCCCTGGTTGGGTTCGTCTTTCTGACGGCACTGAAAAGAACGTCACCATTATCGACGCTTTTGAGGCCGTGGGTGCCTGCAAGGCCGGCACAATGAGCGAAGAAGACCTCGATCGTATTGAGCGAGCTATCTGCCCCGGTGAGGGTGCGTGTGGCGGTATGTACACCGCTAACACGATGGCATCCATCGCTGAAGCGCTCGGTATGAGCCTGCCAGGTTCCGCAGCTCCTCCGAGTGCAGACCGTCGCCGTGACTACTACGCACACCGTTCGGGTGAAGCAGTCGTCAACCTAATTCGCCAGGGAATCACTGCGCGCGACATTATGACCAGAAAAGCGTTCGAAAACGCTATCGCCGTTTTGATGGCTTTTGGTGGATCGACCAACGCCATTCTTCACTTGCTTGCTATTGCACGTGAAGCTGACGTTGATCTCACCCTGGATGACTTCAACAAGATTGCTGACAAGGTTCCCCACATTGGTGACCTTAAGCCGTTTGGTCAGTACGTTATGAACGATGTGGACCGTGTTGGTGGTGTCCCTGTCGTGATGAAGGCACTTCTTGATGCAGGTTTGATGCACGGCGATGCCCTCACCGTCACCGGAAAAACATTGGCTGAAAATCTCGAAGAGATGAATCTCATGCCACTAGATGGTGAAGTTATCCGCACGCTAGATAATCCCATTCACGCCACCGGTGGAATTTCGATTCTGCACGGAACACTTGCTCCTGAAGGCGCTGTGGTGAAGACCGCGGGGTTTGATCTGGACGTATTTGAAGGCCCTGCCCGCGTATTTGAGCGTGAACGCGCCGCAATGGATGCCCTCACCGAAGGCAGCATCAAAAAGGGTGACATCGTTCTCATCCGCTATGAAGGTCCTAAGGGTGGCCCCGGTATGCGTGAGATGCTCGCCATCACCGCTGCCATCAAGGGTGCGGGACTGGGTAAAGATGTTCTACTATTGACAGACGGACGATTCTCAGGCGGCACAACCGGACTGTGTATCGGCCATATAGCTCCCGAGGCAGTTGACGGTGGACCCGTTGCCCTCGTGCGCGATGGTGATCTCATACGGGTCGATATCGCAGCTCGGACGCTCGACTTACTCGTCGACGAATCAGAGCTCGAAGCTCGCCGAATCGGCTGGGCTCCGCTCCCTCCGCGTTACACCAGAGGTGTGCTTGCAAAGTACTCCAAGCTGGTTCATTCCGCATCAGAGGGTGCGATTACTGGGTAACGACGCCCGATCACTTTTCGCTTTCTCACATTAAGGGATTCACGATGTCTACGGAATCACTCCCCACATCCGCGCCTAGCGCTTCCTCTACCGCGCCTGAAATGACTGGTGCAGAAGCTGTTGTTCGATCACTGGAGCTCCTGGGAGTTACAGATGTATTTGGTTTGCCCGGTGGCGCCATTCTGCCGGTCTATGACCCACTGATGGATTCGAAGAAGCTTCGCCACATTCTGGTTCGTCACGAGCAAGGTGCTGGTCACGCAGCACAGGGGTACGCATCGGCAACCGGAAAAACAGGTGTCTGTATCGCGACTTCTGGTCCGGGTGCTACAAACCTGGTGACCGCGATTGCAGATGCCTATATGGACTCTGTTCCGCTATTGGCGATTACCGGTCAGGTTTTCTCTCACCTGATGGGCACCGATGCTTTCCAAGAGGCAGACATTGTGGGAATCACGATGCCCATTACCAAGCACTCTTTCTTGGTCACCAAGGCTGAAGATATCCCTGCCACGATTGCTGCGGCCTACCACATTGCATCCACTGGACGTCCTGGCCCAGTCCTAGTCGACATCACAAAAGATGCACAACAGGCAATAGTGCCCTTTATCTGGCCACCCAGCATTGACCTTCCTGGTTACCGTCCGGTAACTAAGGCACACGGCAAGCAGATTCAGGCCGCTGCTGATCTCATCGTTGAAGCTAAGAAGCCCGTCTTCTATGTCGGTGGTGGAATTATCCGCTCAGGTGCTTCCGCTGAGCTACTTGAGCTTGTGAACCTTGTGGGTGCACCAGTAGTTACCACGCTGATGGCTCGAGGTGCATTCCCTGACAGCCACGAAAACAACCTCGGTATGCCTGGTATGCACGGAACAGTTCCTGCTGTTCTTGCATTACAGGATGCTGATTTGTTGATTACTCTGGGTGCGCGTTTTGATGACCGTGTGACCGGTAAAGCCTCACTATTTGCGCCAAATGCCAAAGTTATTCACGTAGATATTGATCCTGCAGAAATCGGAAAGATTCGTGCTGCAGAAGTTCCCATCGTGGGAGATCTCAAGGATGTTATTGCTGACCTCATTGAGGTCTACAAAGACACCCCTGGAGCGAAGAAAGCTGATTTCAGTGAGTGGTGGAGCACCCTGAATTCACTGCGTGAAGAGTACCCTCTTGGCTATGCGGAGCCCACTGACGGCCTGTTGGCCCCTCAGCACATCATCACCCGTATTGGCGAGCTTTCTGGCCCTGAAGCTATTTACACCTCTGGTGTTGGACAGCACCAAATGTGGGCTGCCCAGTTCATCAAATATGAGCGCCCCAATGCGTGGTTGAACTCCGGTGGTGCAGGAACCATGGGTTATTCCGTGCCTGCAGCTATGGGGGCCAAGGTGGGTGAGCCTGATCGTGTGGTCTGGGCAATCGATGGTGATGGTTGCTTCCAGATGACCAACCAAGAATTGGCTACCTGCACTATCAACAACATCCCCATCAAAGTTGCGGTCATCAACAACTCCTCCTTGGGGATGGTTCGCCAGTGGCAGACCCTTTTCTATGACGGTCGTTACTCCAACACTGACTTGAACACCGGTCATGACACCATTCGTGTTCCAGATTTCGTCAAGCTTGCTGATGCATACGGTGCACTGGGAATTCGCGTTACCAGGGAAGAAGAAATCGACGCTGCCATCAAACTCGCTCTTGAGACTAACGACCGTCCTGTGGTGATTGACTTTGTCGTCAGTGCAGATTCGATGGTGTGGCCAATGGTTCCCCAGGGAGTCAGTAACAGCTATGTCCAATACGCCAGAGACCACGCTCCGACGTGGGATACCGACGAATAAGGGGAGGAAAGACTATGAGTACCCACGTTCTAAGCCTCCTTGTTGAGGACAAGCCAGGTCTATTGACTCGAGTTGCGGGTTTGTTTGCTCGTCGCGGATTCAACATTGAATCCCTTGCGGTAGGTCACAGCGAAATTGAAGGCCTCTCGCGCATCACCGTTGTGGTGGACGTTGAGAACCTTCCGCTGGAGCAAATCACCAAGCAACTCAACAAACTCATCAACGTCATCAAGATTGTTGAACTGGATCCAGAACAGTCCGTCATGCGCGATCACATGTTGATTAAGGTTCGTGTTGATAACTCAACTCGTTCGCAGGTTCTGGAGGCAGTGACGCTCTTCCGTGCTCGTGTTGTTGATGTGGCAAATGATGCCCTGGTGATTGAAGTCACCGGTAACGGTGCCAAGATTTCAGCTTTCCTCAAGGTACTAGAGCCCTATGGAATCAAAGAGATTGCACAGTCTGGTGCGATTGCGATTGGTCGTGGAAGTAAATCCATCACCGAGCGTGTGTTCAAAAACTAACGATGTATAGATTTTCGAAACCTACAAACAAGGAGAAATGACAAAGTGACTGAAATTCACTACGACAAGGATGCTGACCTCGAGCTCATCAAGAGCAAGAAGGTTGCCGTCATCGGTTACGGCTCTCAGGGCCATGCACACGCACTCAACCTTCACGATTCGGGCGTTGACGTAGTGGTTGGTCTGAAAGCTAACTCAAAGTCAATTGCTAAAGCAGAAGAAGCAGGCCTCAAGGTAATGACTACTGCTGAGGCTGCAGCATGGGGTGACGTCATCGTCATCCTCGCACCAGACCAGGTTCAGCGTCACTTGTACGCAGATGACATTGCTCCAAACCTCTCTGCAGGAAAGACCCTCATCTTCGGTCACGGTTTCAACATCCGTTACGGATACATCACCGCTCCTTCAAACGTGGATGTTGCTCTCGTCGCGCCGAAGGGCCCAGGTCACACTGTACGCCGTGAGTACCTTGCCGGCCGTGGTGTTCCTGTGATCGTTGCTGTTGAAAACGATGCAACCGGAAACGCCTGGGAGACCGCATGGTCCTACTCCAAGGCAATCGGTGGCCTGCGTGCCGGTGGTATCAAGACCACCTTCACCGAAGAAACTGAGACTGACCTCTTTGGTGAGCAGGCAGTTCTCTGCGGTGGTGCTTCGCAGCTTGTCATGTACGGCTTTGAGACTCTCGTTGAGGCTGGCTACCAGCCAGAGATCGCCTACTTTGAGGTTTTGCACGAACTCAAGCTCATCGTGGACCTGATGTGGGAAGGTGGCATCGCCAAGCAGCGTTGGTCAGTTTCTGACACAGCAGAGTTCGGTGACTACGTTTCCGGTCCGCGCGTGATTGACCCCTCGGTCAAGGAGCACATGAAGGAAGTTCTCGCAGACATCCAAAACGGCGCATTCGCAACCCGCTTCATCAACGACCAGGATGCTGGAGCTCCCGAGTTCCTCGCCCTTCGCGAAAAGGGTGCTTCTCACCCCATCGAGGCAACTGGTCGCAAGCTGCGTGAACTCTTCGCATGGCGCCCCCAGGACAAGGACTACACCGAGGGTTCTGCAGCCCGCTAGTCATTAGCAACAGAGAGGATGCGCCGCGCGCGTCACACATGAGTACTCATGAAGATGATGCCCTCAGTTGGGCAGGCGATGAAGATCGCCTGGTCACTGGGGCACCACAGAGTGCCAAAGGTGATGCACGCGGCGCTTCTTCTGTTAATTCTTCAACCAATGAGCCAACAGAAGGCTCAGTCGACAATGTTCAGACCGGTATGAGCTCGATTGCTCTGGTTGGGTTTGGTATCTTCGGCGGCGTTTATCTGTTGTACAGCGTTGCATGGTTGATCACCGCGTTGCGTAATCCCACGCAAATAGCTGACCCACTGGGAAACAGCATGTTTGTGCTGGGACTGTGGCTTGCAGTTGCAGCACCTTCGCTGTGGTTTGCTGCCGTCCTCTATCTCGGGCAGAACAGCTCGGTGATAAAGCGCATGGTGTTCTTGCTCCTTGGAGCGTTTGTACTCATTCCTTGGCCCTACCTTGCTTGGGCAGGTTAGTGATGGAACAGAAAATTCGTCGTGGTATCGCCGGGTGGATCCTGGTTGCTGTTTTTGCCCTGTTCTTTGCCTATGACGTGTGGGAAGGCATTGGCAACTTCTTTGGTGTGCTTTCGCAAAGTTTCAGTTTGGGTATCGGGCTGAGCGTCTTTGGTTGGTGTGCCATCATCCTCGGAATTCTCGCACCCCTTACGTTGTTTTTTCTGGCGTTGTGGGTCTCCAGAAAACAGAAGCTGCTGCCCAGTTTTGTTATTTTCATTGTGGCCTTGAGTGTCTCAGCAGTGATCGGTGTAGACCTCGTGTTGGGCACCAACGCTTTCCTCATTTTCAGTGTTAGTTAGGGCAATTTCGCCCGAAAGTGCTCGGGTAGACTTGAGTCTTCTCGTGCGAAAAGTTAGTTAAGGAACCATTTCTCGTGTCAAAGCCTGTTGTTCTCATTGCCGAAGAACTTTCTCCTGCAACAATCGAAGCTCTCGGGCCAGACTTTGACGTCCGTGTTGTTGACGGAACGGATCGTCCAGCACTCTTAGAAGCTGTTCACGCCGCCAATGCAATTTTGGTTCGCTCGGCAACCCAGGTTGACGCCGAAGTTCTTGCTGCGGCCCCTAACCTCAAGGTCATTGCTCGAGCAGGTGTCGGTCTCGACAACGTTGACATCAAGGGAGCTACCGCAGCCGGTGTCATGGTGGTTAACGCTCCTACGTCCAACATCATTTCTGCCGCAGAGTTGACCTGCGGACACATTCTCAGCTTGGCTCGTCACATTCCAGCTGCGCACGCAGCATTGGCTGAAGGCAAGTGGAAGCGCAGCGCCTTCACTGGAACCGAACTCTATGAGAAGACCATTGGAATCATTGGCCTGGGGCGTATTGGTGCTCTCATTGCAGCTCGCATGCAGGCGTTTGGAACCAAGGTTGTCGCTTATGACCCCTACGTCACCTCTGCCCGCGCACAGCAACTCGGTGTTCAACTGCTCTCGTTAGATGAGCTGATTGAAACTGCTGACTTCATCACCATCCACATGCCTAAAACTCCTGAAACCACAGGCATGATCGGCAAGGCACAGCTCGCTGCTATGAAGTCCACTGCCTATGTCATTAACGTGGCGCGTGGTGGACTCATTGACGAGGATGCCCTCTACGAAGCACTCACCAACAACGTGATTGCTGGTGCTGGTTTGGACGTCTTTGTCTCTGAACCTCCAACTGGTTCACCACTGTTAGGTTTACCCAACGTCATCACGACTCCACACTTGGGCGCTTCAACAGATGAAGCACAAGAAAAAGCCGGAATTTCTGTTGCTAAGTCTGTTCGCTTAGCACTCAGCGGCGAGCTTGTCCCCGATGCGGTCAACGTTGCTGGGGGAGTCATCGATCCGTATGTTCGCCCTGCGATTCCGCTGGTGGAGAAGCTTGGTCAAGTCTTCTCTGGTTTGGCTCACACCAGCCCGCTGACTTCTGTCGATATTGAGGTGCGTGGTGAAATCACACAGTTTGATACCTCGGTTCTCAAGCTTGCTGCACTCAAGGGTATTTTCACTAACGTGGTCAGCGAAAGTGTGTCCTACGTGAACGCACCACTGCTTGCAGAGCAGCGCGGAATCGAAGTTCGAGAATTACGTGAAGAAGAATCTCCGGAATACCGAACCATGCTCACCATACGTGGCGCGCTCAGTGACGGAACCCAGGTTTCAGTCTCCGGAACTCTCGCCGGTATCAAGCAGGTTGAGAAAGTTGTTGAAATCAACGGTTACGAGGTCGATGTCCCCATCGATGATCACCTGATCGTGATGCAATACATCGACCGTCCCGGAATTGTTGCCGTTTATGGCAAAGAATTCGGCGACGCCAAGATCAACATCGCAGGTATGCAGATTGCCCGTCAAAACCTAGGTGGTAAAGCACTCTCCGTCCTCACCGTTGATTCACCTGTTCCAGCGTCATTGCTTGAAAAGGTTCGCGTTGCCATCGATGCAGATGTCATGCTCGAAGTAGACATCACCGACTAATTATCATTTCTGCTCAAGGAAGTCTCATGTCACGCACACTCAAGCTCGCAGTTATCCCCGGGGACGGCATCGGCCCAGAAGTTATTGCCGAAGCGGTCAAAGTGCTAGATGTTGTTGCGTCACAGTTTGACCTTGTCGTTGAAAAGTCTCATTTCTCTCTTGGTGCTGACCGCTACCTCGAAACCGGTGATGTTCTCAACGATGAGGATCTTGCTGCCATTTCACAGCACGAAGCTATTTTGCTCGGAGCTGTCGGTGGTAAGCCTGGAGATCCCCGTATTCCCGCCGGGATTATTGAACGTGGCCTGTTGCTTAAACTCCGCTTTAGCCTTGACCACTACGTGAACCTGCGTCCTACGACGATTTTCCCCGGAGTGACCAGCCCACTGGCGAACCCTGGAGTAGTTGACTTTGTTGTCGTTCGTGAAGGCACCGAAGGTCCGTATGTGGGCAACGGCGGGGCTTTGCGTCAGGGCACCGAATTCGAAATTGCCAACGAACTATCTGTCAACACTGCACACGGTGTCGAGCGTGTCGTGCGCTATGCGTTTGAGTTGGCCGCTCAGCGTGATCGCAAAAAGCTCACCCTGGTCCACAAGACAAATGTCTTGGTGAACGCCGGCTCACTATGGAGTCGCATCGTCAACGCTGTGGCTACCGAATACCCTCAGGTTGACGTGGACTACCTGCACATCGATGCTGCCACGATCTTCTTTGTCACGGACCCTTCACGTTTCGACGTCATCGTCACCGACAATCTGTTCGGAGATATTCTCACCGATCTGGCAGCCGCAATTAGTGGTGGTATCGGTCTGGCCGCCAGCGGAAACATTAACCCCACCAACGCGTTCCCCAGCATGTTTGAACCAGTACACGGCTCAGCTCCGGACATTGCTGGTCAGCAAAAAGCAGATCCCACAGCTGCAATTCTCTCCGTTGCTCTCATGCTTGATCACTTTGGATACTCCGAGGCCGCTGCCCGCATCAATGATGCCGTGGCAGCTGACCTCTCAGAACGTGGGACTGCCATTCGTCAAACCAGAGACATCGGCGACGCTATTGTTGCCCGACTGTCCTAGAAAGTAAGGGAAGATCATGAGCACTGAAACGTCGTCGTTTCCGCTGAACTTCGCACTCACACCCTCAACGTCGGCACGAGCTGAGGCTGCGCGTGAGGAAATTCTTGCTGACCCCGGTTTTGGTAAGCACTTCACCGACCACATGGTCTCCATAGACTGGACCATTGAACAGGGGTGGCACAACGCGCATGTCCAGCCCTATGGTCCACTTACCCTCGACCCTGCAGCATCTGTTCTGCACTACGGTCAAGAAATCTTCGAAGGGCTCAAGGCATACCGTCACGCCGATGACTCCATTTGGACTTTCCGTCCCGAAGCGAACGCTCTGCGTCTACAGCGGTCAGCGCGCCGGATGGCTTTGCCAGAACTTTCAGTTCCCGATTTCATTGAATCAATCAAGCAACTCATAGCTGTTGATGGCAAGTGGGTGCCCTCTGCGCCTGAGACTAGCCTGTATCTGCGTCCGTTCATGATTGCCAACGAAACCTTCCTGGGTGTTCGTGCTGCGCACAAGGTTGGCTACTACCTCATTGCTTCTCCTGCGGGTGCTTACTTTGCTCAGGGTGTTGCCCCTGTGAAGATTTGGCTCACCACTGAATATTCCCGCGCGGGTAAAGGCGGAACCGGTGCAGCAAAGTGTGGTGGAAACTATGCGTCATCGCTACTTGCTCAGGTTGAGGCTTATGAAAACGGATGTGCTCAGGTTCTTTTCCTTGATTCAGAAACTCACACTAACGTGGAAGAACTCGGTGGAATGAACGTCTTCTTCGTCCACAAGGATGGCAAGATTGTGACTCCGAAACTCACTGGAACAATTCTTGAGGGAATTACCCGTGAAAGTGTTATTACTTTGGCACGCGATCGTGGTCTCGAGGTTGAAGAACGCACCGTACCCATCTCCGAATGGAAGGAAGGCGTTGCCTCAGGTCAGATTGCGGAAGTGTTTGCTTGTGGCACTGCAGCGGTAATTACTCCTATCGGTCAACTCATTGGCGCAGATGGCCTCTCTGTAGGAAATCCAAATGCTCCAGCTGGGGAGCTCACGATGAGCTTGCGTAAGGAACTGACCGACATCCAGTATGGAAGACTTCCTGACCGTCACGGATGGATGACCAGGCTCGACGCATGACAACCAATTACCCATTCTCCACGGCCACCGGAAGTGATGTCCGCGTTCGCTTTTGCCCCTCGCCGACGGGAACTCCTCACGTTGGTCTTGTGCGTACTGCCCTGTTTAACTGGGCTTATGCGCGTCACACTGGTGGAAAGTTTATTTTCCGCATCGAAGATACTGACGCTGCCCGCGACTCGGAAGAAAGCTATGAGCAAATCATTGATGCGCTCACCTGGTTGAACTTGGACTGGGATGAAGGCATAAATGTGGGCGGACCTCACGGGCCCTACCGCCAGTCTCAGCGATCGGACATTTACAAAGAAGTCATTGAGAAGCTCAAGGCAACCGGCCGTGTTTATGAGAGCTTCTCCACTCCCGAAGAGATTGAAGCGCGCAATATCGCCGCTGGCAAAGACCCCAAGGTTGGCTATGACAACTTTGATCGCGACCTCACCGAAGAACAAAAGGCTGCTTACCGCGCTGAAGGTCGCCTGCCTGCACTGCGTGTTCGCGTGCCAGACGAGGACATCACTTTTGATGACTTGGTTCGCGGAGAAATCACCTTCCCGGCTGGGTCTTTTCCTGACTTTGTCGTAGTTCGTCCCAACGGTGACCCCCTCTATACGCTGGTCAACCCCGTAGATGACGCCATCATGCAGGTCACGCACGTTCTGCGTGGTGAAGATCTGCTCTCGTCAACTCCTAGGCAGATTGCGCTGTATCACGCACTCATCGATGCAGGATTCACCACCCACATCCCACGTTTTGGTCACTTGCCTTATGTCATGGGGGAGGGAAATAAGAAACTTTCCAAGCGTGATCCGGAAGCAAACCTGTTCCACCACCGTGACCGTGGTTTCATCCCTGAAGGTCTCATCAACTACCTTGCTCTCTTGGGATGGTCTCTGTCTCACGATCGTGACGTTTTCACCATCCAGGAGATGGTGAAGGCCTTTGACGTGGTGAATGTCAACCCCAACCCTGCGCGTTTTGATCAGAAAAAGGCGGACGCTATCAATGGCGACCACATTCGACTGCTTTCTGTGGAGGACTTCACCGCTCGCATGGTTCCCTATCTGCAAGCAGGCAACGTACTCAGCAATAACCCCACAGAGGAGCAGCTGAAGATTCTTTCTTTGGCTGCCCCTTTAGTCCAAACACGAATGAACGTGTTGAGTGAAGCACCCGATTTGCTCGAGTTCTTATTCACTCCCGCAACGCAGATTAACTATGCGGAGGATGCACTCAAAGGCCTTCCAGAGAATTCCGGTGAAATTGTCGCTGCATCGGTGAATGTTCTTGAGCTCATTCCTGAGTCAGAGTTCACGCACGACACGATTCAGGCTTCTCTCAATGAAGCGCTGATCGAAGGTTTAGAACTCAAACCACGTAATGCCTTTGGTCCATTGAGAACAGCGATTTCGGGACGTCGCATTTCTCCTCCGCTGTTTGAATCAATGGAGATTTTGGGCAAGAAAGACACTATTGAACGTCTGGTTCGTTTCAACGAACGCTAGCCTTGCCGAGTTTGTTTAGCGTGGCCCTCGTGGGTTAGGCTAGGGAGTCGGTTCAGGGCTTAGCCCAGGCCCGGTGGGGTATGGTGTAATTGGCAACACGAAGGTTTCTGGTACCTTTGTTCTTGGTTCGAGTCCAGGTACCCCAGCAAGTCAAACCCTCGCTTATGCGGGGGTTTTTCTCGTTAATTCCTGACAAAAATTGAGGGATAAATACCTCAAAAACGCACTCGATTGAGTTCAATTCACAGCTTAGATGGCGTGTTTTGATCGACATAAACAGGTGACACCTATCGTGGGAAAGCACATCCGCTTTCGAATCGAGGAAATACATGTCTGAAAAAGTAGACGTCGAAGAACACAGCATGACTGCACGTGTTCTTGCTGAAATCTGGGGAACATTTGTTCTCGTATTGGGCCTTATTGGTGCCGCTATTTTTGCTGCAGGATTCCATGAAGACACCAACGGGGTTGGCATTCTTGGTGTCGCTTTAGCCGTCGGTATTGCGGTTTTGGCTGCTGCCTATTCAGTTGGCCGCATCTCTGGGGCGCACTTCAATCCTGCTGTGAGCGTTGGGTTGGCTTTCGCTCAACGCATGCCCTGGAAAGACGTGCCTGCCTATGTTCTGGCTCAGATAGTTGGTGGCTTGCTTGCAACCACGTTGATCTATCTCATTGCTACCGATGGCCCTCTGGGATTCCTTTTGATGTCCACTGAGGCAGGTTTTGCGTCCAACGGTTATGGTGAAGGTTCCCCCGGTGGATTTGGTCTCACGGCGGTCATCCTTGCTGAAGTTTTCTTTACCGCACTGCTTGTCTGGGTTGTTCTCGGAACCACTCACAAGCTTGCCGTCGTGGGATTTGCTCCCTTGGCAATTGGTCTCACCCTGACACTTATTCACATTGTGACTATTCCCATCAGCAACACCTCGGTTAACCCAGCCCGTTCTCTGGCAACCGCTGTCTACGGTGGCGCATTCCCGATGTCACAGTTGTGGGTATTCATCGTGGCTCCTCTTGCGGGTGCAGCACTGGCTGGTTTGACCTACCGGGTTATGCTCAACCGCAAGGGTGACTAAATAGCTCAAACACAGATGCCCATTCCGATTCCGGAGTGGGCATCTGTGTTTTTAGCGACATAATCAAAAGGTGAAACTTGGCCAAGGCCCCATTGTTGTGGCAATAAACCCCACTGCGTCATTTGGCGCCCATGCTGGTGCTGGAGCTGCAACTGTTTCTGCTCTTGAATATGCAGGTTATGAGGTGACCGAGCTTCGAGCCGAGGACTTTCACTTACTCAATGGAAAGGTCAATCGAGCACTGGCGTTGACTCCTGACGCCCTCGTTGTGGTTGGTGGGGATGGCATGGTGTCACTTGCCGTCAATGCTGTTGCACAAACATCTATTCCCTTCGGTGTTATCCCAGCGGGAACGGGCAATGATTTAGCGCGAGGTCTTGGTCTTCCCATAGGAGACATACCCGCCGCGGTAAACAGGCTTCTTGATTCTCTCTCACGTGAACCGCAACGATTGGATCTGGGGCGTGTCACCTCGAGTGATGGAACGCAGGTTCGCTGGTTTGCCAGCATACTTTCTGCAGGATTTGATGCAGTAGTGAATGAGCGGGCAAACACAATGAAAAGGCCACAAGGCAAAAGTCGTTACATCATCGCCCTCTTGCGCGAGTTGTTTGCTTTCAGGCCGGTGGATTACAGCATCACTATTGATGGTGTTTCAACTACTCAGAAAGCCATGCTTATTTCTGTGGCAAACAACACAAGTATGGGTGGCGGTATGAAGGTGGCACCACAGGCAAGCATGGAGGATGGCCTGCTGGATGTTTTTGTTTTGAAACCGCTGTCGAAAGTGCGATTCCTGAGACTGTTTCCTCGTGTTTTTGCTGGAACACACATCACAGAACCTGAGGTCAGCATCCAACAGGGCACACAGGTGAGAATTGATGCAGAAGGCATCGTTGCTTATGCCGATGGGGAGCGGGTGTGGCCATTGCCTGTAGAGGTGGACGTTGTGCCTTCTGCAGTGCGAATCCTTCTCTAATTCACCCAACGGATTATGTGGCAAACGGCCATGTGTGGCATTATTGACAGGTCGCAACGGCCCCATCGTATAGCGGCCTAGTACGCCGCCCTCTCACGGCGGTAACGCGGGTTCGAATCCCGCTGGGGTCACAATTACAAAACCCTCACCTTCGGGTGGGGGTTTTGTTTTCTGTGAGGTACATCTCAATCCGAAAGCCCCTGTAGCCTTATAGCACTATGGATGGTGCTCTCCCCGCGTGGTTTGAAATTGGTTCGCTGATTGTCTTGACGGCAATTTTGATTGCTGACCTTCTCATCATTTTCAAACGACCCCACGTTCCCTCCATGCGCGAAGCGTCTCTGTGGGTCGGCTTCTATGCTCTGCTTGCCGTTCTGTTTGGTGTGGCCATTCTCGCGATAGGAGATGCTGAACATGCAGGTCAGTTCTATGCTGGTTGGCTGACCGAATACAGCCTGAGCATCGATAACCTCTTTGTCTTTGTGATCATCATGAGCCGTTTTGCAGTGCCAAAGAAGTATCAGCAGGAAGTGCTCATGGTGGGAATCATCATGGCGCTGGTCTTGCGCGCTATCTTCATTGTTTTAGGCGCTGCCCTCATCGAGAACTTCTCCTGGATTTTCTACATCTTCGGTGGTTTCTTGCTGTACACCGCATGGCACCAAGCTTTCCGTTCCCATGAAGACGAGGAAGAAACCGAAAGCAAACTTATTGCGTTCCTTCGCAAGCGCATCTCGATGTCCCCGGAGTATGACGGCGCAAAGATTCGTACCGTCCACAACGGCAAAAAGATGTTCACCCCCATGATTGTGGTGTTTATTACCATTGCCATCACGGATGTTATTTTCGCCTTCGACTCCATTCCTGCGATTTTTGGTATCACAACCAGCCCATTCCTTGTCTTTGCAGCTAATGTCTTTGCTTTGATGGGCCTACGCCAGCTCTACTTCTTGCTCGGTGGCCTCCTCGACAAGCTGGAATACCTCAAATACGGAATCGCTTTCATTCTGGGATTCATCGGTGTCAAGCTGGTTCTTCACGCTATGCACGTCAACGAATTACCCTTCGTCAACGGGGGAGAACCCATCGCATGGGCGCCAGAAATCAGCACGGTCACCTCACTTCTGGTTATCGTGTCAGCAATGGCTGTCGCCACGATTGCCAGCGTGATCAAGATGCGTAGGGTTGAAGCTGCCGAGAACAAGGTAACCACCGGTTCGAAGTAGAATTACAAGGTGAACAAACCTAGAACTCTCGCGGAAAAAGTGTGGGATGACCACTTGGTCGTAAAGGGTGAAGACGGCACCCCCGATCTGATTTACATCGACCTTCACCTGCTACACGAAGTTACTAGCCCACAAGCGTTTGATGGCCTGCGTCAGGCAGGTCGACCTGTGCGTCGTCTCGATCTCACCATCGCAACAGAGGATCACAACACTCCTACCCTGGATATCGATAAGCCCATCGCGGATGAAACCAGCCGGGTCCAGATTCAAACCCTGCGAAACAATGCCGAAGAATTCGGTGTCCGACTGCACTCACTCGGTGATGTGGAGCAAGGAATCGTTCACGTCGTCGGGCCACAACTTGGTTTGACAATGCCAGGAATCACAGTTGTCTGTGGCGACTCACACACTTCCACTCACGGCGCCTTTGGGGCTATGGCATTTGGAATCGGCACGAGCGAGGTTGAGCACGTTCTCGCTACTCAGACACTTCCACTGAAACCTTTCAAAACCATGGCCATCAACGTGGAGGGAACACTCAAACCTGGTGTCACCGCTAAAGACATCATCCTGGCTGTCATCGCCAAAATTGGTGCCAACGGTGGGCAAGGTTACGTTCTTGAATATCGGGGTTCCGCGATTGAAGCTCTTTCGATGGAAGCACGAATGACTATCTGCAACATGTCCATTGAGGCAGGAGCTCGTGCAGGAATGATTGCCCCCGATCAGACCACTTTTGACTACCTGGAAGGTCGTCCTCACGCTCCACAAGGTGCTGACTGGGATGAAGCCGTTGCTTATTGGAAGACGCTGCCCACAGACGAAGGTGCTGTCTTTGATGCAGAGGTCACTCTCAACGCGGATGAACTCGAGCCTTTTGTTACCTGGGGTACTAACCCTGGTCAGGGTGCATCACTGAGTGGCGTTGTTCCCTCGCCAGATGATTTCTCAGATCCCAACGAGCGCATTGCTGCACAGCGTGCACTGGAATACATGGCCCTCACCCCGGGCACAAAACTCAAAGATATTCCTGTCGATGCAGTCTTCATGGGGTCATGCACTAACGGACGTATAGAAGACCTTCGCGCTTTTGCGTCCGTCATCAAGGGCAAGAAGAAAGCCGACGGCGTTCGAGTGATGGTTGTTCCTGGTTCTGCCCGAGTTCGTTTAGAAGCAGAAGCTGAAGGTCTCGACAAAATCATTACCGACTTTGGAGCAGAGTGGCGCTTCGCTGGCTGCTCAATGTGTTTGGGCATGAACCCAGATCAACTCGCGGTTGGGGAGCGTTGTGCCTCGACATCGAACCGTAACTTTGAAGGCCGCCAAGGTAAAGGTGGTCGCACCCACCTCGTATCGCCATTGGTTGCTGCTGCCACCGCAATTCGTGGCACGCTCTCAAGCCCCTCAGACGTGGAAGGCTAACCATGGAGAAATTTACTTCTGTGACCGGTGTTGGTGTTCCACTTCGTCGAAGTGCCGTGGACACCGACCAAATCATCCCTGCTGTCTACCTCAAGCGTGTCACCAAGACAGGTTTTGATGACGCACTCTTTGCAAACTGGCGTCAAGATCCAGAATTCATTTTGAACCAACCTGAGTATCAAGGAGCTAAAGTCCTGGTTGCAGGTCCTGACTTCGGCACCGGCTCTTCTCGCGAACACGCTGTGTGGGCGCTGCGTGATTATGGTTTCGACGCTGTGTTGGCACCCAAATTTGCTGACATCTTTCGTGGAAACTCTGGAAAGCAAGGTTTGCTGACCGGTGTAATTTCAGAGTCTGACTGTGAAAAACTCTGGGCAGCCCTCGAGGATCAACCCGGTGTAGAACTCACAGTTGACTTGGTGGAGAAGAAAGCAACTCTCGGTGATCTCGTTGTTCCGTTCGAGGTTGATGATTACATTCGGTGGCGTTTGCTCGAAGGTCTAGACGACATCGCGCTAACCTTGCGTAACGAACAAGCCATCAATGATTTTGAAGCGCGCCGTGAATCTTGGCGCCCAAGGACCCTTCCTGCGAGGCATGCATGAACACTGTTGCAAATGATGCGAGAGCCGCAGGCGCGCGTGTAGGCCTCTCTGGGGACACCATCACGATTAATGGTGGATCTCCTCTCACCGGTCGTATTGAGGTCAAGGGTGCAAAAAACCTTGTCACCAAGGCCATGGTTGCTGCGTTGCTGGGGGAGAGCCCCAGCGAATTGCGCGATGTTCCTGACATTAGCGATGTGCGTGTAGTCAAGGGACTGCTTGAAGTTCACGGCGTCAAAGTTGAGCACAACGTTGCAGAAGGCATTCTTCTTCTTGATCCTGCGGGTGTTGAATCTGCGCATATGACGGATATTGATGCGCACGCTGGCTCTAGCCGTATTCCGATCTTGTTCTGTGGTCCATTACTGCACCGTCTTGGCGAAGCTTTCATCCCAGATTTGGGAGGTTGCCGTATTGGAGACCGCCCCATTGACTACCACTTAGAAGTGCTTGGTAGTTTCGGAGCTGTTATTGAGAAATTGCCAACTGGTATCCGTATGACTGCGCCAGATGGTCTCACTGGAACCAAGATTTCTTTGCCCTACCCCAGCGTTGGAGCCACCGAGCAAGTTCTCCTTACCGCTGTTCGTGCTAAGGGAAAGACTGAGCTTTCTGGCGCAGCCATTGAGCCAGAAATCATGGACCTCATCAACATCCTGCAAAAGATGGGCGCCATCATCTCTGTCGATACCGACCGTGTCATTCGAATTGAGGGTGTGGACAAGCTCCAGGGGTATACCCACCGAGCATTGTTTGACCGCAACGAAGCAGCAAGCTGGGCCTCAGCAGCCCTAGCCACAGGCGGAGATGTTTTCGTTGGCGGAGCTCAGCAGGCAGAAATGTTGACCTTCCTCAACATATTCCGCAAGGTTGGTGGTGCGTTTGAAATTCACGATGACGGTATTCGTTTCTATCACCCAGGCGGAGAGCTGAAGCCAGTGGTTGTCGAGACTGACGTTCACCCCGGCTTTATGACCGACTGGCAGCAGCCCTTGGTAGTGGCGCTGACGAAAGCTAATGGTGTCTCTATCGTGCATGAGACGGTCTACGAACAGCGCTTTGGTTTTGTTGATGCCCTCGTCAAGATGGGCGCCAACATCCAACTGCACAGCGAATGTTTGGGCGGTCACCCGTGTCGTTTTGGTCAACGGAACTTCCTACACTCAGCAGTCATTTCTGGACCAACTGAACTTCACGGCGCAGATATTGAAGTTCCGGACCTGCGCGGCGGCTTTAGCCACCTCATCGCTGCTCTCACGGCGAAGGGAACATCACGAGTGAGCAATGTGGGAATCATCAGCCGTGGATATGGTGACTTCATTACCAAGCTGCGCCAACTCGGCGCCGACTTCGTTATCGAGGGCGAGTAACCTCTCGTGAGTGAACGCAGCAAGCCATCTATCTTTTGGCTTTTTGCCCTCTTTGCCCTTCCGCTCATGGGCTTGATGGTGAAATTTCGGTTTCATGACCGCGAAAAAATGCCTCAAACCGGCGCAGCAATCATCACGCCCAATCACTACTCCAACATTGATCCGGTCGTCATCGGCACAGCTACCTGGTATCTCGGACGCTTGCCACGATTTATGGCCAAAGCAAGCATCTTGAAAATTCCTGTACTGGGTTGGATTTTGTTAAAGTCTGGCCAGATTCCCGTTGAACGTGGGGGATCTACTCGCAGTTCTGCAGCACTTAACGCGGCGAAAGAACTTGTTGCCAAAGAACGCACCGTCATTGTTTATCCAGAAGGCTCTCTGACCAGAGATCCTGATATGTGGCCTATGCGTGGAAAAAGTGGCGCTGTCCGCCTCGCTCTAGAACTTGATATCCCGATCATTCCGGTAGCGCACTGGGGCACCCAACAACTCATGGCGCGATACTCCAACAAATTGAATGTGTTTCCTCGTCACACTATCGATGTCAAAGTTGGAGACCCCGTTGACCTCAGTGAATTCGTGGGAAAGCCTTTGGATAACAAAACTCTCACCGAAGCTACTACCAAGGTGATGGACGCCATCACTGCTTTACTGGAAGACTTACGTGGTGAGAAAGCACCAGAAGTTCGCTGGAACCCAGCAGATCACAACCAGAGTGAGACGGGGCGGTTTTGAGTAAGAAACCACTAACTCCTCCCGCACGTAAAGTTGCTGTACTCGGTGCTGGCAGTTGGGGAACCACATTTGCCAAGATCCTTGCTGATAGCGGCAATGATGTGATGCTCTGGGCACGCCGCGACGACCTCGCCGCAGATATCAATGAAACCCATCGCAACAGCGACTATTTGCGTGGTATTCGACTTCCTTCGAATCTTGTCGCCACGAGCTCGATGGCAGCAGCAGTCAATCAAGCAGAACAGGTATACCTCTGCGTCCCTAGTCAGACGCTACGGGAAAACCTTGTGCAACTGGCACCGCTCTTGCGTGATGACCAAATTGTAATCTCCCTCATGAAAGGCGTGGAGAAGAAGACTGGTCTGCGCATGAGCGAGGTCATTGCCGAAGAGCTGCCCATTAGCCCAGACTTGATTGCAGTTGCATCAGGGCCTAACTTGGCACTTGAAATTGCTAAGGAGCAACCCACAGCAGCTGTTATTTCCAGTGAGTCTCTCGACACTGCAAGCGTGGTCGCACAAACAGTCTCTAACCGTTACTTCCGTTGTTTTGTCAACACTGATGTGCCCGGAACCGAATTTGGTGGGGTACTCAAAAACCTGATTGCCGTTGCGGTGGGCATTGTGGATGGAGTTGGCTATGGAGATAACACCAAAGCCTCGATCATCACACGTGGTTTGGCAGAAATGACGGATTTTGCTGTTGCCTATGGTGCTCAGCCAGAAACCCTTGCAGGTCTGGCCGGCCTGGGTGACCTCATCGCAACCTGCGAATCTCCGTTGTCACGAAACAACACCGCAGGACGTCTGCTCGGTCAGGGATACACCCTCAAAGAGGTGACAAACCAAATGCAGCAAACGGCAGAAGGGCTTGCTTCAGTTGCACCTGTGTTGACCTTGGCACGTGCGCGTGAAGTCGACATGCCTATCGTCGAGCAGGTCAGTCAGGTATTGGCCGGTACGCTCGACCCGAAGGACATTGCACCTCACCTCACTACTGATACGGATGAGCCTCAGGGCGAAAGGAGCCTCGATGACTACCAAACTCGTGGTGGCGGTGTTGTTTGGGGGGCGCTCAAGCGAGCATTCAATCAGTTGCGCGACAGCCCGGGGAGTTCTTCAAGCGATTGACCGTGATCGCTACGACGTGCTACCAATCGGGATTACCCGTGATGGAGCTTTCACTTTAGCCAGTGCTAACCCCGATGATTACGTTCTCATCCCTGGCCAGCTTCCAGAAGTTGAAGATAATGGCACCCGCATTATCTGGCCTGATTCTGCTCATACAAACGAATTATGGCTCTCGGGGGATGGGGCAGATCGTTCTCTCGGCAACGTCGACGTTGTATTCCCAATTTTGCATGGACCTTTTGGTGAAGACGGAACCATTCAGGGCATGCTCGAGTTGTATGGCCTTCCATACGTGGGCTCAGGGGTTTTAGCTTCGAGCTTGGGTATGGATAAGCACTTCACGAAGACTGTCTTGCAAGCCGCTGGCATCGAGGTAGCTCCCTGGCGAACCATCAAGCGTTATGACTGGCATAAACGTCCTCAAGCTATTCGGGCCATGGCGGAACAAATGCCATTACCTGTTTTCGTTAAACCTGCCCGGGCTGGTTCGAGCGTGGGAGTGGGCAAGGTATCCAACTGGAACGAGTTTGCTCAGGCCATGGATGAGGCATTCCTGGAAGACGATCACGTTTTGATAGAAGCTGGAATTGTTGGTCGAGAGGTCGAGTGCGCAGTTCTCCAAGGAATGCCAGGTGAGCCAACGCGTGCTTCCGTCGCTGGAGAAATAGTTGTCTCTGGGCGAGACTTTTATGACTTTGAAGCAAAATATCTTGGCGCTGAAGGAATTGATTTAGTCTGCCCCGCGCAGTTGAGCGCAGACGAGCTTTCTGAGCTCCAGCGTTTGAGCATTCGTGCCTTTGAAGCAATCGGTGGCGCAGGTTTGGCGCGGGTGGACTTCTTCCTCACCGAAACAGGTTACGTTCTGAATGAGATCAACACGATGCCCGGTTTTACGCCCATCTCGATGTTCCCGAGGTGCTGGCAAGAAACGGGGCTCAGTTATTCAGAACTGATTGATGAACTTATTCAGGTTGCACTCGCGCATCATGCGGAAGACTAATTCCTACTCTGAGAAAACATCCGTGATGTCGGTGCACTGAGAGGTTTGTGGAAGCACGCTCACTGCGGGACCTAAGTCCACAAGAGTCGTTGTTCCACTTACAGCCTCTGAGTCAATTACGACCTCAACCGCGGGGGTACGACCATAGGTTGTGTACCGATATAAGGGTGCTTGACTGTCATCCTCAATCCAGTCCACGTCATTGATGGATACACACGGCAAGGTTGTGGGGCCGGGTACTGTCACTCCACAGGTGAGCAGAACTGCTGCGGGGGTGCCCCAAGCGCCTGTGGCTTGTGCATTAGTTTCCCGCTTTGTTAGCTCAGAGACTGTGTCAGGCAAACGCACCGTCACGTTGGCGCATTCAGGATTGTTAGAATCCTCGGCAGGTTTCATGGGGACCACTCCGGCGCAGCTAGTTAAACCCAGCCCAATAATGGCGGCAACTGTGACAAACCCGAGGGGTCGAATGCGAATATTCATCTTCTTCAGGCTACCGTGAGAGGGTGAGAGATTTTCCTGAGAATGCGACCCTTGGCCAAATGCCCGAGTCGGCAATTTTGGCGAGTATTTTCCCCAGACTGCCTCACTCAGATTTCACCATCGTTGGACCAGGCGACGATTGTGCTGTCATGCGCGCCCCTGATTCTCGGTTTGTGATCACCACCGACATGATGGTTCAAGGCCCTGACTTCCGGCTGGAGTGGTCAACTCCCCATCAGTTAGGTATCAAAGCTGCAGCAACCAATCTTGCTGATGTGGCAGCCATGGGGGCGGTCCCCACGGGGCTCGTCGTGTCCATCGCTGCTCCGCCAGAAACGAATGTCTCATTCCTCGAAGCTGTAGCCGACGGATTCTATGACGCGTGCCTCGAGCTAGCACCGGGATGCGGTGTGGTCGGGGGAGACTTGTCCGTCTCGAGTGTGGTTGTCATCAGTGTGAGCGCCTTTGGCGATTTAGAGGGACGAGAGCCCTTACTGCGCTCATCAGCACAACCCGGAGATGTCGTCGCCGTGTGCGGACGCTTGGGTCTTGCAGGGCTTGGCCTAGAAGAGCTATTTGCTGGAACACAAGATGTTCATCCTCTTCTGCGAGCTGCACAACTAGCCCCCTGGCCGCCCATCTCACAGGGAAAGGCTGTTGCAGTTGCTGGGGCACGAGCGGCCATGGATGTGTCTGACTCGTTAGTGATGGACGCTGGTCGCATTGCTCATGCAAGCAATGTCGTCATTGAACTCGACGAAGCAGTTATCGATGGGCTCGCTTCTCGCCTGGCAATTGAGGTTGGGGTTGATGCCTCTCATGCCCGACAAGCAATGCTTTTTGGCGGTGAAGATCATGCCTTAATCGTGACCTTCCCAGCTGAACTTCCATTACCCCCGGGATTCGATGCCCTTGGCGTGGTTCGAGCCTGTGCAACCGGTGAATCCCCTCATGTGAGCATGGGCGGGGCAGCAATTGCAGAAAATGGATGGAACCCTTTCAAAGGTTGGAATGGTGAACTCTCATGACGCGAATCATTTCAGGATTTGCCGGTTCACGAGAGTTGAAGGTTTCCAAAACAGGCACACGTCCCACCAGTGATCGTGTTCGAGAAGCAATCTTTTCCGCGTTGGAATCAAAAGACCTCATCACACAAGCCCAAGTTTTGGATCTCTACGCAGGTTCTGGTGCACTCGCTCTAGAAGCACTCAGCCGTGGGGCAAGCCAAGTCGTTATGGTGGAGAAAAATCACCAAGCAGGGGCGTTGCTTAAAGCTAATGCCGAACTCATTCGTTCCTCAGGCAAGCTTCCCAGCTCCGCTTGCAGTGTTCATCTGGCATCTGTCATGAGCTTTCTTTCGACCTTTACTGGGCAGTCATTCGACATAGTGTTTATTGACCCACCCTATGAGCTCAGCAACGAAGAAATAACGGAAGTCTTGAGGCACCTCATTCCTTTACTTGCCTCTGATGCTGATGTTGTTCTGGAGCGCAGTACACGAAGCGGTGTGCCAGAAATACCAGAGGGATTAAGCCTTGAAAAAAGCAAGGCGTATGGAGAAACGACTATCCACTGGCTCTACCAGACATAGTCACAGGCCAAACATAGACTGAGGTCTATGCCACATTCTGATGCTTTGCTTGATGCGCAGCTGGAGCCCATTCTGGGATCTAAGAATGCAACAGCCCTCAAGAAGGCATTTGGTTTTCACACCGTCGGAGAATTCCTCTCTCACTATCCCAGGCGATATGCCCGCCGCGGAGAGCTCACGGCAATCACTGATGTGCCACTGAATGAGAACGTCACGATTGTCGCTGAGGTTCTTGATGTACGAGAGCGGCCCATGCGCGCTCGCCGAGGGTCGCTATTGGAGGTGCGTATTACTGATGGTCGCTCTGGTGGCATCATGACACTGACCTTCTTCAACCAAGCCTGGCGTGCAAAAGACCTCAAGCCGGGCGTCCGGGGAATTTTTGCCGGGAAAGTGGGCACCTATCGAGGTGCATTACAACTTGCGCACCCTGATTACGAGCTCTTTGATGCACTAGAAAATCCTGAATCCTCACAGAGCGAAGCAGCGAGATGGGCATTGCTACCTATTCCGATCTATCCAGCAACGAGCACACTAGCAAGTTGGCAAATAGCCAAAATGATAAATCTGGTGCTAGAGCCTCTGCGCAAGGGCGCCGTGGTTTCTGATCCAGTGCCGGAAGTTGTTCGCGCCAAGAGGTCGCTGCTGCCGTTGAGTGAAGCAGTGATAAAGATTCATCAACCCGAGATTGATACTGACTGGAAGCTCGCTCGTGAAACGTTGAGATTCCACGAAGCCTTCATCCTTCAGGCCACACTCTTGGAACAACGTGCACAGGCACAAGAGCAAGCTGCAACACCTCGGCCGCACCGCGCCGGGGGATATCTTGACCAGCTGGATGCAAGGCTGCCGTTCACCCTCACCCCTGACCAGCAAAAAACCGGTGAGGAAATTTCTGAGGATATGTCCTCGTCACACCCCATGAACCGACTCGTTCAAGGAGAGGTTGGGTCAGGAAAAACACTGGTTGCTTTGCGGGCTATGTTGCAGGTGGCTGACAGCGGTGGCCAGGCCGCATTATTAGCTCCAACGGAGGTGTTAGCCGCACAACATTTACGCTCGATTGTTACCATGCTGGGCCCAGATCTTGCCGCTTCAGTGATGCCGACGTTGCTCACGGGGCAACTTCCAGCCGCCGCCAAACGACAGGCTTTACTACGCGCAGTCTCCGGGCAAGCGCGTATTGTGATTGGAACACACGCACTGCTGAGCGACAAGGTCGAATTCTTCGACCTGGGCTTGGTTGTCGTGGACGAACAACACCGTTTTGGTGTTGAACAACGTCAAGCATTGCGTCTGAAAAGTGACCTCACTCCTCACGTGTTGGTTCTCACGGCAACGCCTATTCCACGAACCGTGGCCATGACAGTATTTGGTGACCTCGATGTTTCCGTGATTGCAGGACTGCCCGAAGGCCGCGCGGGCATCACGAGCCATGCTGTGTATCTGGCAGAACACCCAAATTGGATAACGCGAGTCTGGGAACGTGTCGAGGAAGAGATTGCCTCAGGAAGACAAGCATTTGTGGTGTGCCCAGCAATTGATGCCTCTGGAGCACCCGAGGAAGATCCTGATGCTCTCATCGAAGATCAAGAACGAGAGTCCGATGGTGAAACGCCACCCAAGGCATCAGTGGAAGCAGTTGCTGCTTTGCTTACTGAACATCCCCTGTTGGGTAAACGGCGGATTGCTCAGCTTCACGGGCGAATGAGCAGTGAAGATAAAGATGCTGTTATGCAGGCATTTTCGGCGGGGGAGATAGATCTCATTGTGGCCACCACGGTGATTGAGGTCGGAGTTGATGTGCCTAACGCTTCAACCATGGTGGTTCTCGATGCTGACAGGTTCGGAGTTTCTCAGTTACACCAATTACGTGGTCGTGTTGGCCGCGGAGGAGTACCGGGGCTGGCACTTTTTGTCACTCACGCACAACCTGGCACAACAGCCCATGAACGTGTGGAAGCCGTTGCAAGCACGCTCGATGGATTTGAATTAGCCCGCATTGATTTGGAGCTGCGCAGCGAAGGTAATGTCCTGGGTACTAACCAGTCAGGTGGTCGGTCTTCGTTGAGGTTGCTGCGCGCGGCACGAGATGGGGACCTTATTGCACAAGCCCGCCAAGAAGCCGCACAAATCATTGAACATGATCCTGATTTCTCACAACATGTGATCCTCAAAGAAGCAATTGCACGTCGGCTCAGTGAAAGTGAACGCGATTTCTTGGACAAAAACTAGGAATTAACTCACCAGTGCTTGCCAAGATGCGTAGGCTGGAGACATGCGCAGGATCGCCGTAGTCCCTGGTTCATTTGACCCCATCACACTGGGGCACCTCGATGTCATTGCTCGTGCCACGAAGCTTTTTGACGAAGTACACGTGGTTGTGGTGCATAACCCCGACAAGCACGCACTTCTGCCCATCGCCCAGCGCGTAACGCTCATCGAAGAAGCTATTGAAGAAGCAGCACTTGGTGAAAATGTCCTTGTGGCTTCGTGGAGCATGGGTCTGCTCGTGGACTACTGCTCAGATGTCGGTGCAACTGTTCTGATTAAGGGCATTCGCACACAAACAGACATCACATACGAGACCCCTATGGCCATGGTCAACAGAAACCTTGCGGGAATTGAAACAGTTTTCCTGATGCCTGAACCAGGCCACTCCTATGTTTCGAGTTCACTGGTTCGCCAGGTGGCTTCACTAGGTGGAGATGTTCGTCCCTACGTACCTCACGTCGTGGCAAACTATCTGCAAGGTCCCTAATACGCTGTATCTATGGCAGAAAAATCACGCTGGTCATTAGGTGCAAAGCTCAAAGGTCTCTTTGGGCGTGCAACAGAATCAGCTGAACCCGATGAGGACATTTTCGATGATGTCCCTTCTTTGCCTCGTAACGATGAGGTCGAACGGGAGCTTGAGCCAGTTGTTGAATCTGTTGCTGAGGTAAAACCTCCTCAGGAAGAACAACCAGCTCCGGTCAAAAAATCTGCACCAAAGCAGCACGCTGAACCAGATTTAGTCGCTGAGCCTGCGCCCACAGTTCCTGTCGAAGAACCTGTTGCAGTTGAGCCTGAGCCTGTGCCTGAGCCTGAGACAGTCACTGTGCCCGAACCAGCCCCAGAGCTTGCCCCAGAAATTGTTGAAGAAGATGCAACCTCAGAGCCTTCTGTCGTTGAGGAACCTCAGCCTGAGGTTGTGACCAAGACTCCCAAAGAAAAGGCAGCAGCAAAGACTACTGCCAAGGTTTCCCGTCGAGTCACCATCGATGAGAACACGTGGGAAGAACTTGAGGAGACTCTCCTTGGCGCCGATTTCGGCCCAGACATCACCGAAGAACTCATTGACGTCATGCGTGCCAACGTGGCCAAGTACAACACGAGTGATCCTGATGACTTTGTTCGTTTACTACGTGAAGCTATTGAAGACCGCTTGAACAAGTTCGACACGACCCTCAAGCTCAGTGAACGTCCTGCTGTCATTTTGGTTGTTGGCGTCAATGGTGTGGGAAAAACCACCACCATTGGAAAAGTAGCCAAGTACATCGCCAACGCAGGCAAATCTGTTGTCGTTGGAGCAGCAGATACCTTCCGCGCTGCAGCAGTGGACCAATTGGCCACCTGGGCACAGCGTGCGGGCGTTGATGTCGTCAGGCCACAAATAGAGGGTCAGGATCCTTCAGCGGTGGCATACCAATCCGTTGAATGGGCCATCAACCACGGCACCGAGATAGTCATCATCGATACCGCAGGTCGTTTACAAACAAAGAGCGGACTGATGGATGAGCTATCCAAAATCCGTCGTGTTATTGAAAAACAGGCTCCCATCTCTGAAGTTTTACTCGTGCTCGATGCCACAACTGGCCAAAACGGACTATCTCAAGCAGAAGCATTTCTTGAGCACGCAGGGGTAACCGGTTTGGTGCTCACTAAACTGGATGGCTCCGCCAAGGGTGGTTTTGTGCTGGCGGTTCAAGAACGCACTGGTATTCCTGTGAAGCTGGTTGGTAATGGTGAAGGTATCAATGACTTGATGGGCTTCACGCCACATGCCTTCGCAGCTCAGCTCGTTGGCTAGGCTAGAGGGGTTATGGCAACCTTTGGAACTCTCTCTTCGCGACTAACTGAGTCGCTGAAAAACCTTCGTGGCAAGGGAAAACTTTCTCCTGCTGATGTTGATGGCACACTTCGTGAGATTCGTCGTGCCATGTTAGACGCAGACGTCTCTTTGAACGTTGTCAAGAAGTTCACTAACGACGTTCGTGAACGTGCCCTCAGCGATGAAGTGAACAAAGCTTTGAACCCTGCGCAGCAGGTTGTTCAGATTGTGAACGAGGAACTGGTTGCGATTCTTGGTGGCGCACAGCGTCGACTGGAATTCGCCAAGAAACCACCAACCATCATCATGCTTGCTGGTTTGCAGGGTGCCGGTAAGACCACCCTGGCTGGAAAGTTAGCGAAATACCTCGCCAAGGATAAGCACACGCCACTGCTGGTGGCCTGTGACCTTCAGCGCCCAAACGCCGTTCAGCAGCTCGAAGTTGTTGCCAAGAATGCTGGCGTGGCTGTGTACTCACCGGAGCCAGGAAATGGTGTGGGAGACCCGGTCAAGGTCGCCAAGGATTCAATCAAGTTCGCCAACGACAAGCAGTACGACGTTGTCATCATTGACACAGCTGGTCGATTGGGCGTCGATGCTGAATTGATGAAGCAAGCTGCAGATATTCGCAAGGCAACTAGCCCTGACGAGGTTCTGTTCGTCATTGATGCCATGATTGGTCAGGATGCTGTTGCCACCGCACAAGCATTTCAGGACGGTGTTGATTTCACCGGTGTTGTCCTTTCCAAGCTCGATGGTGATGCCCGTGGTGGTGCTGCGCTGTCTGTTGTCTCAGAAACAGGACGCCCCATTCTTTTTGCTTCAACCGGTGAAAGTCTCGATGACTTCGAGCCGTTCTATCCAGATCGTATGGCCAGCCGCATTCTTGACCTAGGTGACATCCTCACCCTGATTGAGCAGGCTCAAGAAGCTTTTGATGAGAAAGAGGCAGCGCAACTTCAAGAGAAGTTCGCAACAGACTCGTTCACCCTTGAGGACTTCCTCAAGCAGATGCAGCAGCTCAAGAACATGGGCTCGATGAAGAAAATGCTCGGCATGCTTCCTGGCGCAGGCGCCATGAAGGAACAGCTCGATAACTTCGATGAACGTGAGCTCGTTCGCACCGAAGCCATCATTCAGTCGATGACTAAGGCAGAGCGTCAGAACACCAAGCTGCTTAATGGTTCACGTCGTCTGCGTATTGCCAAGGGTTCTGGCATGACCGTCACTGATGTGAATGCTTTGGTTAATCGCTTCGAGCAAGCAGCCAAGATGATGAAGACTGTTGCCAAGGGTGGAGTTCCACAGATCCCTGGAATGGGCCCCATGGGAGCAATGGGTCACGGTGGCAAAAAGCAGCAAGCAAAGAAGAAGGGTTCTAAGTCTGGAAACCCGGCTAAGCGTGCTGCAGAAAACGCTGCATTAGCTGCTGCCGCATCAAAACCAGGTGGGGGAGCAGGCTTTGGTTTCCCCAAGCCATCAGGTAACGATGGCCCCACTCCAGAAGAGCTCGAAGCTTTGCAGAAAATGTTGGGCAAAGGCTAAAAATATAAAGAATTACTCACAATAAATCCCCGCAAATACGGGGATTTTTTGTTCTCTACGTAATCTGACGTAACTCAGTTACGTCACGTTTCTTTTCAATTCGCAGCCATCCTTGTGTTCTCCCTACTGTGAAACACATGCCCTCCAACCTTTCCTCATCTCATGCCGTGACCAACACGGCATTTGAAGTGCTCTTTGAGGGGGTCGGCCGCAGTTTTGAGGTGGCGAACTCTCGTCGCAAGGATTCCGCTGAGACTCCCTCAGTACTCCGAGACATCAACATCACAGTTGAGCCGGGAGAACTCGTTGCCATTCTTGGCGCAAGTGGCTGCGGTAAATCAACTTTGCTTCGCATCACTGCCGGGCTGGACACTGGATATACAGGAAATGTCAGCATCGATGGGGCCCCAGTGGAGGGCATTGATCCTCGTTGTGCTTTTGCCTTCCAGGAACCCCGTTTACTTCCGTGGCGAACCGTTGCACAAAATGTCGCATTGGGGCTTCCACATGGTCTCGACAAAGATTCAGGAGAGAAACGGGTTGCTGAACTACTTGAACTCGTCGGTTTAGCGCCCTCCTCACATCTACGCCCGAGGGAAATTTCTGGTGGCATGGCTCAGCGAGCGTCACTGGCACGCGCCCTCGCTCGCAACCCTGGAGTGCTCCTCTTGGATGAACCTTTTGGCGCACTTGATGCGCTCACCAGGCTCAAAATGCAAGATCTACTTCTTGACATACACGAGGCAGAACCCACGACAGTGCTGTTGGTCACGCACGATGTTGACGAAGCCCTCCAATTAGCCGATCGCATTATTTTGTTGGGACGAATGCCCGAGGAGCCCGGTGCGACCATTACGGAACTGGTGAAAGTTCCTGGTGGCCGACCTCGCGACCGTGGCTCCGCAGAACTAGCTGAACTCCGAGCTCAACTGCTTGGCGGCCTGGGTGTCGATCGTCACACGACAAGCACCTTCAGCATCTAATTCTTCTTTGTTCATTACCTACATCCGAAAGATACGAAACACATCATGAAGAAAAAATCCCTACTCGCTTCTGTCACAGCCAGCATTGCAACACTTGCTCTCGTGCTGACTGGCTGCGCTAGTGAGCCCAAGCCTGTCGTCACTGAAGAAGCTGCTGCGGTTGTTGACCGTACCGGTGAAACCCTCAACATCGACTTTGCAACCTACAACCCACTGTCTCTCCTGATCAAGAACTATGGCTGGTTGGAAGAAGAACTCGCTGAAACAGGAATCAAGGTCAACTGGGTTCAGTCATTGTCCTCTGCTGACGCCAACGCAAAGCTTCTTGCTGGTGCTCTCGATGTTGGATCTATTGCTGGTTCTGCCGCGCTTCTCGCACGTGCGAACGGCTCACCTATCAAAACCATCGAAATCTACACCCAGCCTGAATGGGTAGCTCTTGCTGTTGGACCAGACTCCAAGATCAAGGACGTAGCTGATTTGGAAGGCAAGAAGGTTGCTGCTCGAAAGGGCACCGACACCTACTTCTTCCTGCTCCAGGCACTCGAAGAAGCTGGTGTTGACCCAGCAACAGTGACCATTGAAAACCTCGCTCACGCAGATGGTAAGACTGCACTGTTCAACGGTTCAGTTGACGCATGGGCAGGTCTTGACCCCATCCTTGCTGGAGCAGAAACCGAAGGTGCTCAGTTGATTTACCGCAACGTGGAGTTCAACAGCTATGGCTTCCTCAACGCCACGGAATCTTTCATCGCAGACAAGCCTGATGTTGCTCAGATTGTGACTAACGTCTACGAGCAGGCACGTCAGTACGCAATTGCTAACCCTGATGCTACCTACGCAGTTCTTGCCGCGGCATCTGGTTTATCAGTACCCGTTGCAAAGAAGGTCATCACGGAGCGCACACTCATCGATATCAATCCCATTCCTGGAAAGAAGCAGACCAAGCTCCTCAAGGGAATTGGCAAGGTCTTTGTTGCTAACGGTGACGTAGCTACCCAGGCGCAGGTCGATGACGCTCTCAAGACTCTGTACGACACCAAATTCATCAAGAAGTCCTACAAGGAAATTGACGTGAAGGCTACTGAAGCCGCAGAAGCAAAGTAAGTCAGAGTTTCACTAAGGAAAATCAAGCATGAGCACGACGACTGATTCCACACCCAGAGCACAGACTCGGGGGAAGAATGTCCACAAGGGTGGGGGATCAGTTCGTCGTGCTCCTCTGACGTCTACACGTGCTGGTCGAATCCTCATCAGCTCTATATTGCCTCTGGCAATTTTGTTGCTGTGGCAAATTACGACCATGATGGGTGTTTTCACCGTTGGGCAGCTTCCCTCACCAGTAATGGTGTGGCAGGCATTTATTGACCTCATTCAACGTGGGCAGCTGGGGCCATACATTGGTATCTCTGTCCAACGCGTACTGCTCGGCTTCAGTATCGGCGCAACACTCGGATTGATCTTCGGAGCCATTGTTGGTCTCGCCAAAGTGTGGGACTACTTCTTTGGCTCCACATTTGGCGCAATTCGCGCTGTCCCATCCTTAGCTTGGGTTCCGCTACTGCTTCTGTGGTTGAAGATCGGCGAAGAATCCAAAGTTACGCTGATTGCTATAGGCGCATTCTTTCCTGTCTACACAACAGTTGCCGCGGCGCTTCGTCACGTAGATAAGCAATTAGTGGAAGCCGGTCGCGCATTCGGTTTATCTGGCTATCAACTATTTAAAACTGTGCAATTACCTGCAGTAGTTCCTTCGGTTATTTCTGGTTTGCGTCTTGCTTTAGCTCAATCTTGGCTCTTCCTGGTTGCCGCGGAATTGATTGCATCCTCGGCGGGACTTGGATTCTTACTCCTAGATTCCCAAAACAATGGCCGCACGGACAGAGTGATCCTTGCGATTATCTTGCTTGCCGTCTTTGGTAAAACAACAGACGCATTGTTGGGTTTGTTTGAGAAATGGGCTGTTCGTCGCTGGGCTTAATGCTCCTTCAGGCAACTCCTTTAGAATGAGCTCATGGCATACGAGGTAGAAAAAGACGACGAGCAGTGGAAAGCAGAGCTTTCTGCTGAAGAATACGCAGTACTTCGCCAAGCAGCGACAGAGCGTGCATGGTCTGGAGAGCTTCTCGATGAAGATCGTGCCGGAATCTACACCTGCAAAGCCTGTGGCAACGAACTCTTCACTGCCGGCACCAAGTTTGACTCAGGCTGTGGCTGGCCCTCATTTTATGAATCCGTTCGACCAGATGCAGTGGAGCTTCGCCCAGATCACTCTCTGGGCATCGAGCGAACCGAAGTGTTGTGTGCCAAGTGTGGCTCTCACCTCGGTCACGTCTTCCCCGATGGCTTTGGTACACCTACAGGCGATCGTTACTGCATGAACTCGATTTCGTTGAACTTCGAGGCTCAAGAGAACTAATTCTCTAGCTTCTGAGAACCTTCACGTCATCAACCGTGAGTTGAGGGTTTACCTTTAGTTGTTCTGAAGTGGGTTTAGTTTTTGCTGTTGTGGTCACAGCAGTAAGAAGGTGTGAGGTAGCCCGGGAGAGGCCACGGTAGGCAGCCTCAGCCGCAGCAGCTTCGGGGGATGTTGCATCCAAGCCCAGCGCAGCAAGTTGGTCTACTACAGCACCTGCTGCTAGGAGGTCCTCTGTCGTCACCCGAAGCTGTCCATCACGAGTTGAGCCTGCAGCAACGACCGCAATCAAGATGCGTTTAGCTAGTTTCACCTGCAGGTCAATTACCCACTGTGCCACTGCGTGTGCCGAAGTGAGATCTGTGAAAACAACAACGGGACCCTGGGGGAGAGTCTTCAGATCGACGTCGCTTCCGGGTTCGGTAATGGCATCGACCCAGACGATGACATCTGCATTTGTGCCAATGGCATGGGCGCCAGCGGCGGCCCAGTCAAACCGAACTTGGTAGCGAGTTTGTTCCATAGCAACATTCTGCCCGAGGCTGAACACCATCACTTTCTCGTGTGACGCAGTATGACATTCGTGGTGTGCGCCAACTCTGTGACTTCCATAATCTTGGTGCTATGGCAGATCGCGAATACGGGTTCAAAACCCGCTCTATCCACGCAGGGAATATACCTGACTCAACCACGGGTGCCCGGGCTCTTCCGATTTATCAGACCAGCGCATTCGTTTTTGATGACACGTCTGATGCCGCTGCGCGTTTTGCTTTGCAAAAATATGGGAACATCTACTCCCGCGTCTCCAATCCAACGGTGGCCTCCTTCGAAGAACGCGTTGCCAGTCTGGAGGGTGGTCTCGGCGCCGTCGCGACTGCCAGTGGGCTCTCGGCGCAGTACATCACCTTTGCTTCACTAGTTGGGCAAGGAGATCACATCGTTTCATCCGCCAACCTCTACGGCGGATCCATTACACAGCTTGATATCACCCTGCGCCGCTTCGGTGTGGAAACCACTTTTGTGCAGTCGGCTAACCCTGAAGACTACGCAGCCGCGATTACTCCAGCGACCAAATTGATCTATGCCGAGACGGTGGCAAACCCTTCTGGTGAGATCGCGGACATCGAGGGACTTGCTGAAGTTGCTCATTCTCACGGCATCCCCTTGATCATTGACTCCACCATTGCGACTCCTTACCTCTGCCGCCCCATTGAATGGGGTGCGGACGTGGTTATTCACTCGGCAACCAAGTTCTTGGGTGGCCATGGAACGACGCTGGGTGGTGTTGTTGTGGAGTCAGGTCGGTTCGATTGGAACACCGACAAATTCCCCCTCTTTGACGAGCCAGTTCCCTCCTACGGTGGTTTGACCTGGGGTGGCAACTTCGGCGAATATGCCTTCTTGACCCGTCTGCGTGCGGAACAGCTTCGCGACATTGGGCCTGTACTTTCTGCGCATTCTGCCTTCTTACTCGCGCAAGGTGTTGAGACGCTTCCATATCGGATGCAAGCTCACATCGACAATGCTCGCGAAGTTGCAAACTGGTTGGCTCAGGACAGTCGTATTGAGTTTGTGAACTGGGCAGGTCTGCCCAGCCACCAGCATTATGAGCGTGGGTTAAAGTACTTGCCCCTGGGTCCCGGCTCTGTCTTTAGCTTCTCCGTCAAGGGTGGCCGTGAAGTTGGCAGAAAGTTCATCGAATCTGTTGAACTTGCTAGCCATGTGGCCAACATTGGTGATGCAAAGACTCTGGTGATTCACCCTGCATCAACGACACACGCTCAGCTCACCGATCAGCAGCTGCTGGATGCAGGTGTTCTACCCGGCATCGTTCGCTTGTCTGTGGGCATCGAAGATGTTGAAGACATCATCTATGACCTCGATCAGGCATTAACCAAGGCTGTGGAGGGCAAATAATGGCAGAAGTAATCAACGCGCAGCTTGCTAATGGCCTCAGTTGTGAATTGCCTGCCAATTCACCACTTGCTAAGTTGCTCAAGTCGCAGCGCACCTGGGTTGGTCCGGATGCTAAAGCGCGCCAGCGTATTCTCAATAATGCTCAGTCGGTTGCGATTGTGGGAGCATCTCCCAACCCTTCTCGATCGAGCTATTTCGTGGGGACATATCTCCTTTCTTCCAGTGATTTTCGGGTCTATTTCGTCAACCCCAACGCTGACGAAATCTTGGGGGAGAAGGTCTATCCAGACCTTGCATCGCTGCCTGAAGTTCCAGACATTGTGGACGTTTTCCGCAGGGGCAGCGACATCCCTTCAGTTATCGATGATGTTGTGGCAATTGGGGCAAAGACCATCTGGGTTCAGCTTGGTATCTATAACGAAGAAGCTGCTCGTTATGGTGAGGAAAAGGGCCTCACTGTGGTGATGGACCGCTGTATCAAGGTGGAGCACGCCCGTTTCCACGGTGGATTGCACCTGCTGGGCTTTGACACGGGTGTGATCAGTGCAAAGAAGCTCGAACGCTAGATCGAGACTGTTTCAAACTTCAAAGTTTTCAGATCCACGGTGGTGACACTGTCGTGTTCCAGTGGTTCCCAGTCGTCAATATCTAAGCCACTGGAGGCAAAGACGATGGTTCCATCTACGCGCTGTTTCATGCGCATGAGGTAGTAGGAATCATCGTGGTCTGCTGGCAAGGTGCTCTTGTCGATACCGCGCTTGTCGAACTCTTCGATGGGGCTCGGGGCTCCCGATGATGCATGCACGGCAATGAGCTGCGTTTCGGAGAGAACCAGCGCATTCAGGCTTGATGTGGGGAAAAGCGAACGCAGCATGCCTGCAGCTTTCTGTGCTGCTTTGGAGAGCGTACTTCCATGCTCTCTATAGGTTTGAATCAGGCCGAAATAGCGTTCGCTATCGGTATCGCCCTTGATTCCCGCCTTCACGCTGGGAGAGAGCATCTCCTCCACGACGGCGAGGTCAGGGAAAGAACCGTTGTGAGCAAAAGAAATGTTGCCTGAAACAAACGGGTGGGTGTTTTCTGGCTCGCAGGCCATGCCACCTGTTGCCAGGCGGAGGTGAATGATTTTGGCCTTGGCTGAAAAACGACTTAGGGCGTCGAGAAGCTGCTGATCTTCCAACCCAGAGCTGTTTTGTTTGACCGATTCGAGCTCCACGTCACCGGATTCATCAATCCAGGATGAACCCCAGCCGTCACGGTGAAGTTTTGCCATGTCAAGAAAGACTCGCGACTGGGCGCCACCAAGCACAGATGCCACCGTTCGAGGCACCGGAGCAGCATAACCGAGGAGTCGACACACGTGAAAACTCTACGACAGCCCGTTGCGCAATTCGCGAGCTAACGAGAGTGTCACATCCCGCAAATCACCTTTAGTTTCTTCAAAGACGGCAAGTTGGCGCTGATAGCTGGCGCCTTTCCCCAGAATTAAGTTGATATGTTCGAGTTCCTGGGCACATCCCAACTTTTCAGCTGTCGGATGCAGCTGGCTCAGTAGAGCATGAATGTGTTCTCGCACAGGCACTTCTGTGCCGCGATTATCGATGATGATTGTTGCATCAAGGCCATAACGGGCAGAGCGCCACTTGTTTTCACGCACGAACCATGGCTTGAGGTGGGGGAGTTCTTTACCAGCGTCGAGTTTGGCAGAGAACCATTCGGTCAGTGACTGCGTTAACGCAGCTACCGCGCCGATTTCTTCCGCAGTGGAAAGGCCGTCACAGGCGCGGAACTCAATCGTGCCCCATTTGGGGGCAGGGCGAACGTCCCAGCGCACCTCAGAGACCACATCAATGATTCCAGTGCGAGTGAGGTCATCCACATAGTGTTCGAATGATTCCCAGTTGGGGAGGTCATAGGGGAGTCCCGCGGTAGGGAGCTGCTGAAACATCAAAGCACGATTAGAGGCATAGCCGGTAGCCTCGCCAGCCCAAAACGGACTTGAAGCAGATAGTGCTTGCAGGTGTGGATAGTAGGACAAAAGTGCGTTGAGGAGGGGGAAAACTTTTGACTTATCTTCAATGCCAACGTGAACATGGATTCCCCAAATCATCATGTTGCGACCCCACCACTGAGTTCGCTCAATCAGCTTGTGATATCGGGCCTTGTTAGAGACCACCTGTTCCTGCCACTGTGCAAAGGGGTGACTTCCCGAGCAAATCAAGTCAATGTCGAGTGGGTCTGTAACGTGTCGGACTTCAGCAAGTTGTCCTCGTAGATCCTGAACAGCACCGCCCACGGTATTGTGCACGTCAGAAACCAGCTCAACGGTGTTCATCAGTAATTCACCTGTGATGAAGGGATGCGCCGAGAAATCGGGGCCGTAGAGCTCTCCAAGCACCTTGTCGGCGACATTCTGCAATTCCCCTGATTGCTTATCAATCAGTGCGATTTCCCATTCGATACCAACGGTTGAGCGTGCTGAAGGTGCAAAAGAAACGTTCACTAGTGCACCCCAACCCAGACATTGAATAACGCTAAACAGATGTTTCGCTTGGTTCATGGTGACACGAAAGCGGAAGAGCTCGCCGAACCGGGCGTAACGATTAGCAATACAACGCCACAATCTGCCAGAATAGGAAGTCGAGTTTGATTCATATCCGACCCTCTAATCAGATATGTCTTGAATCCCTAGAGCTTGTACCGAGTGTGCCCCCACGCTCACGGTCGTCAGTTCATCCACTACACATCACTCACAGGAGAATTGTGGCTGTCAAAATCCGTTTGAAGCGCCTCGGAAAAATCCGTGCGCCTTACTACCGCATCGTCGTAGCAGACTCACGCACAAAGCGTGACGGTCGTGTTATTGAGGAGATCGGTAAGTACCACCCCACTGAGAACCCTTCTTTCATCGAAGTTAACTCAGAGCGTGCTCAGTACTGGCTCTCCGTTGGCGCACAGCCAACCGAGCAGGTTGAAGCACTTCTGAAGCTCTCCGGTGACTGGGGAATCTTCAAGGGCGACAAGAATGCAAAGAGCACCATCAAGGTTGCTGAGCCCAAGGCTGCCTTCGTTGTCGACACCAAGAAGAAGCCAGTACTCGTTCCTAAGACTGAAAAGGCACCTAAGAAGGAAGAGGCAGCTGTTGAAGCTGCTGAAGAAGCCGTCGTAGAGGCCGCAGCTGAGGAAGCCGTTATTGAAGCAGTAGCTGAAGAAGTTACTGAAGAAGCAGTAGCCGAGGCTGTCGTCGAAGAGGCAGCAGCTGAGGTTGTTGCCGAGGCTGAGGAAATTGTTGAGGCTGCCGAAGAAGCAGCTGGCGAGGAACAGGCCTAACACACATGCTCGCATCAGCAGTCAAGCACCTCGTCAAGGGAATCGTTGAACACCCTGATGACGTTGAAGTTGCTGTGCGTTCAAACAATCGTGGTGAGGTCCTCGAGGTTCATGTGAACCCCGAGGACCTTGGCCGCGTTATCGGCCGTTCTGGCCGCACTGCTAAGGCTCTTCGCACAGTTGTGAACGCCCTAGCTGATGGTCGCAAGGTTCGTGTCGACGTCGTCGACACTGACGCCTAACGTGACCACTGAACCCAGGCAGACCCAACTTCGCGTCGGGCGTCTGACAAAGGCTCACGGCCTCAAAGGCGCAATCAAAGTTGAGCTGTACACTGACGAACCTGAGAAGCGCTTTGTTCCAGGAGCTGTTTTCTCACTTCAGGTTCCTGAAGAGTCACCCTGGCACGGGAAAACTATTGAGCTCAGTGAACTCCGTTGGTACAACTCACACCCCGTAGCTTTTTTCAAAGATGTGCCCGATCGCACAGCTGCCGAGTCTCTCATCAAAGCAATCTTGTGGGTAGAACACGACAGTTCTGTTCTTCCTGAAGAACCAGAAGCCTGGTACGACCACCAGCTCACTGGTTTGAAGGCTGTTCGTGATGGTATCGAGGTTGGCACTATTGCTCGTGTTGACCATCTGCCCGCCCAGGACCTCCTCGTAGTCAAAACCGCTCAGGGCGAAGTCATGGTTCCTTTTGTGAAGGCAATTGTTCCTGAAGTGGATATCGAGAAAGGGATCGTGACTCTCACTCCACCGGGAGGCTTGTTTGAAGAACTTCCCGATGATGAAGACGACAATCTCCCTGAGGATTCCCGCGAGGCCTAATGCGCATTGATATCGTCACAATTTTCCCTGAGTTCTTCGCAACCTTGGATGTGTCGCTCCTGGGTAAAGCTCGGCAGTCTGGCCTCCTCCAAACGCACGTGCATGATCTACGTGACGTGACAACAGATAAGCACCGAACCGTCGATGACACTCCCTATGGCGGAGGCGCTGGCATGGTGATGAAGCCAGAGCCCTGGGGTGACACTCTGGACGCCATTCTGGCTGATCCAGATAGCTCGCAGCGTCCTGTTTTGATTGTTCCTTCACCTGCGGGGGAGCCCTTTACGCAAGTAGTAGCAAAAGAACTTTCTCAGGAAGAACAACTCATCTTTGCCTGTGGGCGATACGAGGGTATCGACCAGCGTGTCAGTGACCACTTTGCTACCCGAATGACAGTGCGCCCCATTTCGTTGGGAGATTATGTTCTCAACGGCGGGGAAGTGGCATCTCTAGCCATGATTGAGGCGATTGGACGTCTCATACCAGGTGTTGTGGGCAATCCGGACTCTCTTGTTGAAGAAAGTCACGAGGATGGGTTGCTGGAATATCCCAGCTATACCAAGCCTGCTGTATGGCGCGATCTCGAAGTTCCTCAAGTATTACTGTCGGGAAACCATGCAGCTATTGCTGCATGGCGGCACGAACAACAGCTGGAGCGCACCAAGCGGATTCGGCCCGATTTACTTCCTGAGTAAATTTCTGGCAGAATTATCACTTGTGCCGTTGGTTTCACCCTGCCACAGGGGGCACTGAAACTTTCATCACAGCACACTCTCTTTTCATCATTCACGTATGAGACCTGTGGCTTGTACAGATTGAGATACATCATGCACATTCTTGACGCTGTAGACGCACCATCGTTGCGTAGCGACATTCCAGAGTTCCGCGCCGGTGACACTGTAAAGGTTCACGTAAACATCATCGAAGGTAACCGCTCTCGTATCCAGGTATTCCAGGGTGTTGTTATCGGTCGTTCCGGTGAGGGCGTTCGCGAAACTTTCACGGTTCGTAAGGTTTCATTCCAGGTTGGTGTGGAGCGTAAGTTCCCCGTGCACTCGCCAGTTATTGACCACATCGAGGTCGTATCTCGCGGTGACGTTCGTCGCGCCAAGCTGTACTACCTGCGTAACCTGCGCGGTAAGAAGGCGAAAATCAAAGAGAAGCGCGACTTCTAAAATCTTCATCACGATAACCCCCACCCAGTGGGGGTTATCTTTTTGCCTCTTTTGGGAGTTTCACACACGCCACACAGGCTTTTGACGGAATCAGCAACCTAGACTTGACCTGCAGGGGAGAACTGACCAGATGACAGACACCACAACACAAACGCGCCATTTCTGGCGTTCAGTGTTGTTTTTTGTCCGCGATGTCTTGGTGATATTTGGTATCGCCATCGTGGTCTCATTCGTTGTGAAAACCTTTCTCATTCGCTCATTCTTCATTCCTTCAGCTTCGATGGAACAGACTCTGATGATTGACGACCGGGTTATTGTGAATGAGCTTGTTCCCCAGGTTGTCAGTGTTGAACACGGTGACATTGTCGTTTTCAAAGACCCAGGGGGCTGGCTACCAGCAAGGCCGCCTGTTGAGGTCAGCCCAACTCAGGCCGGCGTGGAGTGGGTGCTGTCACTTTTCGGTTTAGCTTCGCCAGATAGTAACGATCACTTGATCAAACGGGTTATTGGTATGCCTGGTGACACGGTGCAGTGCTGCACTGCTGAGGGACAGATCATTGTCAATGGTGTCCCCATCTCGGAGCCCTACATCACCATCCCACCGGGTGAAACACGTGCCTCGGCCATCGACTTCAATGTAACTGTTCCAGCTCATTCCTTGTTTGTCATGGGTGATAACCGCTACAACTCAAAAGATTCCCGGTATAACACGGAAACCCCCAGCAAAGGTTTTGTAGGTATCGATCACGTTGTCGGTCGAGCTTTTGTCCTGAGCTGGCCAATGAGTCGCTGGGAATGGTTGTCGAACTATCCTGAAGTCTTTGCCGATGTTCCACCGGCCCCAGCAGCGCAGTAGATCAGATGCCAGTTGAACCATCCCTTCGTGTCGAGGCGGAAATGTTTGCTTCTGGAGCCAGGCTGATTATCGGGATAGATGAGGTCGGCCGTGGAGCAATGGCAGGACCAGTCATGGTGGGGGTGTGTGCCATTGGCCCTTCAGTTACAGAGTTTCCCTCGGGACTGCGTGACTCAAAACTCGTTTCTGCAAAGAAGCGCACTGCACTCTTTCCTGAAGTTCAGGCCTGGGCGCCCACTGCCGTTGGCGAAGCATCTGCGCTTGAGATTGATGAGCTGGGGATCACTGCTTGTTTGGGACTAGCGGCAAAACGAGCACTGACGATGCTTCACCATGACGGTGTTTCTGTGGGGGAGGCCACAGTCTTGTTGGATGGTTCGCACGATTGGCTCAACCCCGCTTTAAGCAGCAAACTTCCTGTCGTCACGAGGGTGAAAGCAGATCAGGATTGTGCAGTAGTTTCTGCTGCATCAATTGTTGCCAAAGTGACTCGTGACGAATTGATGGTTTCTCTGGATAGTGAACATCCTGAGTATGGCTGGGCGTCAAATAAAGGCTACGGTGCTGCAGTGCACATGGAAGCCATCAAAACGAGAGGCCTCACCCCATATCACCGCGCAAGTTGGGTGAAGTAAAAACATCATAGGATTGATTCACCATGGATGAAGAAGACTTCGATGACTACGACCGCGAGGCCGAACTGGCGCTCTATCGCGAATATCGTGACGTTGTAGGGCAATTTTCTTATGTCATCGAGACAGAACGCCGCTTTTATCTAGCCAACGAAGTTGATGTAAAGCGCATTGATGCAGAACACGACTTCTATTTCGAGCTCACGATGACTGACGTGTGGGTGTGGGACGTTTACCGTGCAGATCGCTTCGTCAAAAGCGTTCGGGTACTGACATTCAAAGATGTCAACGTAGAGGAACTCTCATCCAAAGAGTTTGAACTACCTAAAGAACTCGCACTCGACGAATAGTTCTCAACAACAACACTCAGAGAAGTTTCGTCAACAGAAGACAATGTTGTTCTCTTCCTGATGGTGCCTCCATGGTTGATTCTCTTCGGAGGTCATCATGACAACAATTTGCGGACTACCTGAATCTGCCGTTACCGAATACATGAAACCTGTTCGACAACAAGATTCAGGAAGCAGTGATTTTGCCACGTCCTTTGCTCGAGCAGTGTGGGGCACCCTCACAGAAGCAGGGGACAGAGTTGCCGGCCTGCTTGTTAGTGCTGTGGGAGCACAAGACTCAATTGAACTGCTCATACAATGCCGCACAGCCTATGAGATTGCCCGTATCGTTCAATCTCGAATTGAGTTCCAGCAAGAGTTCGCGGACCTCGTTGAAGACATCGCTGAAGGCTTACAGCGGTGGATACCCCGATTGAGCTCGAGAGATGCACTCAATGCAGTTGTCCATGCTGGACATTTTGGTGCATTTCTCCTCACCCCAGAAGATGAGGATTGGCCACGAGGTTTTGATGATTTAGCGGCTCACGCACCCCTGGCTCTGTGGGCGAGGGGGAATCGTGATGCCCTAAGCAAATTCGCTCGATCGCTAGGGGTTGTCGGCGCACGGGCATCAACGGGATATGGCGAGCATGTCACGATGGAAACGGTTTCCACTCTTGCGCAACAGGACATAGCCATCGTTTCTGGCGCTGCCTATGGCATTGACGGCATGGCGCATCGTTCCGCTTTGGCAGTGGGAGGAACCACGATGGCCTTTCTCGCCGGGGGTGTTGATCGGTTCTATCCCAGCGGACATGATGCACTTCTGAGCAGGATCATCGAAAGTGGTCTTGTTCTTGCAGAGTCACCCTGTGGGTACTCGCCAACCAAGTGGCGGTTCCTCTTACGAAACCGGCTTATTGCTGCTTCGACCCAAGCCACGGTTGTTATGGAGGCAGGATGGCGTTCTGGTTCCTTGAACACGGCAAACCATGCGGCCACCCTCAATCGGCCACTGGGAGTCGTGCCGGGACCTGTCACGAGCGCCTCCTCGGCTGGATGTCATCGCCTGCTTCGTGAATACGACGCCATCTGCGTGACAACAGCAGCTGAGATGTGTGAATTACTTCCACAGCACACTCCGCCAGCTGACATGCTCGATGAGGTTGAATGAGGCATTCTTGAGCTATGCGTATCGACAGTGCTCTGGATGGCTTCATGCAGTACCTCAGTGCTGAACGCGGCTATTCGGAGCACACCATCAAGGCGTATTCCTCAGACTTGAAAGATCTCAGCTCATTTGCTGAACGCAAAAATCGCGAAGCTGTCTCCGATGTCACTCTCGCTTTCTTAAGAGATTGGCTCTATGAGTCTGCTCAGGCAGGGTTGTCGAAGACAACATTGGCCAGGCGCACAGCCAGTGCTCGAAGCTTCACACAGTGGCTCAGGCGACAGGGTTTCCTGGAAACAGATCCAGCATCACGCCTGAAATCTCCAAAAGCCGACCAGTCTCTTCCTCGCGTTATTTCACAACCCCAACTGCAGGACGTCTTTGACGTCCTCACCAGTAATGCTGCTGATGGAGAGCCGGTTGCGTTGCGTGATCTGGCAATTGTGGAGCTTCTATATGCATCAGGTCTTCGTGTATCAGAACTGGTTGGGTTGAATCTGGGGGATATCGATTTAGATCGGCTGACAGTTCGAGTCTTGGGTAAAGGTTCAAAGGAGCGCGTTGTTCCTTTTGGTAATCCTGCAGCTATTGCATTATCGGACTATCTTCTTCGCGCGCGCACAATCCTGGTGGAAGGTAAAGCAGCAACCTCAGCTTTTTTTGTTGGGGCCCGAGGTGCTCGGTTGAGCACCCGAGCTGTCTATGGGCTCGTCGCATCATTACTGGAACCTCTAAGCGGTTCAGGGCCTGCCGGCCCCCATGCTCTCAGGCATACCGCAGCGACTCACCTCTTAGATGGCGGCGCTGATTTGCGAATAGTTCAGGAAATGCTCGGTCACGCGAGTATGGGAACAACCCAGATATATACTCACGTCTCTATGGAGCGACTTACTTCGAGCTACCAGCAAGCGCACCCTCGCGCTTAGCGGCAAGCTTCATGCGCTGCTTGAACCAAGCTGTGTCGGTGATTCTGGCAAGTACTGGGCCAGATATCACCGTGATGAGCATATAGGTTGCCGCCATGGGCGCAATCAGTGGCTGAACACCAGCAGAGACAGCAAGACCAGCGATGATCACCGTGAATTCTCCACGCGGCATGAGAGCCACACCGGTACGCCAGCGACCTGGGCGACCAATTCCTGCGCTCTTTGCTGCCAGGTAACCGGTCGCAACCTTGGTCGACATCGTGATGATGGCCAAAATCAAAGCAGGAATGAAAACTTGTGGGATGTCTGCAGGGTTTGTGGTCAGGCCAAAAAAGACAAAGAAGATAGCGGCAAAAAGATCACGCAGTGGTGCTAGAAGTTTTTCTGCATTGTGTGCAACCTGTCCTGAGAGGGCAATACCAACCAGGAACGCGCCAACAGCTGCGGAAACCTGAACAGCGGCGGCAAGTCCGGCCACCAACATTGTGAGCCCCAAAACACCAAGCAACAGTGATTCTGGTTGTTCGGCGTGAAAGATGCGAGAGAGCTTCTTACCTTGGCGAACTGCAAGGAACAAGACAATGGAAACAGAGCCGACAGCAATTGCGACTGTAATCGCACCCTGAGCCAAACTAGCCCCGACCACAACGGCGGACAAGATCGGCAGATAGAACGCCATGGCTAGGTCTTCTAGAACCAACACTGACAGCACAATCGGCGTCTCACGGTTACCCAGACGTCCGAGATCTCTCAATACTTTGGCGATAACCCCGGAGGAAGAAACCCACGTGACTCCAGCCATGGCCAGTGCGGCAACGGGGCCCCAGCCCAATATAAGGGCAAATAATGCACCAGGGATGGCATTGAGTAAGGCATCCCATACTCCGGCTCGTGCGGAGGATTTGAGGTTGCCCACAAGTTCAGCAGGTGAATATTCCAAACCAAGCATGACAAGTAACAAGACAACGCCTAGCTCAGCGCCTGAGCTTAAGAAGTCGTTGCTGGCATGAAGAGGAAGTATTCCGCCAGAACCAAAAATTAACCCTGCTGTCATATACAGCGGGATGGGGGATTGGCCGAACCTGATTGCGACGCGACCGAGCAGACTGAGGCCAAGGAGCAAAGCTCCAACCTCAATCAGCATCCAGGTTTCGTCGTGCATGGGCTATACCTGGCTGTGTGCGAGCAATGAGTCCAGTTTGTCCAAACCTTCGCGGGTTCCTACGGCAACGATGAGGTCATCTAGTCGCAGAATTTCTGCAGGAGTAGGTGAGGCAATCACATCTTTGCCACGCAGGATGGCAACAATGGAGGTTCCAGTTCTGGTTCGGGCTTGAGTATCTCCAAGAGGACGATCGAGGAATCTGGAATCTGCAGGAAGCATGAGCTGTTCGGTATATAGCCCTATCGTGCCGCCACCCAATCCAGAGAGTTGGCTCAGAAGTGCTGCGTGACCGAGGAGGTCAGATAGTGCTGCCGCTTCATCGCCAGTGAGTTCCACAGAGCCCAAGATGGCGTCGGGATCTTCTGGATCGTAGAGGGCAACCTCACGGTTACCATCTCGGTAACTCAATACCCCGATGCGTTGTCCCTCTTGAGTTACGACGTCGTGTCGAACACCAATACCGGGCAGGTCAATTTTTTCGATGCGTACACCCATACCTCCACGTTATCTCAGAGCTGAGCGCACACCCTCAGAAATTGTCTGATCAGTGAAGCTGAAACCAGAACTTAACAGAACCTCTGGAACAATATGTTGGCTGGAGAGAAGAAGTTCACGACCTGCTTGACCTAACAGTAGCGAAATGGCGAAGCCAGGCGCTGGTAGCCAGAATGGCCGTTTGAGTTGATGGGCAAGCTCTTTCATGACGGTCGCAGAGGTTGCAGATTCAGGGCCAACGAGATTGACCGGGCCAGTGACATCGTGGTCAATCAAAAATGCCAGCGCGCGGACTTCGTCCTCCAAGCTGATCCACGGCCACCAGTCCTTGCCGCCGGCTAGTGGGCCGGATGCAAAGAATTTTGTGATGAGTTTCAAAGGGCCTAAAGCTCCATGGTCACCGAGGACAAGCCCAGTTCGAGCCAAGACAACTCGAGTGTGTTGTGTTGCCGGCATCGCTGCTTCTTCCCACTTGGCAACAACTTCAGCGAGGAAACCAACCCCTTGTGAAGAAGATTCAGTCAAAATCTCGTTGTCGCGGTCTCCATAAAATCCGACAGCAGAGCCGTTAATCAGCACCTCGGGTTTGTATTGAGCTCGGGCAATCGCGTCCACAATGGTGCTCGTCGATGCAATGCGAGAGTCGAGAATTATTTTCTTGCGTGTGGCTGTCCACGGCATTTTGCTGATGGTTGATCCTGCCAGATTGACAATCACATCAATGGGTTTTCCGATGCCTTGTGCTAGCTGGTCTAAGTCCAAAGGATCCGCCCCAGGAGCCCAGGAAAATGACTGAACACTGGAAGCGGAGCTGGAGGGATTTCGCGAGAGATGGCAAACAACGTGACCTTGTTCCTGCAATAGCACTGAAAGAGCTGAGCCAATCATCCCTGACCCACCAGCGATGAGAACCGTTAACGCACGAGCCACCACAACCTCCTTGAGAAGGCGGCCGTGGCTCGAATATATTTCGAGTTACGCGGATGCGCCTCCGCGTCCCACGATACCTGCGCGAACGAGCAGAACATAGATTTGGCATCCCAGGCAGTAACCAAACACCGAGTTCAAGAATGCCGCGATAAAGGCAAAGGCAACGGCAATTACTGCGCCGGTAGTAATCCCGAGCACTGCGAAGACCAGACCTGCCAGCGAAATGATGAAACCAATAAGTTGGGCGAATGTTGGTGGCTTGGGGTCTTCAAGTTCCTCGGGTGCGGAAAGACGAGGTCGAACCAAAGCTTTGAAGATAGAGCCGTAGGGGTGCTTGGAAATACCGCCAAACGCACCAATGGCAAAAATGACGGTGATGTACGCAAGCAGTAAACCGGCCGGAGTGAAGAGATTTTGGAATACAGAATTGCTCGCAGAAAGGGCGGTGGGGTTAGCCAGTAACACAATGAGCTCTATGGTGAGCGTGATGAGGGTGAGGGTGGCACCAAAGCGGGGGCCACGTGGATCGATGCCTCGGGTTCCAGGCTGAGCTGCCAGCGGGTTGGGCTTCTTAGATGACATAGCTGTCGTGCTCTCTCTTGATTGCGATTTCTAAGGCAGAGATTACTGCCTCAGGTCTGGGGGATCCTCCAATGCGAGCGGCGATAGCACCACTGTCATCGAGGATGAAGGTTGTCGGGGTTTGGAGAATATTGAATTGTTGAGCGAGATCTTGCCGGTGTGTGAGGTCTACATCCACATGAGTAACACCCGGGTATTGGGATGCGACCTGAGTCAGGTATTTACGTGTTCCTGGGCACTTTGTACAAAATTCAGAGCTGAATTGGAGAAGGGTTCCGATTTTTCCAAATTGGATACCTTCACCCAGGTTCGCAGGGTTGACTCGGGTCAAGCCATCTTGTTTTTTGGCACGCCCCTCAGTTGCTTTGACGAGAAAACCTATTGCGGTCGAGACCACAATGAGTCCGCCGATCAGCAGCAGAATGAGTGAGAGATCCATGGTGGTTAAAGACTATTTCTCTTTATCTTCGTCGTGCCGAGTATGACGTAACGTGACGACGGGTAAGGTTTTATCCGTGGCTGAGATTGAATTTCGTTCAGATGTAACTGTTGAATTGGTGCGCTCGAGTGCCCATGACTCTGATGTGCTTTTTGCGGCACGTGTATCGACCCAGGGGGAGCAGACTCTCGAAGAGTCCATGCACACTCCTGAGTCACGTGCAGAGGATGAGAAGCGCGACAAGGGTCTTATCAACTACCTGATGCGTGATCGCCACGGCTCTCCTTTTGAACACAACTCGATGACTTTTTATGTGCAGGCTCCTATCTTCGTCTTCCGTGAGTTCATGCGTCACCGCATTGCCTCATACAACGAAGAGTCTGCTCGTTACCGTGAGCTGAACCCTGTGTTTTATGTTCCAGCCCCAGACCGTAACCTCATTCAGGTCGGTAAACCAGGTGCGTATGACTTTGTTCCCGGGACTGCAGAACAAGCTGCCCTCACCCGTGAAGCAACTATTCATGCCGTCACTGTGGCCTACCAAGAGTACGAGCGCATGCTCGAAGCAGGTATCGCTCGTGAGGTCGCACGTGGCGTTCTGCCGGTAGCGACATACTCTTCGATGTACGTCACCATGAACGCTCGTTCGTTGATGAACTTCCTTTCGTTGCGCACTAAGCGAGAAGGAACGCACTTTCCTTCCTTCCCTCAGCGAGAGATTGAAATGGTTGCTGAAAAGATGGAAGACGAGTGGGCAAAGCTCATGCCGCTGACCTATGAGGCGTTCAATGAGCACGGCCGTGTTTCGCCCTAATCAGCTCCAGCGATACGCTTAATTTGTGGCTACAGCAGAAAACCCCTTCGGACAGGTCCTTGTCGCGCTCGTAACTCCCTTCACCGCAGACGGTGAAGTCGACTGGAACGATGTTGAAAAACATATCGACAGTGTTGTTTCCAACGGCGCCGACGGCATTGTTGTCACCGGTACCACCGGTGAAACCAGCACGTTGACCGACGATGAAAAGGTCAAGCTGGTTGAGGTTGGCAAGAAGGTTGCTGGAAATCGCGCCAAGATCATTATGGGTGGTCCCTCAAATGAGACAGCGCACGCCATAGAACTAGCAAAGAAGAGCGCCAAGGCTGGTGCTGACGGCATCATGGCTGTCACGCCCTATTACAACAAGCCCACACAAGCTGGTGTCCTCACCCACTTCCGTATGGTGGCGGATGCAACTGACCTGCCCTTCATCATGTATGACATCCCTGGTCGTGCAGGTATCCAGATTCAGTACGAAACAATTCTGCGTTTGGCCAAGCACCCCAACATCGTTGCAGTCAAAGATGCCAAGGGGGACTTCAGTGAGGTCAGCCGTGTGCTCAACCAGACAGACCTGTTGTACTTCTCGGGCGATGACGCCAACGTTTTACCGCACATGGCTATCGGAGCTTCCGGCTTGATTGGTGTCACAGCCAACGTCGCCCCGGCTCCCTACCGTGCAATAGTGGATGCGGTCAATCGCGGTGACCTCACTTCAGCAACGCAGCAACACATGGCATTGGAGCCTCTGGTTCGCGCCATCATGACACACGTGCCTGGCACTGTTGCCGCTAAATATGTTCTCCACGGTTTGGGCAGAATTGGTAGTCCCCGTGTTCGTCTGCCACTTGTTGGTCCTGAAGAGTGGGAAGCAGCAAAGATTGAAGACGAGATTGCTCTCGTTGGAGCAATTGAGGGCGTTGATTTCTCTAACTTCCGTCCAGATCGCAATGCCGCCGCAGGCGGAGCATTGCCCAAAATCGCCGGCACTACACGGTAGCGCCACACTCGTCAGGGCAACCGCCAGGGCGTGAATACGAGTCTTAACTGACTCACACTCGTAAGAGGAATATGCCTAACGAATTATTTGACCCACCTGCTTTAGAACCCGGAACGCTGCGCGTAGTCCCACTCGGTGGAGTGGGTGAAATCGGTCGCAACATGACTGTCTATGAGCTCAACGGGAAGCTTCTCGTTGTTGATTGCGGTGTTCTTTTCCCTGAAGAGACCCAGCCAGGTGTGGACCTCATCCTCCCCGACTTCAGCTACATCCGAGACCGGATGGATGACATCCTTGCCATTGTTCTCACGCATGGGCATGAGGACCACATTGGTGCTGTTCCTTATCTTTTGCGTTTGAAAAACGACATTCCTTTGGTGGGCTCTGGCCTGACGCTTGCGTTGATTGAAGCGAAACTCAAAGAGCACCGCATTCAGCCATATACGCTTCAGGTTAAGGAGGGGGATAGGGAGCAGTTCGGTCCCTATGAACTCGAATTTGTTGCGGTCAATCACTCCATCCCCGATGCGCTTGCTGTCGCTATTCGTTCAGAAGCTGGACTTGTTCTTCACACAGGCGACTTCAAGATGGATCAACTTCCCCTTGATGGTCGCCTGACAGACCTTCGTGCATTTGCGCGTCTCGGTGAAGAAGGTGTTGATCTGTTCCTCCCAGACTCGACGAATGCGGATGTCCCCGGATTCACCCCACTAGAACGTGACATTGGTCCTGTTTTGGAGAGTGTGATTCATCGTTCAAAGCGCCGTGTTATCGTGGCTAGCTTCTCCTCTCATGTCCACCGTGTGCAGCAGGTTATTGATGCTGCGGTGGCAAACGGTCGACATGTTGTTTTGATGGGGCGTTCAATGGTGCGCAACATGGGCATCGCGGCAGAGCTGGGCTACCTGGAAGTTCCGGAAGGAACCATCATCGATGCCAAAAAGGCAGCAGAGCTTCCCGATGACCGCTTGGTCTATATGTCCACTGGTTCACAGGGTGAGCCCATGGCGGTCTTAGCTCGTATGGCAAACCTGGAACATCAGATTGAGGTGGGCCCAGGGGATACGGTGATCCTTGCGTCGAGTTTGATTCCCGGCAATGAGAATGCGGTATTCCGGGTCATTGACGGCCTGACTAAGCTAGGCGCCAAAGTTGTTCATAAAGGCAATGCCAAAGTGCATGTTTCAGGTCACGCAGCAGCGGGGGAGTTGCTTTACTGCTACAACATCCTTCAGCCAAAGAATGTTTTTCCTGTTCATGGCGAATACCGTCACCTGGTTGCCAACGCCAACCTCGCTATTGATTCTGGTGTTGATGCGCATCGCACCATCCTGGGCGAAGACGGAACAGTCATTGACCTCAAGGAAGGAATCGCTCGAGTAGTTGGGCAGCTCGACATCGGCTATGTCTATGTCGATGGATCCAGCGTGGGCGAGATTACCGATAACGATCTCAAGGACCGTCGCATTCTTGCCGAGGAGGGATTTATCTCCATCATCGTGGTGGTGGATCCTGCCACGGGCAAGATCATTGTTGGGCCTGAGATTCACGCCAAGGGCTTCGCAGAAGATGATGCTGTCTTTGATGAGATCAAGCCCGCTATTGCCAAGGCACTCCAAGAGGCAGCGCATAACGGTGTCCGTGACACGCATTCTTTGCAGCAGGTCATTCGACGAACTGTTGGTCAGTGGGTGTCCAAGAGCTATCGACGCCGCCCCATGATTATTCCACTTGTCATTGAGGCGTAATTCATCGAATAAGTAGTCGACGCGTGTCGACGACAAGGTTTATGCTGTTGACATGTCAACACCCGTCAAGCCAAAGCAGGCAACCCGTGCAGACGTTGCGCGTCTAGCTGGTGTTTCGGAGAGCACTGTGAGTTACGCGCTGACTGGTGTCAGGCCCATCGGTGAGCAAACGAGAGAACGCATTTTTGCCGCGATGGAAGAACTCGGTTATGTTCCCAACGCCATGGCTCAGGCGCTCGCAGGAAAAAAATCTGGAATTCTTGCTTTGCTCTTTCCCGTCGGTGAGCGTGGATTTAATGAGACTGACTTCGAATATGTTCAAGCTGCTAATGAGGCGGTTTCTGAAGAGGGTTATCAACTTCTGCTGTGGCCCAATGCGGTGGAAGACATTGATTCTCTGACGAAGATTGTCAATCAGGGACTTGTTGAGGGTGTTCTCCTGATGGAGGTCCGCGCCGATGACCCTCGCGTTGACGTGCTGGAGCAGGCAGGAATGCCTTTTTGCCTCATCGGTAGAACAGATCATTCAGATAATTTGACCTACGTAGACGCTGACTTTTCACAGTGGGGACCCATGGCAATCAGACACCTGGGGGATCTGGGGCATAAGCACATCGGTTTCATTGGTATTGGTGATGAGTTGGTGGCTGCTGGATATGGTCCTGCAGTCAGAACAGAGTCAGGTTTGACTGAAGAAGCTCGACGGGCTGGTATCAACATGCACATGAAGCACATGCCAGCGACGATTCGATCTGGTCGTGCAGCGATGACAGAACTCCTCGAAGAACACCCAGAAGTGACGGCAGTTATTGGCTTTAACGAACCAGCCATGATTGGTGCGCTCGAGGTGATCGCGACTGCTGGCTTCGAGATTCCTCGCGACATGTCCATCATGTCTCTGGGTCTTTCGGAAATTGCTGCAAACCTCACCGTTCCTGCTCAAAGCACCATTGGTGTGGAGGGTAAGGATTTAGGCCGAATGGCCGGACAGTATTTAGTTGCACGTCTGAACGGGGATACCAAATCAGTTCTTCAACACTTGTCTGCCCCCCACTTTGTTGATCGCGGAAGCACGGCTTCGCCTTCTCGCTGACAACCGCAGAATCACATTTTGGTTACAAATCAAGAAATTGCCCAAAATTTGTAGACAGAGCTCAGCAAGACGCGATAGATTTGTCTTTATCGACGCGCGTCGACGACGCGCGTCGAACCTAGAAGCACCAATGATGTTGCGTGACCGCAAGGCCACCAATGAGATAGGTAATCACAGAAGAAGGAAAGTACACGGTCTTACTCACCACTCGTGAAAGCGAGAGAAACCCTTCGGGGGATTGAGGCCGTAAACCCCTTCGCTACGAAAGGAAAAAACTATGGCAGTTTTTAGCCGTAAGAAAGCAGCCGTTGCCGGTATTGCTGTTACTGCTGTTGCCGCCTCCCTCATGCTGAGCGGATGTGCAACAAGCGATTCCAGCAACCCAAACTTTGCGGACTGCAAGGAAGTAACCGACATCACATGGCTTGGAACCATCAAGGTTGAGATCCAGGACCAGTTCACCAACGCAATCGACACCTACAACGCAACTAACACCGATTGCACCACCGTAACCATCGTTGAGTCTCCTGACCAGCCATTCCTCCAGACCGTCACCACCATGTACGAAGCTGGTGAAGCACCAACCATCATGACTGCTCTTCAGGAACTTCCTGACATGGCAGACAAGGTTATGGACTGGACCGGTCAGCCTCTGGCTGAGCTCGCAGCTCCTGGAACCCTTGACGTAGCAAACATCGATGGCAAGCAGGTCGGTATCCCCGTTACTGCTGAAGCTTTCGGTCTTCTCTACAACAAGGCAGTTCTTGACGCAGCTGGTGTAGACCCCGCAGCAATCAAGACCCGCTCTGACCTTGCTAACGCATTCGCAGCTGTTGAAGCAACTGGTGTTTCGCCAATGCACTTCTCCGGTCTGTGGTGGTCACTGGGTGCTCACCTCACCAACGTTTACCACGCAAACGCAGCTGAGACCGCTGAAGGACAGCTTGCTGTTCTTGACGAGCTCACCGCTGGTGGTAAGTCACTCATGGATGACCCTGCATTCATCAACTGGCTGGACACCTTCGATCTTCTGAAGGCAAACACCATTGACACCGCAACCATCGCTGACTCTGACTACGATGTCGCTGTTGAGAACCTTGCAACCGGTCAGACCGCTTTCTGGTTCATGGGTAACTGGGCAGAGCCAAACCTCCTCACCACCACTCCTGATGGTGAATTCGGCATCATGCCTTTGCCAATCAACGACAACGCTGGTTCGGCTGCGAACGAGAACATCTCCGTTGGTGTTCCTTTCTACATCATGATCGACACCGAGCAGTCCACCGAAGCGCAGCAGAAGTCCGCTATTGCTGTACTGACCTGGTTCCTCACCACTCCTGAGGGTCAGGCATTCTGGGCTGGTCCAGTTGAGAAGGACGGCATGAACTTCATCCCCGTTTACGAGGGCTTCGAAGTTGAGCCAGCTACTTACATGGCACAGGAAATCGCTAAGTACATCGCTGCAGGTAAGACTCTGCAGTGGGTCAACAGCGCTTACCCAGCTGGTCTGCAGGACGCATACGGTGCTGCAGCTCAGAAGTACTACGATGGCCAGATCGACCGCGCTGCATTCGCTGCAGAGCTCGAAGCAGCCTGGAAGAAGTAACACTTCTTCTCTGATTAGGAATCCCCTAATCTAACAACAGTGGTAAAAGAGTTGCCCGGGGCCTTAGGGCCCCGGGCAACTCGCCCTCACAGCTAAGGTCAATGAAGATGAGAAGACGTACAGAAGAAATCAAGCGTTTTGCAGTGTTTGCACTGATCCCGCTGGCCATCTTCACCCTCGTACTTGTAGTCCCTTTCACTCGCGGACTTTACTTCAGCTTCACTGACTGGAACGGCTTCGATGTCACGAAGTTCGTCGGTTTCGACAACTACATCCAGTCCTTCCAAAACGAATCATTCTGGGCGTCCCTCAGCTTGACTATTGCCTATGTGGCTGCTTCCCTCGTTCTTGTTAACGTCGTAGCTTTCGGTCTTGCTCTGCTGGTGACAATTCCTCTGCGCGGTGTCAACGTCCTGCGCACCACATTCTTTGTGCCAAACCTTATCGGTGGAGTTATCCTCGGTTTGATTTGGCAATTTATTTTCGGTCAAGCCCTTCCAGTTATGGCCAAAGCATCTGGTATTCCCATTTTTGAAAAGAACTGGCTACTGGATACAACCACAGCATTTTGGGCGATGGTCATTGTGACCGTGTGGCAGATGTCCGGTTACATGATGATCATTTACGTCACAGCGTTGATGAGCATCGAAAAAGATGTTCTTGAGGCATCCTTTATTGATGGAGCAAGCAACGCGCAGACCTTGTATTACATCAAGCTTCCCCTGATGGCTCAGGCCTTCACCATCTCGCTGTTCCTCACCATCCGTAACGCATTTATGGCATATGACCTCAACCTTGCGTTGACCGGTGGCGGACCATACCGAACCACAGAGCTGATCTCGCTTCATGTGTTCCGTGAAGCTTTCGGCTACGGAAACTTCACTGCTGGGCAGTCCCAAGCAATCATCATGTTCGTTGTCATCGCGATTGCCGCTCTCACACAAGTCGTCATTTCTAAGAGGATGGAGGTCCAGCGATGAAACGCGCAAAACGAATTAATATCTTTTTCTTCATCTTCGCCAGTGTGCTGGCTGTAATTTATGCATTCCCCTTCCTCTTGGTGGTTCTTAACTCCGCAAAGGAAAAGCGTGCGGTACTCAATGACCCTCTCTCTCTTCCAGTTGAGTGGCAGTGGGAAAACTTCACTGATGCCATCAAGAAGATGGGCTACTGGCAAGCTCTAACCAACTCATTGATCATTACAATCATCAGTGTTATTGCCATCATCATCACCTCGTCGATGTTGGCCTATTACCTTTCACGCTCAAAGACTAAGTTTTCTGCGATCACTTTCCTCGTTCTGGTGGCATCGATGATTGTGCCCTTCCAAGCACTGATGATTCCATTCGTTGGTCTTTTCGGAGAGCGCGGCTTGAACCTTCCCGGAAACCAAATAACCATCGCATTCTTCTATGTGGGCTTTGGTGTCGCGTTATCCACCTTTTTGTATCACGGGTTTATTTCGAACATCCCCTACGAACTTGATGAAGCCGCAGCTATTGATGGTGCTTCTCCGTTCAAAACATTTAGGAAGATCATCTTCCCTATGTTGGGACCTGTCACGGCAACGGTTGCCATCATCAACGCTTTGTGGGTGTGGAACGACTTCCTCTTGCCTTCAGTAGTTTTGATTGATTCCGACCAGAAGACTCTTCCGCTGCGTACTTTCGTCTTCTATGGAAAGTACACCTCAGACTACGGTCTTGCCATGGCAGGTCTTCTGCTATCCATCATTCCGATTCTGATTTTCTACTTCCTCATGCAGAAGAGAATCATTTCAGGTATCTCTGCAGGTGCAGTGAAGTAAGTTCAGTGCACACGAGAATGGGCCCCAGTGACATCAGTCGCTGGGGCCCATTCTCCATCTGGCATCAACCTATGCGATGAATCAATCCTTCGGATGAGCGTTCGAGCTTGATCGGGTCACAGATCACGCCGGTAAATCCTCCGGGGTTACCTGTGTCGCCAAAGCCAAGAAGTAACCACTCGCCCTTAAACTCGACCACCCGGGCAGCATAGATTTCATCTGCAACAAGGGTTGTTCGATCTAAGTCGAAAGGACCTAATGGTCCTGCAGCTGGAACGCAATAAGTTCCGAAACCTTGTGCGATCCCTGGGCGTTCCACATCGCGAGGCCCCATGCAGAAAAAGAGGAACCATTCGCCATCTATCTGGATGGTTTCAGTCACTTCACACTGTCTAAATTGACTATCTGCAATCAGTGGCTCTTTGAGCTGCCAGGTTTCTAAATCCGGAGAAGTTGCATGAGCCACTGTGCCCCAGCCATCTTCGTCACTTGCTGTGATGAGCATGTGCCAGAAATCGTCGTGGAAAAAGACCCAAGGATCACGGAAGTGCTCTGCGCCATCTCTGTCATTGCCCAGAAGTGCATACGGAGCGGCAGCCGAGAGTATGGGGGAGTCGCTGACTCGTTTCCACGTTGTCAGGTCATCAGAAACAGCGTGTCCGAGAGCTTGCTGTCTTTCTTTAGTGCTGGTGTTGATACCGGTATAGAACATGTGCCAATTGTTGTTGTGTTTGACAATGCTTCCGGTCCAAATGGCTTGGTTGTCAAAGCTTTCACCGAGGGTTGGTCCAAGTGCTTCAGGAAGGTGAATCCAGGAATACCCATCGTGTGAAATGGAATGCCCCACCCTCGCATTGATGTGTCTCAGGTCTGGATTTCCGAGGGATTTTGGTGCCATGAGATAAAAAGCATGGAGCGTTTCATCTTCGACGACGTACCACGAGTCCCAAATCCATTCATGTTCTCGCGAGATCATATGCATTTTCTTTCTATGCTGGGCAGGGGTGAAAAATAAATCCGAAACTGTGTGTCAAAGGATTGTGATTCAATGCGTTTCATCAAGTATCCTCGATAATATCGACGCGCGTCGATAGTTTGCTATTACATCGGTTTTTGCTCGTGTTTTCAATGGAAAGTAGTTCATATGTCAGATTCAGTTTTCCTCGCCGGAGATGAGAACTGGTGGCGTCAAGCAGTGGTGTACCAGGTATACCCACGATCGTTCAAGGACTCCAACGGAGATGGCCTCGGAGACATTCAGGGAATTACATCCAAAGCTGATTACCTTGCGGAACTCGGTATTGACGCTATCTGGTTGAGCCCCTTTTACCCTTCTGCACTAGCAGACGGCGGATACGATGTTGCGGATTACCGAGACGTTGACCCCAAACTAGGAAACCTTGATGACTTCGACGCGATGATAAAGGCCTACCATGATCGCGATATTCGAGTTTTTGTTGATGTCGTCCCCAACCACTCGTCTGATCTTCATGTGTGGTTCCAGGAGGCTCTTGCCTCTGAACCTGGATCTGCAGCTCGCGATCGCTATATTTTCCGCGACGGCAAAGGTGAAAATGGAGAGCTTCCTCCCAACGACTGGCCTTCGCACTTTGGGCCACGAGGATGGACGCGAACAACCAACCCCGATGGAACTCCAGGTCAGTGGTACCTTCACCTCTTTGCTCCAGAGCAACCCGACTTCAACTGGGATAACGAAGAGGTCATCGAGGACTTTAAGAAAACCATGCGTTTTTGGTCTGACCGCGGTGTAGACGGATTCCGCATCGATGTGGCGCATGCACTGAAGAAGGACATGTCTGAGCCCTACCCCCATTTCGAAAATTATGGGGTTGAACACATCCCTCTCGACGGTTCCCACCATTTGTTTGACAGGGATGACGTCATCGACATTTATCGAGGATGGCGTGAAATATTTAACTCCTACAACCCACCTCGTGTAGCTGTTGCTGAGGCCTGGGTTCCGGCTGAGCGTCGACCTCGCTATGCAAGTCCAGAGACGTTGGGCCAAGCATTCAATTTCGATCTACTGGTCGCTCCTTGGTCCGCTAAGAAATTCAAGAAGAGCATTACCTTCAACCTTGATCTCTCGGAAAAATCAGGATCCTCCTCTACATGGGTTCTCTCAAACCATGATGTTGTTCGTCACGCCAGTAGATATGGACTTCCCAAAAAGACTGATTTTGAAAAGTGGCTACTTTCAGGCGGGAAAACTCCAGAACTTGATCTCGGGTTAGGTCTTTCGCGTGCCCGTGCAGCTACCATGCTTTTGTTAGCTTTGCCCGGCAGCACGTACTTATACCAAGGTGAAGAGCTTGGTTTATTTGAGGTAGCAGACCTTCCAACTGACAGTTTGCAAGACCCCATCTGGCTTCGTGATGGGGGAGTCCGCAAGGGTCGAGACGGTTGCCGAGTTCCATTGCCATGGGAAAAGACGGGAAGTTCTTTCGGATTCGGTTCTGCTGGTGCACATCTGCCCCAACCCACGTGGTTCGGTGGTTACTCCGTTGAGTTTGAAGAAACTCAAGAGGACTCCACATTGAAGCTCTACCGCGCCGCATTGAAGCTTAGAAAGCAACTGTTGAGCACTGAAACTCTTGAATGGGTTCCTAGTAAGCGCAAGGTTGTGCACTTCAAGCGGGAAAACGGTTGGCACAACATTACAAACTTCGGGAAGAAGCCAATCGCTCTTCCTGCGGGCACGGTTCAACTCACTAGTGCACCCCTGGTTGATGGCAAGCTACCCGGCAACGCCACAGCCTGGATCACAGAATAAGGGGTTCCCTCCCTCCGTTCGAATAGCCTGTAATTCATGTGATTACAGGCCATTCGTATATCTGAACACTCGCCTGTAATACAGGGGAAAGTCGGTGCCCTCGCGTAGTTTTGAAGGCATGGCTTCAGGCTCTCAATCGCGTGGTCGCAGTAGTGGTGGCTCTCGTTCGCGTGCCTCGAGCAGCAAGAAGTCTCAGCCTGCATCCGGAAGTCGATCAACGTCCTCTAACGGAGGAAGCCAGTACACCGGAATCGCGTGGCTTTGGATGAGCATGGCTCATCTTGCTGGTGGTGCCGCACGCATGCTAGGACCTGAAAAGTTTTCTAAAGAAGAACGTCGTGATGGCGTGCCTTTCACGCTCGTTGTTTTAGCGGTTATTGGTGCCATTACGCAGTGGTTTCTGCCCAACAATGAGATTGCTCAAACCATCAACGACTGGACATTTGGTGGTTTATTTGGCCGGATTGCCTATGCCCTTCCGGTAGTGATGCTGCTGATGGCAATGTGGCTATTTCGTCACCCAAGCTCGGTCAATGACAACAACCGCATCGGTGTTGGCGTATTCCTGCTCCTGATGGCATCCTCTGGTTTGGCACAAATTTTCGGTGGCCAACCAGACCCTTCTCAAGGAATTGCAGCCCTCGCTGATGCAGGCGGCGTATTGGGCTGGGTCATCGCGGCTCCATTAGCTCTCATCATCACTCCGGTAGGTGCTGTTGCTGTGATGATTGCGCTCATTGTGCTGTCACTACTGATCATCACCAAGACTCCACCAAACCGCATCGGTGCTCGTTTACGTGAACTGTATGAGTATCTTTTTGGTTCACATGCTGGGGCTGAAAGCAAAGAAACTGGCTCAATTGAGATTCTCGAGCTTGATCCAGTTGAGGCGTCCTCGTTGCCGTGGTGGCGCAGAAACGCGAGCAAGCGTGAAACCGAAGCAGCTTTTGATACACCGGTGATAACTGATCCTGCGGCACATGCAGTTGATTTAGCCGCCACCCGCGAGATCTCAGACGTGGACATCATTGAAGAATTAGCCAACGCAGAAGAAGCAGTGCGCGCATTCCATACAGGAGAGGTCGTCACAGATCCTGAATCTGTAGCTTCTCAGGACAACGTTTCTACAGCTCCGGTAGCGATTGTTGCCGCAACGGCTGAAGAGGCTGGTGTTGATGAATCTGTTGTCCCTCGTGTTTCCGCTCCCAAGGCGCCACCTGCCGTGTACCGCCTACCTCCCGCCAATTCACTGTCCGCAGGAGCCCCTGCAAAGACTCGTTCTGCAGCGAATGATGAGGCTGTCAGGGCAATCACAGAAGTACTTAAACAATTCGCAGTAGACGCCACCGTTACCGGATTTAGCCGTGGACCAACAGTGACACGCTACGAAATTGAACTTGGGCCTGGCGTGAAGGTCGAACGCGTCACTGCGCTGTCGAAGAATCTCTCCTATGCCGTTGCTTCTAATGAGGTACGCATCCTCTCGCCGATTCCCGGCAAGAGTGCCATCGGTATTGAGATTCCAAATACAGACAGAGAAATCGTCACTTTGGGTGACGTACTGCGCTCTAACGCTTCCTCTTCTAGTGAGCACCCCATGACTATTGGCGTGGGTAAAGACGTTGAGGGCGGCTTCGTCGTAGCGAACCTGGCCAAAATGCCCCACCTTCTTGTCGCAGGTTCAACCGGTTCTGGTAAGTCAAGCTTCGTTAACTCCATGATTACCAGCATCCTGATGCGCTCAACTCCCGCAGAAGTACGCATGGTTCTTGTAGATCCCAAACGCGTCGAGTTAGCGCCCTATGCCGGTGTTCCACACCTGATTACCCCCATCATTACAAACCCCAAAAAAGCTGCAGAAGCTCTTCAGTGGGTCGTAAAAGAGATGGATATGCGTTATGACGACCTGGCAAGTTTTGGGTTCCGTCACATCGATGATTTCAACCGGGCTGTTATCAATAATGACATCGTGCTGCCCCCTGGCAGTGAGAGAGAACTGCGTCCTTATCCTTATCTCCTCGTCGTTGTTGATGAGCTCGCGGACCTGATGATGGTTGCTCCTCGAGATGTCGAAGATTCCGTGGTGCGAATTACTCAACTTGCACGTGCTTCCGGAATTCACTTGGTGTTGGCAACCCAGCGACCCTCGGTAGATGTGGTTACCGGTTTGATTAAGGCCAATGTTCCCTCGCGTCTAGCATTTGCGGTAACGAGCGTTACAGATTCGCGCGTTATTCTCGACCAACCGGGCGCTGACAAGCTCATCGGGCAAGGTGACGCTCTCTTCCTACCCATGGGCGCCAATAAGCCCATTCGGGTTCAGGGTGCATGGGTCTCGGAAGAGGAAATCCATAAAGTTGTCACCCATGTCACTAGACAAGCACGACCTGAATATCGTCAGGATGTTGCCGCAGCAGCAGAGCGCAAAGAAATCGATGCAGACATCGGTGATGACTTAGACGTACTGCTTCAAGCTGTTGAACTTGTCGTCTCCACGCAGTTTGGTTCGACATCGATGCTGCAACGCAAACTACGTGTTGGTTTCGCCAAAGCTGGACGCTTGATGGATCTGATGGAAAGTCGGGGAATCGTTGGTCCTTCTGAAGGGTCCAAAGCTCGAGATGTTCTAGTTTCTCAGGAACAACTTGCTGGTGTTCTCGCCACTCTCCGCGGAGAAGATGTTCCCACTGTAGTTGCTCCCACGGGAAACATCACTGTGATGGCTTCTGAAGACCCTTACGGGCATGATCCCGTTGCATCCATGACGTCGGGTCATGAGGAAGTTGATGGGGATGACGGCAATGAAGACGCATGGCAACTCACAGGCCGGGACTAGCCTGAAGCTATGAAGCACGTACCAAACATCATCACCATTGTTCGCATCTTTTTTGCGCCAGTCTTTATTGGGATGCTCCTGACAGCAGGTGATGACCTGAACTCGCCTTTGCGTTGGTGGGGTGCCGGACTTTTTGTTTTAGGCATGGCAACAGATGGAATTGATGGCTACCTAGCTCGTAAATACAACGTAGTCAGCGATTTCGGGAAGCTTCTTGACCCTATTGCTGACAAAGTACTGACCGGCGGCGCCCTCATTACACTGTCGATACTCGGTGAACTTCCTTGGTGGGTCACCGGCTTGATTCTGCTTCGCGAAATTGGCATTACGGTCTATCGATTTGCTGTGCTCAGTGATCATGTCATCCCTGCTTCTCGTGGCGGTAAATTCAAGACAATTACTCAGTTTGTTGCCATTACCTGCGCGTTGCTTCCCCTTCAGATATTTATGGGCACTGCAGCTGATGTGTTGAACACAATCTTGATGTCTGTAGCCACCATCATCACCGTTTGGACGGGTATCGACTATCTTCTTGATGCCCGAAGGCAAACAAAGAAACTTGCCACAAAAAAGGACTAGTCATGACCTCTGAGCTGATCCAGCGCCTCACCCAACGAGGAATGACTGTTGCTGTTGCCGAATCCTTGACCGGTGGCCTGCTTGCAGCTCGTCTCACCGAAGTTCCCGGCGCATCTGCTGTCTTTCGCGGTGGAATTGTTGCCTACGCGACTGATCTTAAACATGAGTTGTTAGGCATTGACAGTGCTCTTCTTGAGCAACGTGGTCCCGTTGACTCGAAAGTCGCCAAACTGATGGCTGTCGGTATTGCAAACAAACTTTCGGCAGACATCGGGCTCGCAACTACCGGGGTTGCTGGACCAGATTCGCAAGGCGGTGCCGAGGTGGGGACTGTCTTCATTGCCTGCGTGGGGCAGGGGAGCGAAACAGTTGAAGAACACCATTTTGAGGGCACAAGAAATGAAATCCGCGCACTCACCGTTCAAGCTGCACTCGCACTTCTTGCAAGGCACATCAATTAGGTGTCATTCTCGGGAATAAATCTCGAGTAACTTAAGTTGATACAAGAAGACTCACATCTTGTTTTCAGGTTTGAGTGACTAACATAGTGATGTAGATGAAGAGGAACCGACAGGTTCACCAGCGTAGGGAGGCACCATGATTCTTGTTCGACAGGAAATCGGCGATGTTCTGCGCGACTACCGCTTGCAGAAAGGTCGCACACTGCGACAGGTTGCGAGCAAGGCTAGCGTTGCACTTGGGTATCTGAGTGAGGTCGAACGCGGGCAAAAGGAAGCGAGTTCTGAGATTCTTGCTGCTGTGGCAGATGCTCTCGACACTCCAATTTCACAAATTATGCGTGAAGTGGGCGATCGTTTAGCAGTCATTGAAGGTATTGAGCCTATGCGCGCAATCCCTGACACTGTTCCGGACGAGTTCGTCAACGATTTCGTAGCTACTCGCTAGAAGTATTTTGCGCCTCAGCGAATTTTGGCGCGCCGTCTCAGACGAGTTCGGTGAGGCATACGGACGTGTCCTCGTCAATGACTTGGTTTTGTCTGAACTGGGTTCACTTACCTCTGCGGAGGCTTTGCGTAAAGGTATTCCTGCCCGTTCTGTATGGCTCGCACTTGTCAAAGCGGCTGACGTTCCCGAGTCACGGTGGTATGGAGTCGGCTTACCTGAGCCAAAGAAGTAATTTCCAACACGCCGATATTTGTTCGAATATGTATTCGAAAACGGCTAGTCTCCTACACATGCACTTATTTGCACGTGTTATCCCCGAAGAAGCGCTGCAGGCAGTCAATGTCCGTGGCTACTTCTACGGTGAGATACGTCCGAATAGGAGCATCCGCCTTGTCGTAAGCGCCCCGCAGCGCCCGCCCCGCCTTCACCGGCCGGTCGGTAGCGGAGGAGTAGCACGACAGCCGATAGGCGAATCACCCTCGATATGTAAAGGAGACGGCCATGGCATCCGCCGCTGACCGCGAAAAAGCACTAGAAACAGCACTAGCCCAAATCGACCGCCAGTTCGGTAAAGGTTCCGTCATGCGCCTGGGAAGCGACGAACGCGCTCCCGTCGAGGTGATTCCGACAGGATCAATCGCACTTGATGTTGCTCTCGGTATCGGGGGACTTCCTCGTGGCCGTATCGTCGAGATTTACGGTCCAGAGTCATCGGGTAAAACCACACTGACACTCCACGCTATTGCTAATGTGCAGAAGCAGGGTGGCATCGCCGCATTTATCGACGCTGAACATGCACTCGACCCTGAATATGCCAAGAAGCTTGGTGTTGATATCGATGCTCTTCTTGTTTCTCAGCCTGATACTGGTGAACAAGCACTTGAGATTGCAGACATGCTCGTCCGCTCAGGATCTATTGATCTCATTGTCATTGACTCTGTCGCGGCTTTGGTTCCTCGCGCTGAAATTGAAGGTGAAATGGGAGACTCTCACGTTGGTCTGCAGGCACGTTTGATGTCTCAGGCGTTGCGTAAGCTCACCGGTGGATTGAACTCCACCAACACCACCATGATTTTCATCAACCAGCTACGCGAGAAGATTGGTGTGTTCTTCGGAAGCCCAGAAACTACTGCTGGTGGTAAGGCATTGAAGTTCTATGCTTCTGTGCGTCTGGACATTCGCCGCATTGAAACCCTCAAGGATGGTACCGATGCCGTCGGTAACCGCACTCGCGTCAAGGTCGTTAAGAACAAGATGGCCCCGCCCTTCAAGCAGGCTGAATTCGACATTCTTTACGGGACTGGTATCTCTCGTGAAGGAAGCCTTTTGGACTTTGGTGTCGATCAGGGAATCGTGAAGAAGTCTGGAGCGTGGTACACCTACGAAGCAGACCAGCTTGGTCAGGGTAAAGAAAATTCACGTAACTTCCTTATTGAAAACCCTGCCGTGGCTCTAGAGATCGAACAGAAGATTCTTGCAAAGCTCGGAGTTGGTGCTGCGGCAGCGGAAGCTGCTGCTGTTGAAGCAGCCGCAACTGCGACAGAGGTCGAACCAGACTTCGAGGCAGTTGAAGAGGTCCGCAAGGGAGCCTGAGTTTCGTGACAAACGTCACATTCTTACCCTGGGTTGACCCAGAACAGAATCAGCCCGTTGCCTCATCTGTGACTGCAGGTGAGGCAACGGCTAACTCACACGATATTCCTGAAGGGGTCTCTCGTTTGAGCACAGTTTTGTTTACAGACGCTGAAGAAATAGAAGAAGTTTCTGCAGCAGGTTTGGATCTTGATGCGCTGGAGCAGAGTTTGCTCAGAAAACTCAACTCCCAGGATCTGTCTGTGTTTGAGGTTCAACAGTGGCTCGCCAGTAAGGATGCCCCTGAAGCGGATGCGGCCGAATTGGTAGCAAAATGCGAGCGTTTGAACTATCTCAACGATGAACGATTAGCGTATGAGCTTGTTTCACGACTGAGCGAGCGCAAAGGTAAAAGTAAAAGCGTAATTATCAGAGAGTTACGTCAACGAGGAATCTCAACTGCACTGATCAGCGCTGCCGTGGAATCTATCAATGATGATGATGAATTACACAAAGCAACTGAACTTGCCGTACAGAGAGTTCGCCAATTTTCACGACTTGACGACGTTACGGCAGAACGCCGATTGGTTGGTTTTCTCAGTAGGCGGGGATATTCCGGAGACATCGTTCGTGCGGCGTGTAAAGAAGCTTTGAGTTCTAGGTCCTAAGCTTTCAAGAGTGCTCAATGACATTCTCAACAGCCCCTATGGGTCGTTGCCGCATTACTTGTCATCATCGTGTACATCACATGGGGCTATCGCCGCAGGAAGTAGAAACTATGTTTGATCCCACTCCAGAAGAACAAGCTGAAACTCCTGCTAAACCTCTTACGCCCAAACAACAAGCTGCACGTATAAAAGCCACAAAGCGAAACGTTGTTGCTGTGATTATCTGCGGCGTGCTGTGTGTTGTGCTTGGTGTCGTTGCAGCCGTACTTCCTTCAGAGGTCGCTACACCCTGGATGTTTGCCAGCTACGCAGCTGGATATGTTGGAGTTCTCTGGGGACTTGCAGCTCTGTGGTCCCATTACATGGGACCAAACTCGGCAAAGTAAACTGGACTCCTATGTCCAGTCCGAGTGAAGCTCCCACATTCATCCCCGCCTCAGAGGCGGCAGTTGATGAATCTGGTCGTCGGCGTACCTATGAGGTACGAACATTTGGCTGCCAGATGAACGTTCACGATAGTGAACGCCTTGCTGGGGCTATGGAAGCCGCTGGGTACATCAAGTTTGATCTAGCTGCCGAAGCGGAAGCTAATCCTGACCTCAAACGAAGCGCCAGCTCGCCACAACCTGATGTCGTTGTCATCAACACCTGTGCTGTGCGGGAAAACGCGGATAACAAGCTCTATGGAAACCTCGGACACTTAGCTCGTGTCAAGGAGAAGCACAAGGGGTTACAGATCGCAGTAGGCGGGTGTCTTGCTCAAAAAGATCAAGCTCTCGTTCTCAAAAAAGCGCCCTGGGTTGATGTTGTCTTTGGTACCCACAATATGGGCTCACTGCCTGGCTTATTGGAGCGCTCACGCCACAACAACAAGGCTGAACTGGAAATTCTGGAATCTCTCGAAACCTTCCCATCAACACTTCCTACTAAGCGTGACTCTACGTATTCGGGGTGGGTATCCATTTCTGTTGGATGCAACAACACATGCACTTTCTGCATCGTGCCAAGCTTGCGCGGCAAAGAACGCGACCGGCGTCCAGGTGAAGTACTCAACGAGGTCAAGGCCTTAGTTGACCAAGGCGCCATTGAAGTAACCTTGCTGGGCCAAAACGTCAACACGTATGGTGTTGAGTTTGGTGACAAGGGAGCTTTTGCCAAGCTGCTTCGGGCATGTGGAGAGATTGACGGCTTAGAACGAGTGCGTTTCACAAGCCCTCACCCTGCTGCCTTTACTGATGATGTGATTGCTGCAATGGCAGAAACACACAACGTCATGCCTCAGCTCCACATGCCTTTGCAATCTGGCTCAGATGCCATTTTGAAAGCCATGCGCCGCAGCTATCGAAGTGACAAGTTTTTGGGTATCTTGCAACGTGTTCGTGAAGCGATGCCTCATGCGGCCATCAGCACGGACATCATTGTCGGTTTCCCTGGAGAAACCGATGAAGATTTTGAAGAAACACTTCGCGTGGTTCGTGAAGCACGTTTCGCAACCGCATTCACTTTCCAATACTCCAAGCGTCCCGGAACACCGGCTGCAGATATGGACAACCAAGTTCCTAAAGCTGTTGTTCAAGAGCGCTATGAGCGACTAGTTGAACTTCAAAATGACATTGCATGGCAAGAAAACAAGAAGCAAATTGGTCGCGAAGTGCACGTCCTTGTAGCAAACGGGGAAGGTCGCAAGGACGCTGCTACAGAGCGGATGAGTGGTCGTGCAGAAGATTCACGTTTAGTGCACTTTGAGGTGACCCCAGGAAGTGAAATCCCGCGCCCTGGTGATGTTGTCACGGTCACAATTACTGAAGCAGCTCCCTTCCACCTTCTCGCAGATGATCCTTCCGGAGCACCCGTCAAGGTTCGTCGCACAATTGCTGGTGACGCATGGGATCGTGAACAAGCGGAAAGTTGTGGAGTTCCCTCAACCGGTGGTGCGAGGAACCTGGGTTCAACTTCTATTCCTGTTGTCGGTTTAGGTATGCCCACTTTTCGCGTCTCAACCACACCTATTTACGACGTCGAAGACGGGCAGCGTTAGGGTGACAGCCAACACCCAAATCATCGCGATTGTGGGCGCAACCGGAACCGGAAAAACCGAACTTTCATTAGATGTGGCGCACGCTCTCGCCGAGCAGGGTCACATTGCTGAAGTTGTAAATGCAGACGCAATGCAGCTTTATGTTGGGATGAATATTGGGACTGCCAAGCTTCCTGAAACACAGCGTGAGGGGATTCCTCATCATATGTTTGACGTGTTGAGTGTCACGACAGAAGCGGCAGTTGCCGATTATCAACAACAAGCTCGTCACATTATTGAAGAGATCCACTCTCGTGGAAGCATTCCCATTCTCGTTGGGGGATCGGGTCTGTATGTCAGCAGTGTCCTGTTTGATTTCGAGTTCCCCGGACATGATGACCAGGTTCGTCAAGAGCTTGAGCGTGAATTTGAGCGAGAGGGCATCAAGCCACTCTTTGCTCGCCTGAAAGAGATGGCTCCCGAAGCAGCTGAGCGCATTGATCCTCAGAATTCACGTCGAGTGATCAGGGCTTTGGAAGTCCTTGAGGTCACAGGTAGTACTGCATCGTTGGGCACATTGCCTGAGGAAACTCGATATTGGAAGCCCACAGTAATTTTCGGGTTAGCAGAGGACCGCGATGTCCTCGTTCAACGACTTGATGCTCGTGTCGAGAAAATGTGGGAAGAAGGGTTACTCGATGAGGTTGAAAGTTTGATTCCCCAAGGGATCGAACAAGGGATAACTGCTCGTCGCGCCATAGGGTATGCCCAAGCTTTAGCTCAGCTAGCTGGTGAAATGACCCAGGAAGAAGCAATCACAGAAACACAGAGCATTACACGCAGATATGCTCGCAGACAAGTGAGTTGGTTCAAGCGATATGCAGACATCGTGTGGCTGCCTGCTGGTAATCCTCACAACGTTCGTGAAGTTCTTCACAGGATTCACACTTAAACTGAACACATGGCTATTTCGCTCCATTTCACCAAAGGTCACGGCACAGGTAATGACTTTGTGCTCTACACCGACCCTGAGGGTGAACTACCGCTGACTCCAAGTCAGATAGCTGCACTGTGTGACCGACACTTTGGAATTGGTGCAGACGGCGTGATTCGTGCCGTGAAAAGTAGCAAACTCAATCGCAAACATGAGCCTGGACAGATTGTTTCAGATCCTGCTGGTTCAGCAGCGCTGGAAGAAGATGCAGCAGCTGAGTGGTTTATGGATTACTACAACTCAGATGGTTCTCTGAGTGAAATGTGTGGAAACGGGATACGTGTTTTTGCCAAATATCTTCTTGAAACCGGCCTGACCGCGATTAATCCCGGCGAAACTCTGGCCATTGGCACGCGCGCAGGGGTCCGTGATCTCACCGCCCAAGGTGCCAGCTTTCAAGTTGACATGGGGCGCTGGAGTTTTGCTGGCGGTGAACCAGTCGTCAAAGTTGACGGTGTTCCCGTCGCAAGGCCTGGTCTGGGAATTAGCGTGGGCAACCCTCACGTCATTGCGGCTTTTGCTGATGATACTGAGCTCGATACGGCAGATCTTTCGCATGCTCCACGTTTAGAACCAGCACTTCCTGAAGGTGCAAATGTGGAACTGGTTGTTCCTCGTGACCCGCTGGTCAAAGATGGTGTCGGCCATATCCGTATGCGAGTTCACGAACGTGGCTCCGGGGAGACCCTCTCGTGTGGAACTGGAGTTGTGGCTGCAGCCCTGGCAACCCGCCACTGGGCTGGTGAAGGAGCCCCCCATAACTGGAAGGTTGATGTTCCCGGAGGAACGCTTGCGGTACGTATGTTCCCTACTGAGGAAGGCGAACACGTCGCTTTGTCTGGACCTGCCGAACTTGTTTACACGGGAGTTGTTGAACTTGCATAAATCCGTCCATTTAGGAACAACCGTCATTGTTGCTTCACTTGCGTTGACGGGCTGTAATCAAATTCCAAGTTTTGATGCAAACGATAAAGCCGCGAACACAGCAGCCTGTGAGTCTGTGAGTACAACGTGGGAAACTCTCAACGCAGCATTTAGCAGTGGAGATATTCTCGGTTTGCCAGCAGCGATTGTGAGCGTTCCCAGTCAACTCGATCAGGTGCTTTCTGGAGCAACAGATCAGCAACTCAAAGAATCACTCACCGGTTTGAAGTCACAGGTTCAATCCATTGTGGATGGGAACCAACCTGACGTGAGTGCCTTGGTTGCCTCCGGCGTAGGAATCTCAGCGCGGTGTGCAATCTTGGGGGCAACAGTTGACCTCCAGTTGCCCCAAATTCCTTAGGAGACGCGCGTCACGTTAATGATGCGAAATCCTTTTCGAGTGTCCTCGCGTGTAGCGCTGTGGGTTGAAGCAAATTCGCTGCTGAGCCACTTCTCAAATGAGTCGGCTCCAAGGTGTTTTGCTACGACCAGATAAGCCTGACCACCGATGTTCAGGCGAGGAAGCCAGGTGCACATAATGGCATGTAATTCAGCTTTGCCAACCCGAATTGGGGGATTTGACCACATCAGATCAAAACTGAGCTGGGGATCTATCTCATCCGGCGTTGAGGTGGTGATGTTATCGAGGTTCAAACGTTCTGCATTGCGTCTTGTCAGCTCAAGTGCACGCTGATTGACATCAACGGCGTAGATATGTGCCGCAGGCGCTTCAAGAGCCAACGTCAGGGCAAGCGGGCCCCATCCACACCCAATGTCGAGAAAATTACCGGCATGAGGTGGCTTTGGAACGCTGTACAGCAGCTGTTCCGTCCCAGCATCAATATGATCTGGGCTAAATATGCCACCAGCCGTCTCAACGGTGTAATCACCGTGCGCGAGACGAACTTTGATTTCTGTCGCAGCAAAATCACCAGCTGGTTGTGCCGAAAAGTAGTGTTCGGTCTTCTTTTCGGTCATATCAACAGGCTACTGGTGAGAAAACTAGCCGACAGTCACATTCCAGGACCCGTTGGCCTGGATAGTGACAACTGAAGGTCCAGCAGAAATCGGCCCACGCTGGTCAACCATGGTGGGGGAGTTCACCAACGTGAGAGCAGATGTGGAAGGACCAAAGTATTGGGTGACAACAATGCCTTGGCTAGGCGTGAAGGTTTGTGCGTGCAGTGTTGCAGCACCGCCACCGTAGAGGTAAACCGTGTCATTCTGCGTGTCAGTTGACATGGCGAGCGGGCCCTGTGTAGCACTTGAAATCGGGGAGATCAGAACAGACCAAGTGACATTCTGATTGGTTGTAATTTTCAAAGCGCCTGGGGTTTGTCCTGCAGTCGCAACCAAACCAAAAGCTGTGGTGCCGGTGTAGGAATCTTCGCTGACCACGAGAGTGTCGATAACTGTCGTGTTGTCGGTTGCAAGAACTTCAACAGTAAAGGAGTCGTTGCTGAGGTTGGTGGTATCAATCTTGACCAGACCAGCAGTGATGTTGTTTCCGAAGTCGACTACTTTTGTTCCGGTTTGGTTGAGGCGACTAACGGGAGAGAAAGTTCCATAGGTTTTTTCTGCCCAAGTTGATACCGGAGTCACGGTGGGACTAGGAGTTGGGCTTGATGTTTTTGTGGGTGTGGGGGTTGGCGTCGGAGTTGGGGTCACCGTCGGGGTGGGAGTTTTAGTTGGAGTTGCGGTGGGGTGAGGAGTTGGGGTCACGGTGGGAATGCCAGTGTTTGTGGGCTCTGGTTTGGGGGTCGAGTTAGACACTGCAACAAAAACAACCAATGCAATCACAATGACGGCGGCAAGCGCGCTGACAATGATCCAGGGAAGTTTGGATGAAGCTGGTTTAGGCGTTGGTACAGACACAAGTACTCCTCAAAGAAAAAGCCCACGTAAGGACGCAGACCGTGTTCCAAGTGTACTTGCTTACACCTTTTCGGGTAAGAGTTCCGGGCCAGCACATCCCTTTGTGGGGCAGCCATCGTCGGGCGCTCCCGGGTACATCATGCAGCCACCGAGAACAATTTCGCCCCTGGCGACCTGCTCAAAAGCATCTGGTGCTGGAAAGCCATAGACGATAGGCACAAGCGCGGCCCCACAGTGTGGGCAAGTCTGTGTGCTCATGCTCACATCCTAACCACAGCCCTGGGGTAAATACCCAGCATTGAGCGCTATCTTGGAGGTAATGAGTAGTGAATCCTCCGATGAAATCGTAGAGCGCGTGCTTGCTCGCGCCAGTGCTAAAAATCCTGCACGTGTTTCCGTCTTTTCTTCTGGCCGGGCGCAGGCTTTGAGCGATGATGTTTCTTTAACGCATGATGATTCTTTTGACGGCCAACAACAGGATTTAGCAGACCGTATTTCGCTGCGCCGAGTTCAAGGTCTCTCTACTGAACTCGAAGATGTCACTGAGGTTGAATATCGTCAGGTTCGGCTTGAAAACGTTGTCCTCATCGGGGTGTATCCCAAAGGTCAAACGGAGGATGGTGAAAACTCTCTGCGTGAACTTGCGGCTTTGTGCGAAACAGCAGGTGCGCGCGTGCTTGACGGTGTCATCCAAATGCGCCCAATGCCAGATCCTGCAACATATTTAGGTCGAGGAAAAACTCAAGAACTGAGAGATCTCGTTGCTGCACTCGGGGCCGACACTGTCGTGGCAGATACTGAGCTTGCACCTTCTCAGCGTCGTGCTTTGGAAGACGAAGTAAAGGTCAAAGTCATTGACCGAACTGCCGTCATTTTGGATATTTTTAGCCAGCACGCCAAAAGCCGAGAGGGTAAAGCTCAGGTCGAATTGGCCCAAATGCAGTACATGCTCCCGCGGTTGCGTGGTTGGGGTGAATCGATGTCTCGCCAGGCCGGTGGTCAGGTCGGTAGCGCTGGGGCAGGTATGGGTTCTCGTGGTCCTGGTGAAACCAAGATCGAGCTAGATCGACGTCGAATCAACACACGCATGGCTAAATTGCGTAAGCAGATTGCCGCGATGAAACCCGCTCGTGATACCAAGCGAGCAAACCGTAAACGCAACGCCATTCCATCTGTAGCCATCGCCGGCTACACCAATGCCGGTAAATCTTCACTTCTCAATCGCATTACACGAGCGGGTGTGCTCGTTGAGAATGCCTTATTTGCCACCTTGGATGCGACTGTTCGCCAAGCAAAAACTGCTGACGGGAGAAATTACACTCTCGTTGACACTGTGGGCTTTGTCCGAAATCTTCCTCACCAACTCGTTGAAGCCTTTCGTTCCACGATCGAAGAGGTAGCTGATGCTGACCTGATCATTCACGTCGTTGACGCGTCCCACCCAGATCCTGCTTCACAAATTCGGACAGTCAGGGACGTCATTGGTGAAGCTGGAGCTTCCGACATCCCTGAGCAGATTGTTTTCAATAAATCTGACCTCATTGATGACAACACCAGGCTTCTCCTTCGTGGACTAGAACCCTCCGCGCTTTTTGCTTCAGCCCGGACCGGGGAAGGCATTAATGAAGTTCTTCAGAAGATTGCCGACCGAATTCCAACACCTGATGTTCCGGTTGTTCTCGTTATTCCCTATGACAGAGGAGACGTTGTTTCTGCCCTTCACGCTAAAGCAGTGATTGAGTCAACTGAATATCGCGAAGAGGGAACACTCATTCATGCCCGTGTCAAAAAGTCAGATTTGCCTCAGTTTGAGGAATTTATCTCTGCTTAGTCTGGCAGAATCCCTAATTCTTTGAATTGTGCTGCTAAGCCAGCACCGTCTGGGGCGTAGACCCACGGTGCATTCCCTGCTTTGCTGTGTTCTTCAGCTTTCTTTCGACCTCCGGCAAGAACTGCTTCACCGTTGGAGAGCTGGCGTATTGCAACAGCTCTCACACTGGAAGGAACATCTTTTTCGAAAGCGGCATAAATGGACTCGTCATGCTGGCCATCATCTCCGACAAGAATCCATTGAACATGAGGAAATTCTGAAGCCAGCCGGCGAAGTTGTGTTTCTTTGTGTTGGCGCCCTGAGCGAAACATCCGATCATGAGTGGGGCCCCAGTCCGTCAGAAGCAGTGTTCCTTGCGGATATAAGTTACGGCCAAGGAATCTGCGTAAGGTCGGAGCCACATTCCAAGCACCGGTTGAGAGATAAACCACAGGCATGCCGTCTTGAATATGAGCTACACGGGAGAGAAAGACAGCCATTCCAGGAGTTGGGACACGGGCGTGTTCGTCCAACACAAAGGAGTTCCAGGCAGCCAAGAAAGGCCGTGGAAGTGCTGTCACCATGACGGTGTCGTCGACGTCACAGACCAAACCTACTGAAGCTGTGGGTGAGATGACATAAATTGTTGCTTCTGCAATCTCAGAATCTTCGGAATGAATCTTGACGATGTGCTCACCGGGGGAAAGTTTCATAGGAAGCCGTACATCTACGACACCGCCACGGTCTGCTGAGACTGTTGTTTCGTAGCCATTGATGGCAATGTTCACACTAACTTCATTGATGGGAACAGAAGTGAAAGAACGCCAGCCTCTGACGCTTTCAGAACGTTTTTGCATTTTCTTTGCTGCACGCGAACCAGGTCGAGGGTTTCTCGTAAGAAGTACACGACAGAGAACACGAACCCATTCGGTTGTGCCATATCCGGGGTAGGGGACGACTGTGACAGCATAACCGCGCCTGCGGGCGCGCTTTTCCCGGTAGGCGTGAAAACGGTCCTCGATGCGTGCTGCGCGGTGCATGACATCTTGAGTCAGCTCTGCTGCGGTCGAGGGTTTTTTGCGCTTCACGTCGTTCAGTTTGCCATGAATTAGGAACCGAGAGGATTCTCGACCGTGCGAGGGTCGTGATCTCCAGGCTCGTCCATGTAGCGCTCTTGGCTCTTTTCGATTCGTTTCTTGATCAGGGCAAACCCAATGATGATGACGACGACAATACCTAAGAATAAGAAGCCAGCCCAGTCATACTTAGCGGCAAAGGCCTCATATTGATCTTTGAGCACTGCGGCCAGAGTGACATAGACCACGGCCCAAATTGTGCAGGAAGCACTCGTCCAGGCGATGAATTTCTTATAGGTCATTCGTGTCATGCCTACGGTCAGCGGCACCATCGAATGCAGGATGGGTAAAAACCTGCTGACAAACACAGCAATCCCACCACGTCGGTCGATGTAGTTTTCGGCCTGTTCCCAACGATGGTGACCTATCTTTTTGCCAAGCCAGCTTCGACGAATATGTGGGCCAAAATACTTTCCGACAAAGAAACCAATGGTTTCACCTGTGAGCGATCCAATGATGACCATGACGACCATGAAAATGTATTCCGGAAAGGAGCTAATTGCTGTTGAAGAAATGATGACAACCGTGTCACCCGGAATCACAAGCCCCACCAGGAAGGAAGTTTCCAACATGATGAGGAAAGAAGCTAAAAGCGTTCTGGTTACCGGGTCTATGGATGCAACTAAAGCGAGCAGGTAGTTGATGATGTCATTCATGAGGTCACCGGAAGTTTTTCAGTTTGGCCAGCATAAATATTGCGCCACTGGTTCAGGCGCTCATGATTCACTCTTAATGTTGGACCATTAACCCAAGAAAGAGCTGAACGTATGCCGTGAAGTGCATTGAGCGCATACAGCTCGCATCCTTGAATATCGGCAGGTGTTGCCCATCGTTCCTCGACAGAGGTGCCTTGGGCTCGAAGAAAGTCTTTGAGGATACTCACGGTAATGCTGTCGACTCGTAAAGCTTCTAACGGGGGAATAACTACCCTTTCTCCTTCTACCCAGACAAGGCAGGTGGTTGAACCATCAACAATTCGTCCCTGCGCATCGAGAATGACTGCGTCATCAGCACCTTGTTCTTCTGCCTGAACGCGTATTTCGTTCAAAGCAGGGATATCAGGCCCTTTGATTGTTGGTTCACGCCGTGGATCCGTTGCTGAGGTTGTGAGGACAATAGTTTCTTTTCGTGGTGGAGCTGGCCGTATCCACAACTCGAGCTCTCCGCGCTCGGTGAGATCTATACGTGGAAACCAGCTCCCCTCCCGAGGAAGCGTTGCAGTGACCTTTTCCAGAAAAGTATCCACCGAGCGAACCAAACCTTGACGTTGCGAGGAGGAGATGAAGCGTTCAAGATGGCGCTGGTAACCAACAACCTTCCCGTCTTCCAGAAAGAATGAATCTCCGACATAGAGGGGTATTTCAGGCGCCCCAGTGATATCCACGAGTACAGAGCCATTCCAGCGCAAACGTAAGACATCCACAGCCCTAGGCTAGTACGGTGACCGAACGTTTACGGCGAGTGCCGCTGCACAAGTGGGTTGATCCTGCTGAGGTCTATCGTGCTCTTTCATCGGACGAGCCTCGGTCAATTTGGCTTGATGCCGGGCCTGACGCAACCACTGGACTGTCTTACATCTCTCTTCCCACCTCACAAGTTCTGAAGGAAAATGTCACCCATGGTGAGGTCACCATCTTTGAACGGCTCAGAAGTGAGCTTGCAGGAGATTTCGTGTGGGACACCACTGTCGCCGCAGAAAACGGTTTTGCTCTGGGCTGGGTCGGTTGGTTAGGTTATGAGCTTGCTTCCCATACTGCAGGTGTTCCAACGGCAGATTCTCTAACCCCCGATGCCTATTTCGTTTACCTGGACTGGGCGCTTGAATTTGATCATTCTCGCCAGGTAGTTGATCTTCTTTATCTTGGCAACGAAGAACAGGCCCTCCAGAAGTGTGTAGAGATTCAACACCTCATCGCACAACCCAAACCACACAAGGAAGCTGACATAAGCTCTGACCGAAGCGTGGTGTGGCGACACCAGCCAGATCGCTATAAGCAGATGGTTCAAGAATGTTTGGATGCCATCACTGCAGGAGATGCGTACCAGCTTTGCTTGACTAACCAGGCCCTAGTTTCGGGGACATTTAATCCCACACAGGTTTATCTCTCACTACGCCAAGAAAACCCCAGCCACCATGGGGGAATCCTTGTTTTTGAGGATGTCGCATTACTTTCGAGTAGTCCCGAAGTTTTCCTCACCGTTGATACAGCAGGCAAAATCACGACTAAACCCATCAAGGGAACCCGCAAGCGTGGACATAATTCTGATGATGATGCTGCGCTCGCGGAAGAGCTCGTGACTAGCGAAAAAGAACGCGCTGAAAATCTGATGATTGTTGACTTGATGCGTAATGATATTGGCAAAGTTGCTCAACTGGGAACAGTCACAGTTGAGGAGCTTTTGACCGTTGAGAGCTATGAAAATGTGCATCAGCTTGTCTCCACCGTCACCGCGCAGTTGTCCCCGGGAATGACCGCTATTGATGCTCTGGAGGCGTCATTCCCTGCAGGATCGATGACGGGTGCCCCCAAAATCAGCGCAATGACCTTGCTTCATCACTTGGAACAAGGTCCTCGAGGCATCTATTCAGGCGCCTTTGGTTACTTGGGGATTGATGGCGCTGCCAACTTTGCCATGGTTATTCGGAGCATTGTTCTGACGGACCAGGGAGCAATGATTGGCACAGGTGGGGGAATAACCAGTGGTTCAATTCCTGACGCAGAGCTGGAAGAGACCAGAATCAAGATAACTCCGCTGTTGAAGGCATTAGGGGTCGATTCAAACCGGTATTCTTAGAGGGATGTCTGAGAACGAGGGCGCGACCTATAACTTCGCGGAAATACAAGAAAAATGGCTTCCTATCTGGGACAAAATCGAGCCGTTTCGCTCTGACGACCCCACTGATGAACGCCCACGCAAATATGTCCTAGACATGTTCCCTTACCCTTCTGGTGACCTGCACATGGGGCACGCAGAGGCATATGCCCTGGGTGACGTGATTGCCCGTTACTGGCGTCACCGTGACCACAACGTATTGCACCCAATTGGATGGGACTCCTTTGGGCTCCCTGCGGAGAACGCTGCAATCAAACGCGGACTCAACCCTGTGACCTGGACGTATGACAACATCGACCAGCAGAAGCGCTCGATGCGTCGCTACGCAACGAGTTTTGATTGGTCTCGTGTTATCCATACTTCAGACCCCGAGTATTACAAGTGGAACCAGTGGCTGTTTCTGCAGATGTACAAAAAGGGTTTGGCATACCGCAAAGACAGTTGGGTTAACTGGGATCCTGTGGACCAGACCGTTCTGGCTAACGAGCAGGTTCTTCCTGATGGTACCTCCGAGCGTTCTGGCGCGATTGTGGTCAAGAAGAAACTCACTCAGTGGTACTTCCGTATCACCGACTACGCAGATCGCTTACTGGATGACCTTGACACTCTCGAAGGACAATGGCCAGCAAAAGTACTCACCATGCAGCGAAACTGGATCGGTCGCTCTATTGGTGCGGATGTGGATTTTGTTATCGAAGGCCGCGACAACCCGGTAACTGTGTTCACGACGCGTCCAGATACTCTTCACGGTGCAACCTTCATGGTTGTAGCTCCAGATGCGGACCTTGCTTCTGAGCTTGCAGCCGGTGCACCACCAGAGATTCAAGCAGCCTTCGAGGAATACCTCACTGAAGTTCAAAAGGCGACAGAAATTGAACGTCAGGCTACCGATCGCCCCAAGACCGGTGTTTTCTTAGGTCGATATGCCGTCAACCCAGTCAACGGAGAGCGTTTGCCTATTTGGGCTGCAGATTACGTGCTCGCGGACTACGGACATGGCGCTGTTATGGCCGTCCCTGCGCATGACCAGCGCGACTTGGACTTTGCCCGAGCATATGACCTGCCCATCAAGATTGTCGTCGATGTCCCTGCAGGAACTGATGAAGATGGCAACGTCATTGACAACAACCCAGCTGTGACCGGTATTGCTACCGGTGGTGAGGGCAAACTCATCAACTCTGCTGAACTTAACGGCTTGACCAAAAAAGAAGCAATAGCGAAAGCAATTGAAATCCTCGCCGAGCGTGGTACGGGTAAGGCTGCTAAGAACTTCCGTCTGCGTGACTGGCTGATTTCTCGACAGCGTTACTGGGGAACCCCAATCCCGATTATTCACGCTGAAGATGGCACCGAGATTCCTGTTCCAGAAGACCAGCTCCCTGTTGTTCTTCCCCCCACAGAAGGCTTGAACTTACAGCCCAAGGGCTCCTCGCCTCTGGGGGCAGCTGAAGACTGGGTGAACGTCCCCAGCCCACTAGACGGTTCACCTGCACGTCGTGACCCGGACACGATGGACACCTTTGTCGATAGCTCGTGGTATTTCTTACGCTTCCTTTCCCCTCACGATGACACGCAGGCCTTTGATCCCGAACTGGCTAAGAAGTGGGCTCCTGTCGACCAATATGTTGGCGGTGTGACCCACGCCATTTTGCACCTGCTCTATGCGCGTTTCATCACCAAGGTACTCTTTGACCTTGGTTATATCGACTTTGAAGAGCCCTTCACTAACCTCCTCAACCAGGGCATGGTCTTGATGGAAGGCTCAGCAATGAGCAAGTCCAAGGGCAATATTGTCAAGCTCTCAGAGCAGCTTGAGGAGCATGGCGTTGACGCCGTTCGTTTGACTATGGCGTTTGCTGGTCCTCCTGAGGACGACATCGACTGGGCAGATGTTTCACCTGCTGCTTCTAACCGCTTCTTGGCTCGCGCATGGCGTATTGCACAAGATGTTGCCAGCGCCCCCGGAGTTGATTTCTCTACAGGTGATGTTGCTTTGCGAAAGGCAACGCACCACCTGCTAGCAGAAGCGCCAGGTCTTGTTGAAAGCTTTAAGTTCAATGTTCTGGTTGCGCGACTGATGGAACACGTCAATGTAACCCGTAAGGCTATTGACTCAGGTGTGGGAGCCGCTGATCCGGCTGTTCGTGAATCCGCAGAGACTATTGCCATGATGTTGGATCTCTACGCGCCCTATACCGCCGAGGATATGTGGGCTGCATTAGGGCACCAGCCCACTGTTGCCCACGCAGTGTGGCCAGAAGCAGATGCTGCACTCTTGGTGGAAGACTCTGTGACCTGTGTCGTTCAGGTTGATGGCAAAGTTCGAGACCGTCTTGAAGTTTCTCCAGATATTGCAGAAGCAGATCTGGAGACTCAAGCTCGGGAACTTCCTGGAGTAGTCAGAGCTCTAGAAGGCCGCGAGATTGTGAACGTGATTGTTCGAGCGCCCAAGATCGTCAGTATTGCAACCAAGCCTTCGGCTTAGGGCCCTTTCTTAGAACGAGATGAACACGTTCGAACCACGCTTAGCCATGGTTCCTGCTGCAGGTGTTTGTGTCTTCACTGTGCGCTTTGAGAACAAAGCAGGATCGACATCTGTGGAATAGGTAAATCCTGCGGACTGAAGCTTGGAAATCGCCTCATTGAAGTCCATGCTTCCGGCAGAAACATTGGGCACTTGAACCAGGTCAGGTCCTTTAGAGACGATGAGGGTCACGTTCGTTCCCGTGGTGACCACACCTTCGGGAACTGAGAGAGAGATGACAGTTCCTGCGGGGACGCTGTCACTGAATTCCTCAGAGCTGGCTCCAACAACTAGACCAACATCGGTGAGTGCTTTGGTAGCGTCAGTCACGCTCAAACCTGCTACTTGAGGAATAGCACCCAAGGAGACAACAAACTGAACTTCCGAGCCGGCTGGGTATTTTGCAGGAAGCGGGGCACCTGCAGCATCCAGAGCTGCAATGACGCTTCCTGCAGCAACATCTGCAGAGAACTGTTTGGAGGCTGTCTTTGGTTTCAATCCCAGTTCTTTGGCCTGTTTTGTAGCATCTGCTTCTGTCATCCCAGCAAAAGCTGGAGTGTCAATGATCTTGGGTCCTAAGGAAACAATGACCTTGATCTCAGAGCCTTTGGTGACAGAAGTATTCTCTGGGGGATCAGTTCCAATAACTTTGCCTGCAGGGACTGTGGAGTCGTTCGCCTCTACAAGCGCGGTTGTGAATCCAGCTTCTTCGACAATCTTTCGGGCATCGGCCGGCGCCATACCTGCAACGGCAGGTACTGAAGCGAGTGAGCCTGGACCGACGCTAAAGAACCAACCGGCAGTAGCGCCGAGTATCGCTAACACAATCGTGATGCCAAAAATCCAAAAGCCACGTACTCTCCGTGAATCCGAAACCTCTTTGAGGGAGCCCACAGGATCATCAGTGGCTGCTTTGCGGTTCAAGCCGGCAAGCGCGCCTGTGGAGAATACTTTTGTCTCGTCGTCAGCGGTGGCCAAGATTCCGGCAGGCATGACCATGGTCTGCTGTGTCGAGAGGTCTTGGTAGGAGGAACCAGTCCGAATGACCTTTTCGGCTTGGAGCAGTTTATCGAGAAGAACTCCGGCGTTCTCTGGGCGCCCCTCAGGCGACCGTGTTGTTGCCCAGGCAACAATCTCATCAAGTTCGACAGGGATTGCCGGGTTGGCAGAGGAGGGTGCTGGTACTTTGTCATTGGCGTGCTGGTATGCCACAGCCATGGGCTGCTCGCCTTTGAAGGGTTGTTCGCCGGTGAGCATCTCGTACATCATGATGCCGATGGCATAGATGTCACTTCGTGCATCTGCCACCCCGCGAGTGAGAAGTTCGGGGGAGAGGTACGCGATAGTTCCTAGTAGGGCCTGTCCGGAGGCAGTATTTGCTGTCGTTGCACGGGCTAAACCAAAATCACCCAGTTTGATACGGCCGTCATCGGCCAATAGTACGTTTTCAGGTTTGAGGTCTCGGTGAACTATGCCTGATTCGTGAGCTGCAGCTAGCCCCCGGAGGACGGCATCCATAATGTCAACGGTTTGTTCAGGAGTGAGCTTGCCATAGTCCTTGAGGAGATCTCGCAGTGTAATCCCAGGGAGGTATTCCATGACCAGATAGGCCATCTCAGAATCTTGTCCCTGATCGAAAACGTTAACAACATTGGGGTGTGCTAGCCGAGCTGCAGAGCGGGCTTCTTGAACGAAGCGAGCTTTGAATGCGCTGTCATCTGCGAGATGCCCGTGCATGATTTTGACGGCTACGCGACGTTCCAGACGCAAATCTGTAGCCAGATAAACGGTGGCCATGCCTCCGCGGGCAATACGTGACTTGACTTGATACCTGCCGTCGATGAGACGACCGATCATGGGGTCTTCTGAGGCAGTAGTCACAACGAAAGTCTATGTAGCCAGCAGTGGTAAAACGCTGTGAAACACCGTTATGTGGTCGGGATTTATGCGCTTGCTGCAGCAGGCAGGCTACTCATCAGTTGCGCATCTGGAATGACGAGACGTTGACCAACAACAAGCCGACTAGAGCGGTCAAGGCCGTTCGCGGTCATGATTGCTCGAGGTTGAACGTTGTAGTTGCGTGCGATTGCTTCCAAGGTTTCCCCTGATATGACCGAGTGACGAATTATGCTTTCGCCAACTTCTGCCGTTTCTGTTCCGCTGGAAGATGCTGGAATGTTTAGCTGTTGGCCGGCAAAAATCATGGTTTTCCAGCTCAGGCCGTTTGCGGCAAGTAATTCAGCCGAGGAGATGGCGTGTGCTTGAGCAATACTTCGAACTGTGTCGCCCTCCGCAACGGTGTATTTGTCTGAGCGCAAAGTAGCGGGAGTGACATGGGTAACTCTGTGCGTGTGGGGGAGGTCTGCTTTTGCTTTGGGAAGCTTCTCAATTTTGGGGAGCTGATCTGCTTGGGCAGATTGGACAGTGAAAAGCATGCTTGTCGCGGTCGCAATGGCGACGGGGATAGCAGCTATTTTCCTGAATTTCTTAGCTTTACGAGGGGTCGAGGAAGAAAGCGTTTCGTGGTTTGAACGATAGGTATGTTCAGCCATGTGCACGCTCCTCTCCCCATTAAAAGATTGGCTAAGTCTTTACCTTAACTTGAAGGTTAAGTGTGAGTGAATTCGGCGTGTCGAAAAAAGGCCTCAGTTCGTTCTCCTGCGCGACCTGTGGCACTCTTGTGTTGTGGTTAAAGCTCAAGAACACCCCGAAACTCAATGGCTCACCGTTCCAGATCTCGTCGAACTGCTTGGTGTTACCCAAAGCAATGTGCGTCGCATGCTCGAAGACAATGTGTTGGCTGCAACGCGAGTTGATGGAGTTCTCAAAGTGCCCTCTGACTTCATTCACGAGGGCGAGCCGCTTCATCCGCTTCAAGGAACAATCGTTTTATTGCGTGATTGCGGTTTCGACGGTGACGAACTTGTCACGTGGCTCATCACAGATGAAGAATCTCTGGGAACTTCACCAGTAAATGCACTCAAGGCTGGACGTAAGGCAGAAGTGCGCCGAGTTGCTCAAGCACTTCTCTAGGGCAACCCTAAGCAGAGCGCTGAGAAACTAACTCGGCAAGATTGAGTAACCCTGTGGTTGCATCCTGATTGAAACCTGCTTGTGCAATAACCGAGCGGGCAAGTGCAACTTGTTCCTCAATGATTGCTTCAAGTTTGTCCACTGCCCCTGTGTTGGTAAGGGTGGCCTGCAGCGTAGCAATCTGCTTGCCATCAAGGGATTCATCGCCGAGAAGTTCATCCATCAGTCGGATGGCAGTAGAGGTAAGTTCCTGTTGTGCTAAGGCAATCAGCACGGTTCGTTTACCTTCGCGAAGGTCATCTCCAGCTGGCTTACCCGTTACGGCTGGGTCACCAAAAACTCCAAGAAGATCATCACGTAACTGGAAAGCTATACCCAGGGGTAGGCCAATTTCACGCAAAGACGTCAGCTGCTGGATGCTAGCGCCGCCCAAGGCGGCCCCAATAACCAAGGGGGCTTCGATTGAGTATTTGGCTGACTTATATACGACAACCCGTTGAGCTCGAGTGAGGGCATCAAGTTTGTCGACCACAGGCCATGCTCGCTCTTCGACAATGTCGAGATATTGCCCCGCCGTGACATCAATTCTCATTCGGTCAAATTCGCGCCGAGAGGCTTGGGCTGCAGTAATGTTTCCTGATGCCGATAGTCCCTGTGAAAACAGTTCATCACTAAATGCCAGCAACAGATCACCTAGTAGAAGCGCCGAGGATGTCCCAAAGTCATCCCCAGTGCCTGCCCAACCTGATTGCTGATGTAAAGACTCAAAACGACGATGCGCTGAAGGTGCTCCACGACGAGTATCAGACTTATCCATGATGTCGTCGTGGACTAAGGCTGCAGCATGAAAGATTTCAAGCGCGCTTGCGACATCGATGACATTTTCAGGGGTCTGGTCATGTTGTGTACCGTAGCCCAGGAGTGCACAGCGTGCGCGGAAACGTTTTCCGCCGCTGAGAAAGAGCCGTGAAAACTCAATAAATGGTTTCAAATCGGGTGAAACCTCAAGCACAATAGATTCACGGTCAGTGATGAAGTGCTCGATTCGAGCATTGACTCGCTCAACCCAAGTGTCCTGGTCACGCATGCGCCTAGCCTATCTAGGCCAGCGGGGGTACACTTGGAATCCGCACCACCATTTCGAAAAACTTGAGGAGGTCACAATGCCCTTATCTGAGCATGAGCAGCGCCTACTTGATGAAATGGAACGCAATCTCTATGGCCACGATGCAGATGTCACCTCAACCTCGTTCGTTGGAATGCCGCGGCCGAACTACCGTGCCATCATCCTGGGAGTAATTATTGCGCTCGCCGGTCTGGGCGGGTTGATTGCTGGTGTCATGCTCCAGAACGTTTTCATTGGTATCGCAGGTTTTGCCGCGATGTTCGCTGGGGTCCTTGTTGCGTCTCGCCCTGGAGAGCCTGCTCCAGCACCATCAACAAGCACGCGTTCACAAAAGTCTTCCGGATCATCCTTCATCAAGCGCATGGAACAGCGCTGGGACGAGCGAGACAACGGCCGTTTGTAATATCTACGTAGCTTCACACTAAGCCGCCAGAAATGGCGGCTTTTTTGTTTCTCAATGCTGCTCTCAATTAATCCCCATTGCTCCATTTCCCTCCACTTACTTAAACCCTGTAAATTAGCGGAAGTATCGACACGCCGACCGCAAATTTGTGCAAATTTTTAACATATGTGGTTGAAAGTGGAGTAAAGTGGAGAAATCACCACAAGGCCGGTTGTGAAAGGGGGTGACGCAGATGTTCCTCGGAACCCACTCACCCAAACTCGACGACAAGGGGCGCGTCATCCTTCCCGCTAAATTCCGCAACGAATTAGCCGAAGGAATTGTTGTCACCCGCGGTCAAGAAAACTGTTTGTACGTTTTCAGCGCTGCTGAGTTCAACGACCTTCACGAGAAGATTCGACAGGCTCCCGTGACCAGCAAGTCAGCTCGAGACTTCCTCCGTGTATTCCTTTCCGGAGCAAGCGCGGAAACGCCAGATAGCCAAAACCGCATCACTCTTCCGGCAAACCTGCGCCAGTACGCAGGACTTGATCGCGACCTCACCGTCATTGGTGCCGGTAACCGTGTTGAAATCTGGGACACCGACGCCTGGAATGCATACCTCTCTTCACACGAAGAAGCTTTCTCCAACACCACGGAGGAGGTGATTCCTGGTCTTTTCTAATCCTTAGATTCCGGCTCCCAGCCGTATCACCCTGAATCCACTTCCCCGGAAGCAGGTTGATCTGGAGGGGAACCAGAATCTAAGGCTCGGGCCTCAATTGTTATGGAACTCAATCAGATCCACACCCCCGTCCTTCTCGAGCGTTGCGTTGAACTACTAGCTCCTGCCTTGGAGAAGCCAGGTGCGGTCCTCGTAGATGCCACTTTGGGAATGGGCGGACACTCGGAAGCTTTTCTCGCTCGTTTCCCCGAACTCACCCTTGTTGGACTAGACCGAGACACAGATGCACTCGCAATAGCCGGTGAGCGCCTTTCTCGCTTTGGTGACCGTGTTCACCTTGTTCACACTGTGTATGACGGCATCGCAGAGGCGTTGGATGAATTGGGCATCTCAGCCGTCGACGGAATTCTCTTTGACCTCGGTGTTTCTTCATTGCAACTCGATCGTCCCGAACGCGGATTTGCTTACGCACAAGATGCCCCACTGGATATGCGTATGAACCAGTCAGAGGGTTTGACAGCAGCTGAGGTGATTGCTACCTACAGTGAGCAGGAACTTCGAACCATATTCCACAAATACGGTGATGAAAAACTATCTGCTCGCTATGCCAGAGCTATCGTTACGCAGCGTGAGGTGGAGCCCATTACGCGCTCTGGCCAACTTGTGCACATTCTCACTGCTGCCACCCCCGCAGCCCTTTCTCACGCGGGACACCCCGCCAAGCGTATCTTTCAAGCGCTCCGCATTGAGGTCAACCAAGAACTTTCCGTCCTAGAACGAGCGATTCCTGCAGCGCTGAGCAAACTTGCCCTCGGTGGTCGCATCGTGGTGATGTCCTACCAGTCACTCGAAGACCGCATTGTCAAAGGTTTTTTCCAAACCGCTGCTTCCTCTTCGGCACCTGTGGGGCTTCCCGTCGAGCTTGAACAGCACAAACCAGAGCTACGTTTGCTTGTTCGCGGTGCCGAACTAGCCAGTGATGAAGAAAAGCTTCGTAATCCTCGTGCCACACCTGTGCGATTGCGTGCAGCCGAACGAATCAAGGAGGCGGCATGAGCTCCGTCAACTCCACTCGGATGAACCGTCCGCAGACTCGTCCGCAGGTTTCCTCACGGGCGAACCAGGCTCGTAAATCATCAACAACCACAACCCAGGGCAACTTGGCACTCAAGGCTCGTTCCACTCTCTCCTCGGCAGCTCAGTGGCGTCCCTCCATACAGGTTGTGGCAACCCGGGCTCAGCGCAAAGCCCGACCACGAGTCTTTTACGCTCTGGTCAGCATGGGAGTTGTTTTTGGCATCATTGTCGCTCAACTTCTTCTTTCTGTGGCTGTTTCTGCAGGTGCCTATGAGATTGCGTCCTTACAGCAGTCGAATAAAGAGCTTTCTCGCACCTACCAAACCATGAATCAAGATCTAGATCGGCTTTCGTCACCCCAAAATCTTGCAGCCAATGCGGAAGCATTGGGCATGGTGATCAATAACACTCCCGTGTATCTTCGTATTTCTGACGGAGCAGTTCTCGGGACACCTGTTCCCGCTGCTGCCAATGCTGGAGTGATTGCAGGGTCTGCAGCCGGAGCAATTCCAAACTCTTTGCTCTCAGAAGTCTCACTGGTTACTCAGAAAGAATCTGAAGCTAAAGCAGAAGCAGCAAAGAAGGCTGCTGCCGAAGCTGCCAAGGTTGCCCCAGTAACTGACAGCGCGCCTGCGGCAGCTGTCCCTGCCGGTCCAGTAGCTTTGACAAACGGACTGCCAGGCATCGCAACCCACTAATTACAGGTCGCGATTACGCCCCTGCTAAGGAATATCAGTGAAGCGAAACCCCATCCGATTTAGAGCATTCCTCGTCATGCTCTTCGTCGTGATATTTGTGGGTTTGTTCGTCATCAAACTTGTTGATATTCAAGTCATCAGAGCTTCTGCATATAACGAAGAATCGGTAGGGAAGCGCTCTATTCCTTCCACTGTGTTGGCGAAACGCGGAACGATTACTGATGCCAAGGGGACAGTGATGGCTGAAAGCGTTCTGCGTTACAACATCACGGTTTCCCCCAAGAATGCCAAAGATTTCCTTCGCCAAACTGACCGTTCTGAGGTCACCATCACGCCGCAGCAGGCCGCTATTGAGATTGGAACCATCACTGGTCAAAAGCCAGAGGAAATTCTCAAGATCATTGCAGATGCTCTGGCACAAAACCCCAAGTCTGACTTTGCGTACATCAAAAAAGCTGTTGATGTCGATACTTTCCGAGCACTCTATGCCCTGGAGATACCGTGGCTGTTTTTTGAACAGGCACCCGGGCGTACTTATCCTGCAGGAGCTGTGGGCGGAAACCTGCTTGGTTATGTAGGTCAAGACGGACAGCCGCAGGCAGGACTCGAACTAGCTCAGAACGACTGTCTCGCCGGCACCAATGGGGAAGAGGTATATCAGCGCGGTGCTGATGGAATTCGCATTCCTGGCAGCACTGTCACCAGTGTTGCTGCAGAAAACGGTGGAAGTCTCAAACTGACCATCAACTCTGACCTGCAGTGGTACTCCCAGCAGGTGTTGGCCAAGCGTGTAACTGAAACCAACGCCCAGTGGGGAATCGTTATCGTTCAAGAGGTCAAAACAGGAAAGCTGCTGACTGTTGCGGACTATCCCACCGTTGATCCCAATAACGTCAATGGTTCTGACGAGAGTGCTCGAGGTTCTCGCGCCTTTACCTCTCCCTACGAACCGGGCTCAACGATTAAGGCACTCACCGCTGCTGGATTAATCAACTCCGGCGCCGCAGATCCTTCAACTCAAGTAATTGCTCCATACGCCCTCACATTCCCTAACGGAGCGAAAGTCAACGATGCTGTGCCCCACGGTTCCTGGCCGTTGACGCTTACAGGTGTTCTTCAAGAATCCTCTAACACCGGGATTACGCAACTAGGCCAAGCGCTTGATGCGAAAACCCGCTACGACTATCTCCGTGCTTTTGGTTTTGGCGAGACCTCAGCGGTGAACTTTCCTGGTGAGTCCGGCGGTATTTTGCATCCCTACGAAGAGTGGGACAACCAAACCACCTACAACACCATGTTTGGCCAAGGCTTAGCTACCACCGCAGTTCAGGTTGCAGGGGCGTATCAAACTCTTGGCAACGGGGGAGTGCATTTACCTGCCTCGCTTGTCGAAGAGTGCGTCAAAGCAGATGGAACCGTGGTCAAGCCTGAGCAATCAAAGGGAACACAGGTTGTCTCACCTGAAGCAGCCCGCACCACTTTAGACATGTTAGAAAACGTGGTCACCCAGGGCGCCCTCACCTCCGTGGTGCAAATTCCGGGCTATCGCAGTGCACTCAAGACGGGTACAGCACAGCAGTCTGACGGCAGTGGAAAATATGGCGAGAAATACATCGTCTCCAACGCGGGTCTTATTCCCGCCGATGATCCGCAATACGTTGTCTACGTAGTGATTGCCTATCCAGATGGAAACACATTCATGGCGTCCCCACCGGTATTTCGAGACGTGATGGCTCAGGTCATCAAGGAATATCGAATTCAACCTTCAACTTCTGCATCTCCTGCGCTTGCTGTGCGCTTCTAAGCACCAGAATAAGAACATGATTGAACTCACCCTTGCTGACATAGCACTCGCTATTGACGGTGAGCTTTACCTGGGAGACTCTGGCGCTACTGAAAACACCGTTATCAGTGGTGTTGCCGACACAGACTCTCGCTTGATAACTCCTGGTGACATCTTTATTGCTAAGCCCGGGGAAGAGACAGACGGGCACCTCTTCGTTGCGGCTGCACTCGAAAACGGTGCCAGCTTGGCAATCGTGGAGCACACCGTTGAGGTTTCTATTCCTCAGATTGTTGTTAGCAACGCCGTAGTCGCACTGGGCGCACTTGCTCGTGAGGTGGTTGCCCGCGTTCGTTCCCTGGGCAAACTCAAAGTTGTTGCCATAACTGGTTCTAACGGAAAAACCACCACGAAGAATCTTGTTGCTTCCCTGTGTAGTGGCAAAGGTCAGACCGTTTTTCCGCGCGCATCCTTCAACAATGAAGTGGGCGCACCCATCACGATGTTGCAGGTGCGCGAAGACACCGAGTATCTGATCCTGGAGATGGGAGCTAGTGGTCCAGGCAACATTAAGCTGCTAACCGATATGGTGCAACCTGATATCAGCGTTGTCCTGATGATTGGGCTTGCACACGCAGGAGAATTTGGCGGTGTAGAGACCACTGTTGTTGCCAAACGAGAAATCGTAGAAGCATTGGGGCCTCAGGGCGTCGCAATATTGAATGCTGATGACCACCGCGTGATGTCAATGGCCTCTGCCGCCCCGGGAGCAGTGCGAACATTTGGTTATGCCGCACATGCTACCGTCCGCGTGGAGAATGTGACTTCGAGTATGCAAGGCACGCAGTTCGATCTGTGTCTGAGCTCGGGAGAACTTACTCACGTTGCATTTTCTGTCTTGGGAGAGCACCACGTCATGAATGCGGCAGCGGCAGCTGCTGTTGTAGTGGAATTAGGGTTCCCCCTGGATTACATCGCGACCAGCCTCGAGTCAGTAACGCAAGCTGAACGTTGGAGAATGCAAGTTCTAGGCAATGATGACGTTGTCATCATTAACGATGCCTATAACGCCAGTCCAGACTCGATGGCAGCTGCAATAAAGACGTTGCGACAGATTGCGACAGACGAGAACCGCACTATTGCTGTGCTGGGTGAAATGGCCGAACTGGGCGAGTTTTCCGGTGAAGAACAAGACAAGCTTGCCTTGCTCATTGTTCGTTTAGGTATCGATCAACTCGTCGTTGTCGGTGATGGGGCACGCAGACTTCATATTTCTGCCATCAACGAGGGTTCGTGGGATGGTGAGTCGAAGTTCTTCTCAACCCCTGATGAGGCCTACGATTACCTATCGAGCCTGCTTCGCGCAGGAGACATAGTTCTGGTGAAATCGTCTAACTCGGCGAAGCTCCGGTTCTTAGGAGATCGATTAGGAGAGGCCTACGCGTGAGTACCCTACTTCTAGCCGGTGCACTCTCACTTATCTTCACCCTGCTCATGACGCCGGTGTTTATTCGGTTGTTTCGCAAAATTGGCTGGGGTCAGTTCATCAGCGATGGTGGCCCGGATGCGCACCACGCTAAAAAAGGAACCCCCACAATGGGTGGCATTGTCGTCATCGTTGGTGTTCTTGTTTCGTACTTCATAGCAACACCCCTCACCGGTCACAGTGTTGAGCTTCCCGCCATTTTGGTCTTGTTGATGATGACCGGCTTGGGCCTCGTTGGATTTATTGACGACTTCATCAAAACTCACAAACGACGCTCCCTCGGTCTAAGCGGCTGGCCAAAGGTTGTGGGCCAAATCATTGTTGCGGTCATTTTTGCCCTGCTTGCCATTAATTTCCCTGACGAAAATGGCATCACTCCAGCCTCCATGAGTATCTCGTTTATTCGCGATACCAATCTTGATTTTGCTGCGCTGGGTGCCGGTTTGGGAATCTTCCTGTTCTTGGTCTGGATTATTTTGATTGTGACCAGCACATCTAATGCGGTGAACCTGACAGACGGTTTAGATGGATTAGCCACGGGTGCTTCAATCTTCACAATCGGTTCTTTCGTCATCATGAACTTCTGGCAGCAAAACCAGTCATGTTTCTCGTCACGACTAGACCCTCAGGTTGCATATAAGTGTTATGACGTCCGTGATCCTCTGGATTTGGCCATTGTGGCAGCTGCCATTGTCGGAGGTTTGATTGGATTCTTGTGGTGGAACACCTCTCCTGCACAAATCTTCCTCGGAGATACCGGGTCCATGGCACTGGGTGGCGCATTAGCTGCATTGGCTATTCTGAGCCAAACCGAACTTCTCCTGGTTATCCTTGCTGGTCTTTTTGTCATTGACACAGGCTCAGTGATTGTCCAACGCGGATACTTCAAGCTCACCAGGGGAAAGCGCATCTTCTTGATGTCGCCCATCCATCATCACTTTGAACTCAAGGGCTGGCCTGAAGTTACCGTCGTCGTTCGATTCTGGATTATTTCCGCTCTGTTTGTGATTGCCGGTGTTGGTATGTTCTACCTCGAGTGGCTGACCCAATAAAGCTTTTGTGATGTCTGAACAACGAGATCTTTCTCAGCTCACAAGCTGGCACTCCAATTGGGCTGGACTGCGCGTGGCTGTTTTGGGCCTGGGAGTCACCGGTTTTTCGGTGGCGGACACACTGTCTGAACTGGGTGCTCAGGTAATGGTTAGTGCGCAACAAGCTGATGAACTTCGACTGAAAATGCTTGAAGTTATCGGTGGGACATTTGTTCATGAGCCTGTCGACGGTGCTATTCCAGATGAGCTCAGTGAGTTTGCCCCTGAGCTTTTCGTGGTCTCACCTGGGTATCATCCCGACCACCCGATTTTGCAGTGGGCCTCCTCCCGAAACATCCCTATCTGGGGAGATATCGAATTAGCGTGGCGCGTTCGGGACAAAGTTGGCACTCCGGCGCCATGGATTGCCGTGACGGGAACCAACGGAAAAACGACCACAGTCCAACTCACCTCCGCAATGTTGGCCACAGCCGGATATCGGGTTGCACCCTGCGGCAACATTGGTGTTCCTGTTCTGGATGCAGTTCGAGACCCTCAGGGCTTTGACGTCTTCGTTGTTGAACTTTCTAGTTATCAGCTTCACTGGATGCAGAAGGTTCAGCCCTATGCCGCTGCAGTGCTGAACATCGCTGACGATCACTTAGATTGGCATGGCTCGCTAGAAGCATATGTTGCCGCTAAAGCCCGCATCTTTGAGGGAACACAGGTTGCCTGTGTCTATAACAAAGCAGACAGACAGACCGAGCGCATGGTTGAAAACGCAGATGTTCAAGAGGGTGCTCGGGCTATTGGATTTGATCTCGGCGCACCAGGCCGCAGTGATTTTGGCATCGTGGACGGAATCTTGTGTGACCGAGCATTCTTAGATGAGCGACACAACACTGCATTAGAAATTACTACCGTCTCAGAGCTAGAAGCGCGTGGTTTGGGCTCCCCTCACATCGTTGCCAACGTCCTAGCTGCCAGTGCCCTAGCTAGATCCTTCGGAGTTCCTGTTGAAGCTATTTCAGAAGCTCTCAAGAGCTTTCGTCTGGATGCTCACAGGATTGAAATTGTTGCTGTCCAAGACGGCATTACCTGGATTGATGACTCCAAAGCAACTAATCCTCACGCGGCTTCGGCATCGTTGGCGGCAAACAACTCCATTGTCTGGATCGTTGGTGGATTACTCAAAGGCGTCAATATAGATGAGCTTGTAGCCCAACATGCCGATCGCTTGCGAGGCGCAGTTGTTATTGGGGTTGACCGTTCCGAGGTTATCTCAGCATTCGAGCGACACGCGCCTGGGGTGAGCGTTCGCGAGGTGGAGTCAGCGGACACTAGTGATGTCATGGTTACGGCTGTGACCTTAGCCGCAGAACTTGCACAATCGGGCGATGTTGTCCTTTTGGCTCCTGCTGCAGCTTCGATGGACCAATTTACGGATTATGCCGAACGGGGACGAATGTTCGCCGAGGCCGTGAAAGCAAACCTGGGAGGTGAGGCGGATGGCGAATCCGCCTCGCACTAACCCTCAGGGCCGAAGGCCTGCTTCTGCTCCTGTTCGATCCCGGCAGTCCCCTCCGCATTCTGCGCCTGCTGCCAAAGGCCTGTTGGCCACACGCTTCAACCTAGGTCAACAATTCAGGGCTGAGTCTCCGAACTTTTATTGGCTAGCTGGTGTGACACTGCTGACGGTTCTTATCGGTTTGATCATGGTGCTTTCGGCATCAGCGGTTGATTCGTTCCTGACTCAGGGCGGGTTTTTTGGCAGTTTCTTCAAGCAAGCTGGTTCCGCAATCATTGCTATTCCGTTGATGTTGTTTGTGAGTAGGTTCCCTCTTGAGATCTATCGCAGATGGGCATTGTTAGTGCTCATTGCTTCTGGTGCTCTTCAGCTGCTGGTATTCACGCCACTGGGTGTTGAATCTGGTGGTAACCGTAACTGGGTTGATATCGGTATTCAGGTACAGCCCTCAGAATTTATCAAACTTACCGTTGCGATATGGCTGGGCGTCAATCTTCCAGAAATTATCAATCGCGTGGGACCATACAGCTTCCGCATTTTCCTCTCGATTTTCCCGGTATATGGCGTTGCATTCTTTGTTTTGCTCGGCGGAGACTTGGGAACGACGATCATCATCTTTGCCATCATCATGGGGTGTATAGCCTTCTCTGGGGTCGCAGATCGGGTCATTATCCTCCCGACAGTTGCTGTGACTGCTGTAGTGGCGTTTTACGTTGTCACAAGCCCTAACCGTATGAACCGAATAATGTCCTTCCTCAGTGAGAACTGCACCGACTACACCAATGCCTGCTGGCAGCCCCTGCACGGTAAATGGGCTCTAGCTAACGGAGGAATTTTTGGCGTGGGCCTTGGCCAATCCAAAGCAAAATGGTCCTGGCTACCAGCAGCAGATAATGACTACATCTTTGCCATCATTGGTGAAGAGCTGGGGCTAATCGGTGCTTTGCTGATCATCGTGTTGTTTGTTGTGATGGCAGTGACATTCACACGCATTATTCGAAGTGCGAAAGACCCACTTGTTCGAATCACTACCGGCGGAATCATGATCTGGATTGTTGGCCAGGCATTCGTCAACATTGGTGTTGTTGTGGGACTGCTTCCGGTTCTCGGGGTGCCTCTTCCTTTGCTCAGTTCGGGTGGTTCGGCTTTGGTCATGACCTTGCTAGCCATCGGTGTTGTCTTATCGTTTACCAGAGAAGAAAAGCCGATTAAGAAACCTTTAGGGCGCCGCAGATGACCACCTATCTCTTAGCTGGTGGGGGGACTGCAGGGCATGTCAACCCCATGCTCGCTATCGCTGATGCGCTCAGAACGCGTGAGCCAGAGGCCACCATTATCTGTGTGGGAACAGCGGAGGGTCTAGAGGCACAACTCGTTCCGTCTCGAGGATATGAACTCATTACGATTCCCCGAATCCCTTTTCCGCGCGCTCGTCATTTCCTTTCGAGTTCTCGGATATTTCTTGCCGGCTGGCCCACAGCAGTAGCCACCGTTGTTGATGTGATTACCCAGCGCAAGGTTGATGTTGTTATTGGGGTGGGGGGCTATGCGGCCGCTCCTGCGTATGCTGCAGCGAAGAAGACTCGCATCCCCTACGTCATTCATGAAGCAAATGCCAAGCCGGGTTTGGCCAACCGCTGGGGAGCAAGATCCACACGGTTTGTAGGCGTGACCTTTGAGGGAACTCCACTGCCACATGCAGTGACGGTGGGTACCCCGCTGCGCAAGGAAATTGAGACGTTGGATATTCCAGCTCAGCGATCAGCAGCACTCGCTTATTTTGGCTTGGAGCATCATCGTCCAGTCTTGGTTGTCACCAGTGGTTCTCTGGGAGCGAGGTCTATCAACACTGCAATTGCCGCCTCCGCTCAACAGCTCGTCGACGCGGGCTATCAAGTTCTTCACATTCTTGGCCAAAACAAACCTGAGGTGCTGCCACAGATTCCTGGTTATGTCGTTGTGAACTACTGCGACCGAATGGACCTTGCCCTAGCTGCGGCGCAACTCGTAGTTTCCAGAGCCGGTTCTGCAACCGTCTCTGAGCTCTCTGCGTTGGGCATACCAGCGGTGTATGTGCCTTATCCCGTTGGTAATGGAGAGCAACAGTTCAACGCCGCAGGAGTCGTTCACGCTGGTGGGGGAATTCTCGTTAAGGATGACAAATTCACTCCGGAATGGATACGTCAGAACCTTGTGCCTCTGATGCGGGATGAAGCACGTTTAGAGCAGATGGCTCATGCTGCTGCCCGTGTGGGAATGCGAGACGGGACTGCGCGCATGATCAATCTCATCGATGCCGCCCTGTCATCGGCTTAGGCCCAGCTTTCTACGTTATAACGGTAGTCAGCGCGTTTTTCGCGTGTGCGATCGAAAGAGTGACCCGTGATTAAGCCAGACCCTAAAGTTGTCGCCCCAGAAGATTTGGGGACCGTGCACATGGTGGGCATCGGTGGCTCAGGGATGAGCGGCATAGCTCGGCTCTTTCTGGCAAACGGCATCACGGTAACTGGCACTGATGTGAGAGATTCTTCGCATATTCAGACACTTCGTGAACTGGGGGTTGAGGTTCACATTGGCCACAACGCTGCCAACCTCGGCGATGCACAAACTTTGGTTGTCACTGGCGCGTTGTGGCAAGACAACCCAGAGTATGTTCTGGCTCAAGAACGCGGCCTGACGATCTTGCATCGCTCACAGGCCTTGGAATGGCTCACTCGGGGATCCAGATTAGTTTCTGTTGCTGGTGCCCACGGAAAAACCACGTCAACTGGAATGATTGTGACCGGTTTGCGGGAGTTAGGCGCAGACCCCAGTTTCGTTAACGGCGGAGTAGTTCAGTCTTATGGATTGAGCTCTGCCTTTGGCGAGGGGGAGCTTTTCGTCATTGAGGCAGATGAGTCGGATGGCTCCTTCTTGCTCTATGACACTGCCGTGGCATTAATCACTAATGTTGATGCAGATCACCTGGATCATTACGGTTCTCTTGAAGCTTTTGATCAGGCATTTGTTGACTTTGCTTCTGCCGCGCATGAGCTGGTTGTCATCTCGAGCGATGATCCAGGAGCTGTTCGCGTGGGGAGCAAGATTTCAGGCCCTGCTGTTATGACTTTCGGAGAGGCCGCTTCGGCCGACGTCCGACTGGCACACATTGATACCACCACCGGTGGCGTGACATTCACTGTTGAGTACTTGGGAACCAAATACACCACTCAGCTCAAGGTTCCAGGCCGCCACAATGCCCTCAACGCGGCAGGTGCTTTTGCTACCCTCGTCGGTCTGGGTTTTGACCCTGCGTCTTCTCTAGCGGGAATCTCTGAATTTGGGGGCACCGAACGTCGTTTCGAGCTTCACGGGGTGCGCAGGGGAGTAAGTGTGTATGACGACTATGCTCACCACCACACTGAAGTGAATGCGGTTCTCACTGCAGCACGAACCGTTGTGGGTGAAGGTCGTGTAATTGCGGTGCATCAACCTCACCTCTACAGCCGCACTCAACATTTTTGTGGAGAGTTTGCTCAGACTCTCGAAGCAGATGCTGACCTCACGGTTGTTCTTGATGTCTACGGGGCACGTGAGGACCCTGTGCCGGGCGTAACGGGAGCCCTCGTTTCAGAAAAATTCTCGGACCAAAGCAAGGTTGCTTTTATCGCCGATTGGCAAGAAGCAGCTGATCACATTGCCCGCATCGCGCGACCTGGTGACTACGTCATCACGTTGGGGTGTGGCGATGTGTACCGCATCATTCCTCAGATTTTGGCTTCACTCGAAGCTACAAGCTAGCTCATGAAACGGCCACAAGGACCGCCAGGGACACCTCAGTCTCGGCCTCAGCACAGTTCACAAGCTGCACCACAGCCAGCGAAACCTCAACCGCCTACCCGTGCACAAAAAGGTACTTCGGCACGACCTTCTCGCGCTGAACGCAAGCAGAACAAGGCCGATCTCAAAAAACAAAAAGAGTCTTCAGCTGCCTCGCAATCGCGCAGCAGCACACGACCTCCTTCCCCAGCCGCTACAGCGTCAACCGGCAGTCGCGTTCAGGGCACTCTCAGGCCCGTTGGTGCACCTGCGCGGTCGAAATCCAACTCTGCACAATTAGATACCTCCGCCTCACGCACTACGAAAGCCGCACGCAAACTCACTGCCTCACAGCAAGAAGCGCTCGAGGCTAGGCGCAAGCTCAAAGAAGCTGTTAAGGCTCGCAAAGCGTTTGAACGTGACGAAGTTCGACGCTTCACTGCCCATTTACGTCGTCGACGGATTGTGTGGGCTTCCATCGCTGGTTCTTTCGTCGCCATCTTGATCTTTGTGGCCGTGGGAATGTTTACGCCCATACTGGCGCTCCAAAATATTGTGGTTGAGGGGGCAACCCGGGTTCCTGCAGATCAAATCATTGCCTCCCTCCAGCCTGAACTCAACAAGCCACTGCCTTTGGTAGATATGGGTGCCGTGCGCAAGGCGGTCGAAGCGCAACCCCTGGTCAAGAGCTACTCCACCGTCGCTGTGCCACCACACACCCTGGTGGTGAAAGTTGTTGAACGAGCCCCAGTTGGGTACCTGCCCTCGCCTAATGGTTTCATCATGGTCGACCCTGCGGGGGTGGTCATCGAGGAAACCCCTGAGCGCGTTCCTGGCTTGCCACTGTTCACGGTGGAAGGTGACTCCGCGCGATCCAAGGGTTTCGCCGCGGCTATCGATGTGATTAATTCTTTGCCAGCAGGATTAGCTGGCCAGCTTGACGAGGTCATTGCCAACACCACGGATGATGTCACACTCATTTTGACCGGGGGAGCCCGCGTCTTCTGGGGTGGTCCTGAAAACGCGGCAATGAAGAACCGAGTTCTCTCTCAGCTATTGACGCTGAACCCAGTTGGCTCTGTCAGTGAGTACGACGTTTCCTCACCCAAGACAGCGGTTGTGCGTTAAAACTTTTCTCTGATCTGAGACTCTCTAGGCGTGTCGCACTAGGGAGTGGAGTGCTTCGACCTACTCTCAAATCAAGAAATGCATACTGAGCATAACTTTAAGGTTCGACTTGAACTTTAGGGTTCTAGCGGAGGCCATAACGTGTCAATGAATCAGAATTACCTCGCCGTCATCAAGGTGGTCGGCGTCGGTGGTGGCGGTGTCAACGCAGTAAACCGCATGATTGAGCTGGGCCTCAAGGGTGTTGAATTCATCGCAGTCAACACCGATGCTCAAGCACTTCTCCTCAGCGAAGCTGACGTCAAACTCGATATTGGTCGAGAACTGACCCGTGGCCTCGGCGCAGGTGCTGACCCCGAAGTTGGCCGCAAAGCCGCCGAAGATCACGCCGAAGAAATTGAGGAAGCACTGGCCGGTGCTGACATGGTTTTCGTCACCGCAGGTGAGGGTGGTGGAACTGGAACAGGTGCTGCTCCAGTTGTCGCCAAGATTGCCAAGTCCATTGGCGCCCTGACCATTGGTGTTGTGACCAAGCCATTCGGTTTCGAAGGTAAGCGTCGCGCGGCTCAGGCAGACACCGGTGTTGCTGCTCTGCGCGCCGAGGTTGACACTCTCATTGTTGTTCCCAACGATCGCCTCCTCGAAATCAGCGACCGCAGCATCTCGGTACAAGAAGCTTTCGCCACAGCAGACCAGGTTTTGCTTGCTGGTGTCCAAGGAATTACAGACCTCATCACCACCCCAGGTCTCATCAACCTCGACTTCGCAGACGTGAAGTCGGTAATGCAGGGCGCTGGATCTGCCCTGATGGGAATCGGCTCCTCGCGCGGTGCAGACCGCGCGATCAAGGCAGCCGAGCTGGCCGTAGCCTCACCCCTGCTTGAGGCCAGTATTGAAGGAGCGCGTGGTGTGCTTCTATCCATTCAGGGTGGATCCAACCTTGGTCTCTTCGAGATCAATGACGCTGCTGCACTGGTCGGCGAGGCCGTACACCCTGAGGCGAACATCATCTTTGGTGCTGTCATCGATGACACCCTTGGTGATGAAGTTCGCGTCACGGTTATCGCCGCTGGTTTTGATGGTGGTGAACCCACCCACAAGCCAATGCCACGTCGTGCGTTCACCTCCACCGACACTGGATCAGTCCTCCCTGCAGGTGAAAGCATCTACGCAGAGACCCCGATTGTTTCCTCAACAACCGGTGTTTTTGCGGATGACGAACTCGCCGCTGTTATGACGACCCCTGCAACAACCAGCCACGTGAGCGTCACACCTTCCTACGTTGACGAGGATGACGACCTCGACATCCCCGACTTCCTGAAGTAGTGGATACGACGCTTGGCGAACGTGTAGCGCTCGTCAATGAGGGCATTGCGGATGCTGCATGCGCAGCAGGGCGCAACGTAGATGACATCACCACGATTGTGGTGACGAAGTTCCATCCTGCGCAGTTAGTTCGCGATCTTTATGACCTTGGTGTGCGCAATGTCGGAGAAAATAGGCACCAAGAGGCTGAAGCTAAAGTTGCTGAGCTTGCACATCTGGATCTCACGTGGCACTTCATAGGCCAGTTGCAATCAAACAAAGCACGAGCTGTGCGCAAATACGCTGAAGTGCTCCATTCAGTTGATCGTCCAAGCTTGGTAAATGCTTTGGCGAATGCTGTAATGACCCCTGAGGGACTTCCAGAAAACAATGCCGTTGAGGTTTTGGACTGCTTTGTTCAGCTCAACCTCACCCAAGACCCTGGACGCGGGGGAGTTCAACCCGCAGATGTGGTTGAACTTGCTGAACTGGTTGCGGCTCAACCCAGCCTCAATCTTTTGGGAGTCATGGCAGTGGCTCCTCTGGATGAAGAACCTCGCGTTGCTTTTGCTCGAGTGAAAGCCGCCTCTGAACGCGTGCAAACGGTCATCCCGCAAGCGAGCTTCATCTCTGCGGGGATGTCTCATGACTATGCCGCGGCAATTGCCGAAGGTGCGACACACCTTCGCATTGGTTCGGCAATCACCGGGAACAGGCCCATTGCCGGTTAATCTCAATTAGACGATTTTTTATTACCTGGAGGTAACTCAATGGCCAATCCACTCAAGAAGACCATGGTCTATCTCGGTCTCGCTGATGAGGAGACGACCTACGATGCACCTGCCTACGCTGCAGCACCTCAGGTAGCCCCTGTCTCCGCTGGTCGTGCGCAGGTAACCCCCCTTCGCCGTAACACCGCAAAGAACCAGGCAGCTAGCGACATGAATGAAATTGTCACCGTACACCCCAAGCAGTACTCCGATGCCAAGGTCATCGCAGAAAACTTCCGCGAAGGTGTTCCCGTTATCATGAACCTCTCGCAGATGACCGAGACTGATGCTCGTCGCCTGATTGATTTTGCTTCAGGTCTTTCCCAGGGTCTCTACGGCAAGATTGAACGTGTTACCAGCAAGGTATTCCTGCTTTCACCCGCACACGTTGCCGTGTCTGGTGATGCAGCAGCAGAAACCGCTGAAGTAGACACCACTTTCTTCGGCGAATAAGCTCACGCCACCAGCGTGGCTGAGGAGTAGAGATGTCCGTTATTGGTCTCGTTGGTTTAGTCCTGTATTACGCCCTCTTGGTCTTTGTTTTTGCCATGTGGGGACGACTGATTCTCGACTTTATTCGAGCCTTCAAGCCAGGATGGCGACCTCCCTCTTTCGTGCTGGTTCTCAGCGGCGTGATTTACACACTCACTGATCCCCCCATGAATCTGGTTCGTCGATGGGTTAAACCAGTCAGCTTTGGAGCGGTTGCCCTAGATTTTGGATGGACAGTCGTCATGCTGGCGGCCATAGTTGCGATGTACATCGCCGAGTATCTGATGATTCTCTAGGAAAATCGGGTAATTTTTCTCTCCGGTTCCACCGCTGTTGAGTATTTTGATAGCGTTAGTGAGTTATCACCTGAGATAACCATTTTTTGTAGCTCTCACTAAGAGGATGGCACCCCATGGCATTACTGCCAGAAGACGTAGTAAACAAGCGCTTTCAACAGACCAAGTTCCGTGAAGGATATGACCAGGACGAGGTTGACGATTTTCTTGATGAAATCGTCGTTGAATTGCGCCGCTTAGGTGCTGAGAACGAAGATCTCCGTTCGAAGCTCGAGGCAGCAGAAGCTCGCCTTGAAGGTGGAGAATCCGCTGCACCAGCAAAGCCTGTTGCTACCCCTGCCCCTGTTGTTGTCGATGACTCCAGTGCAACAGCAAGTGCTAATGACCTCCTGACGCTTGCTCGTCGCTTGCACGAAGAGCACGTGCGTGAAGGTGTGGAGAAGCGTGACGCACTCATCGCTGAGGGTCATGAAACTGCTACCCGACTGGTTTCAGAGGCAGAAGCGACGGTCAAGTCGCAGCTTTCGGCTCTCGAGGCAGATAAATCCAAGCTCAAAGGTGAAATCGCAGAGCTGTCCAGCTTCGAAAAGGAATACCGCGAGAAGTTGCGCAGTTACATCTCCAGCCAGCTGGTGGAGCTTGACGAGCTCAATACAGCTGGAACCACTCCCAAGAACTAATCGTGGCGGTTAAGCGGCCCGTGTGGGCTGTTCTGACCCTACTGGGCGTCTGCGCCGTTGTTGTCTACCTTGCAGATCAACTGAGTAAGTTTTGGGTCAAAAACACCCTGCCTGAGGGTGTGAGCAATCCTGTTGTGGGAGATTTCCTACAGTTCTACTTCGTCAGAAACCCCGGGGCAGCTTTCTCGATTGCGTCGGGCAGTACGTGGATTTTTTCCATCCTTGCTGCCATTGTCACGATTGTCATTATTGTGTTCGCACGCAAAAATCGCTCAATAGCGTGGGCAGTCGTATTTGGTCTTTTATTGGGTGGCACTCTCGGAAACCTGACTGACCGGCTAACCCAACAAAATGCCGAGGGTGTGGTCGAATTCGGGCACGGGCTCGTTATTGACTTTATTTACACCCCCTGGATGATGCCTGCGATTTATAACATCGCAGACATTGCCATCGTTTCCAGCATGTGTTTGCTCGTCATTCTGACCCTGTCTGGAATTCACATCGATGGAACAAGAGATCCTCGCAAAAAGAACAAAAACGAGACACCCATAGGTTCAAACCCTACTGTCACATTGCAGGGGGGTCTAACTGGTCTGGGTGGCCTTGGCGACGGCGGAGCAGGTGGAGCTGGTGGAAACTAGATCCACACCAGTTCCCGACGGCCTCGACGGTGTACGGGTCGATGCAGGTCTGGCCAGACTCTTCGGATTTTCACGAACTCAGGCGGCAGAGATTGCAGAAGCAGGGGGCGTAGAGCAAAACGGTGTCACTCTGGGCAAATCGGACAAGCTTCGCGCAGAGGCCACTTTGACTGTCTCGTGGGAAGAAAAACGCGGACCTGAAATAGTTCCCATGATGGTTCCTGACTTCTCCATTGTCTATGACGATGACGACATCGTTGTCGTGGATAAGCCTGTCGGAGTCGCCGCACACCCGGCTGCAAGCTGGGATGGACCAACAGTCCTGGGTGCTCTTGCCGCCTCGGGTTTCACCATTTCCACCTCTGGGGCTGCTGAACGAGCAGGAATTGTCCATCGACTCGATGTTGGTACTTCAGGTTTGATGGTTGTTGCAAAAAGCGAGAAGGCCTACAGCGCGCTCAAACACGCCTTTCATGACCGCGAAGTCAACAAGATATATCACGCCGTCGTTCAGGGACATCCAGACCCCTTGGCGGGTACCATTGATGCGCCTATCGGGCGCCATCCCCGCTCGGACTGGAAGTTTGCCGTCACCAGTGATGGCAAACACGCAGTGACCCATTACACAACTTTGGAAGCATTTCCGTTTGCCTCCCTCCTGGAAATCAAACTTGAAACCGGCCGAACCCATCAAATTAGAGTTCATATGGCAGCACAGCGGCATCCGTGTGTGGGAGATGCGTTGTATGGGGCAGATCCCACTCTCAGCGCACGATTAGGGCTGACTAGGCAATGGTTGCATGCCCACAAACTTGGATTTATTCACCCCTCAACGGGGCAATATGTCGAGTTTGTTTCACCGTATCCCGCAGACCTTCAGCATGCGCTTGACGTGCTTGCAGCAGGCTAACCTTCAACTTCTGCCCCAAGGTTTGAGGCTTCAGAGTTTCCCGGCGTGTCGCTTATGGTTAGTCTGGTACGACACGCCGTAACACGCCCCGGAAATCAAGGAAGTGATCATGCCTGAACTATCCCGCAATAAGCAGGAAGTTCTCATCGTCACCGGAATGTCTGGCGCAGGTCGATCGACAGTGGCAAATGCCCTGGAAGATCTTGATTGGTACGTCGTCGATAACTTGCCCCCGCAGATGCTTCGCCCACTTGTTGAACTCGCAGACAAAGCAGGTGAAAACCTGCCCAAGATTGCTGCCGTGGTGGATGTACGCGGTCGTGATTTCTTTGAAAATCTTCAAGAAATCATTCAGTCGATGCCGGCAGCAACGGTTGTCCGAGTTTTGTTCTTGGACGCTACCGATGCGTCACTCGTTCGACGTTTTGAGTCTGTGCGAAGGCCCCACCCCCTCCAGGGTGATGGCACCATCATCGATGGCATCACAGCTGAGCGTTCCCGGATGACAGCATTGCGTGAGTTCAGTGACATCGTCATTGATACGAGCGATTTGAACATTCACCAGCTCTCCACACTCATCACGGAACAGTTTGCTCAAGAAGAAACTGCCGGTGTTCGAGTGAATCTGATGAGTTTCGGCTTCAAGTACGGAACTCCATCTGATGCTGATCTCATTGCGGATGGCAGATTCTTGCCCAACCCATTCTGGATTCCTGAATTACGCGGAAATACCGGCATGGATAAGGATGTCTCTGACTATGTCTTGAGTCAGCCTGGCGCACGCGAGTTTGTTGAAACCTATGCGGCTGCTTTAGCCCCAGTATTTGCGGGTTATCAGCGAGAGAACAAACGCCACGTAACAATCGCCATTGGCTGTACTGGTGGCAAGCACCGCTCGGTCGCGTTGACCGAAGAGCTCGCCAAGCATCTGGAAAAGCTTCCAGGGGTCGTTGTGCGAGTTAAACACCGAGACTTTGGCCGCGAATAGCGGCAATCACCACTACGCGATTTTGAGCAACACGAAGGAATTAGGGGACATGGGCTTAACTGAGAACGTCAAACAAGAACTCATCACCGTGGGCGCTGGCAAGACTAGTGTGCGCACTGCAGAGTTGGCGACAATCCTTCGTTTTGCTGGGGGCTTGCATACCATCTCAGGACGAATCGCGGTTGAGGCAGAGTTGGATTCTCAAGAGCTCGCAACTCGGGTTCGCAAGGATTTGGCTGAAATTTACGGTGTCCGCTCCGAAGGGCGCCTCACCCCTAGCTCGGGTGGAAAGAATGCCCCCAGCTACCTTGTTCGCGTACTTGACGGGGAAACACTTGCTCGTCAAACTGGTTTGCTCGATGCGCGTCGTCGCCCCATTCGTGGTCTTCCCAATAAACTCACCACAGGCAACTTGGAAGATCTTTCCGCAATATGGCGTGGAGCTTTCCTCGCGGCCGGGTCCTTGACGGACCCAGGTCGCTCCGCTGCACTCGAAATCGTCTGTCCCACGAATGAGTCCGCCATGGCCCTCGTTGGGGCTGCCAACCGTCTTCAATTTGCTGCCAAAGCTCGTGAAGTGCGTGGTGTGCACCGTGTGGTCATTCGTGAAGATGAGGCAATCTCGTCCGTGCTCACCATTATGGGGGCGACCGAAACAGTCAAGAACTGGGAAGAGTTACGACAGCGCCGCGAGGTGCGTGCCACAGCAAACCGCCTCGTCAATTTTGATGACGCGAACCTTCGTCGCTCTGCGCAGGCAGCCGTTGCCGCCTGCGCGCGCGTGGAGCGTGCATTGGAGCTGCTTGGTGATGACATTCCTGAACACCTCAAGTATGCAGGTGAGCTTCGCTTAAACTTCCGAGATGCAAGTTTGGATGAGTTGGGTCACCATGCAGACCCACCAATGACAAAGGATGCCGTTGCCGGACGTATCCGTCGACTGTTGGCTATGGCCGACAAACGAGCACAAGAGTTGGGCGTACCCGGAACTGAATCTGCTGTTCCTGAAGATATTGACGCCTAAATTCCCAGAATTAACTTTCCTCATCGGCAATAAAATAATTGCCGAGACGGTTAACACCAGTAAGACCCCCACCTCACGTTCTAAGGAGAACACCTGTGGCTAATTACACACTGCCCGAACTGGATTATGACTATTCAGCTCTCGCACCTCACATCAGTGCAACCATCATGGAGCTGCACCACAGCAAGCACCACAAGGCCTACGTTGATGGCGCAAACACTGCACTTGAGAAGCTCGCAGAGGCTCGCGAGAAGAACGACTTTGCCAACATCAACAAGCTCCAGAAGGACCTCGCATTCCACTTGGGTGGTCACACTAACCACTCCATCTTCTGGAAGAACCTCACACCAGGTTCTGAAGAGCGCCCCACAGGTGAACTCTCTGCTGCCATTGATGAGTACTTCGGTTCATTCGACGCTTTCAAGGCGCAGTTCAACGCGGTAGCACTTGGCCTTCAGGGCTCTGGCTGGGCATTCTTGGCTTGGGATGCACTGGGCAAGAACCTCATTATTGAGCAGCTGTATGACCAGCAGGGCAACATTGCAGCTGGAACTATTCCTCTGCTCATGCTCGACATGTGGGAGCACGCCTTCTACTTGGATTACAAGAACGTGAAGGGCGACTATGTCACAGCGTTCTGGAACATCATCAACTGGTCAGACGTATCGGCGCGTTTTGACGCCGCTCGCAAGGGCGCATCCAGCGTCCTGCTATTCTCTTAGTAGTTGACAACGGGTGTCTCGAAACTTTTCGGGGCACCCGTTCCTACTGATTTTTCATCAAAGTAATACCCTCCCTCCACCCTCACCACCCTTGGAGCAACATGCTCCCTAACATCACTTGGAGACGAAGTGACTGTCAAAGTTGGAATCAACGGTTTCGGCCGTATTGGACGTAACTATTTCCGTGCTGCACTCGCACAGGGCGCTGACATTGAAATTGTCGCTGTGAACGACCTCACCGACACCAAGGTGCTCGCACACCTGTTGAAGTATGATTCGGTAACCGGTCGTCTGGACGCTGAAGTTTCACACGACGCCGAGAACATCATTGTTAACGGCAAGAAGATCAAGGTTCTCGCAGAGCGCGACCCTGCTGACCTCGGCTGGGGCAAGCTCGGTGTTGACGTAGTCATCGAGTCCACCGGTCGTTTCACTGACCGTGCAAACGCCGAGAAGCACATTGCAGCTGGTGCAAAGAAGGTTCTGATTTCAGCTCCTCCCACCGGCAATGACATTCCTACCTTTGTGATGGGTGTCAACAACGAGAAATATGACGCTGCTAACGATCACGTCATCTCGAACGCGTCCTGCACCACCAACTGCCTCGCACCACTCGTGCAGGTATTTGATAAGGAGTTCGGCATCATCACCGGTTTGATGACCACTGTTCACGCGTACACCGCTGACCAGAACCTCCAGGATGGCCCTCACTCTGACCTGCGCCGCGCACGCGCTGCAGCAATCAACATCGTTCCTTCCTCCACTGGTGCTGCAAAGACCATCGGTAAGGTTCTGCCTGAACTCAACGGCAAGCTCGACGGTTTCGCACTGCGAGTTCCCGTTCCAACCGGTTCGATCACTGACCTCACGATTCAGGTAGAGAAGCCAGTGACTGAAGATCAGGTCAAGGCTGCATTCAAGGCTGCTGCGGAAGGCCACCTCAAGGGCATTCTGAAGTACACCGAGGACGAGATTGTCTCGAGCGACATCGTGACTGACCCACATTCGTCAATCTTCGATGCTGGTCTGTTACGTGTTCTGGGTAACCAGGTCAAGATCTCCAGCTGGTACGACAACGAGTGGGGTTACTCCAACCGTCTGGTTGACCTGACAGAGTACGTCGGCGCCAAGCTCTAAAGAAAGTAATTCAATATGGCACTTCGCACCCTTTCCTCACTCGGTTCGCTTGCTGGCAAGCGCGTTTTGGTCCGCTGTGACCTTAATGTTCCGCTGAAGGACGGTGTGATTACTGACGACGGACGTATTCGTGCGTCGCTGCCAACATTGACCGCTCTGCTCGATCAGGGAGCCCGTGTTGTGGTGATGAGCCACCTCGGGCGCCCTGACGGAGCTCCCGAGGCTAAGTACAGCCTCGAACCTGCCGCCATTCGCCTGGGTGAATTGCTCGGCAAGCCCGTTGCCTTCGCCGCCGACACGGTAGGTGAGTCCGCAACGGCAACTGTTTCTACACTGGCTGATGGCCAGATTGCTGTCCTAGAGAACCTGCGATTTAACCCAGGGGAGACTTCCAAGGACGAAGCTGAGCGTGGCGCATTCGCTGCACAGCTTGCCGAGCTTGGTGACGTGCTCGTCTCTGACGGTTTTGGCGTCGTTCACCGCAAGCAGGCTTCGGTCTATGACCTGGCCAAGCTGGTTCCCAGCGCAGCAGGTCTGCTCATCGAGACTGAACTCGAGGTTCTCGACCGCCTGACTGAAAACCCTGAGCGCCCCTACACCGTTGTCCTTGGTGGTTCGAAGGTTTCTGACAAGCTCGGTGTGATTTCTCACTTGCTTCCGCGCGTTGACACGATCCTGGTTGGCGGAGGAATGGTATTTACCTTCCTTGCTGCACAGGGTTACAAGGTCGGTGCCAGTTTGCTCGAGGTTGACCAGCTCGACACCGTCCGCGGCTACATCGCCGATGCCGAAGCACGTGGCGTGAAGATTATTCTTCCCACAGACATCGTGATGGCGAGCAAGTTTGGTGCTGATGCAGAGCACGTTGTTGCTTCGGCAGATGCTCTCGAAGACACTGTTTTCGGCGCAACCGGTATGGGACTCGACATTGGACCTGCGACTGGTAAAGCATTTACCGACCAGATCAAAGCTTCCAAGACAGTGTTCTGGAACGGCCCTGCCGGCGTGTTTGAAATTCCTGCCTTTTCTGAAGGCACCCGCGCAATTGCTCAGGCACTAACCGAAGTCGACGGCCTCAGCGTTGTCGGTGGCGGTGACTCAGCTGCTGCTGTGCGCATTCTTGGTTTCACAGATGACCAGTTCGGTCACATTTCAACCGGTGGTGGAGCTAGCCTCGAATTCCTCGAGGGCAAGCGTCTACCTGGCCTGGAGGTCCTTGGATGGTAAACACTCGTACCCCGCTCATCGCGGGCAACTGGAAGATGAACCTGGATCACCTCCAGGCAATCGCCTTCGTACAGAAGCTGGCTTGGACTCTCAAGGATGCCGGTCACAAGTACACCGACGTTGAGGTGTCTGTCTTCCCGCCCTTTACCGACATTCGCTCTGTGCAGAACTTAGTTGAAGCAGACAAGCTCGAGCTTGCGTACGGTGCACAGGACGTGTCCATGCACGACTCGGGCGCATACACTGGCGAAATCCCTGGGGGATTCCTCAAGGCACTGGGTTGCTCCTACGTCATTATTGGTCACTCTGAGCGTCGTCAGTACCACGGTGAAACTGATGAGATCGTGGGAAACAAGGTCAAGGCTGCTCTCAAGCACGGTGTTGTTCCTGTCCTCTGTATTGGTGAAACCGAGGCAGAACTTGAAGAGTTCGGTCCTTCTGCTGTTCCTGTCGCACAGCTGAAGAAGGCGCTCGAGGGTGTTTCTCAGGATGCTGACATTGTGATTGCTTATGAGCCTGTCTGGGCCATCGGTACTGGCAAGGTTGCAACCGAAGAGCAGGCGGAAGCAGTTTGCGCAGCTCTTCGCGTAGCTCTCGGTGAAGTTCTCGGCGACGCTGCTGCACAGCGCACACGTATTCTTTACGGTGGCTCAGTAAAGGCCAACAACATTGCCGGATTCATGCGTCAGCCCAACATTGATGGTGCACTCGTCGGTGGCGCAAGCCTTGATGTTGCTGAGTTCTCGAGCATTGCTCGATTCCAAAAGCACGTAATTTAGTCGGGTAGACTTTACATATGCTAATTCTCGAGATTGTTTTGCAGGTACTGCTTGCTCTTACCAGCCTGCTCCTCACTCTGCTGATCCTTCTTCACAAGGGTCGCGGTGGAGGTGTCTCAGACATGTTTGGTGGCGGTATGAGCTCAACTCTCGGATCCTCCGGAGTTGCAGAACGCAACCTCAATCGTTTGACCATCATTTTGGGGCTGGTGTGGATTACGTGCATCGTCCTTCTCGGCCTCATTACTAAGTTCCAGGGAGCATAACAATGGCATCTGGCGGTAGTGCAATTCGTGGATCGCGCGTCGGCGCGGGACCCATGGGTGAACAAGATCACGGTATTCACGCAGAACGCATCGCAATTTCTTACTGGGATGCGCTCGGTAACGAGACTGTTCGTTATTTCGCGGCAAATCTTCCCGAGGAAGAAATTCCAGAGATTATTGATTGCCCACAGTCTGGGCTCCCAGCTGGTCGCGACAAGGAAAACCCACCCGAGCTGGCAAAGCTTGAGCCCTACAAAACTCATCTTGCCTACGTGAAGGAACGTCGCACAGAAGAAGAGGCTGAGCAGATTCTTGAGGATGCTCTCCACCAACTTCGCGTTCGTCGCGGAACGGTGAAGCCTACCAAGTAGTTTTCAGCCCAAAAACCCCCACTCGCATGAGTGGGGGTTCTTTGCATAAGTTGAGAAGAAACGCGACTATTCGTCTTCGTCAATCAATCGAGAAGCAGCTGCTTCGTCGGTAAAGAACACAGTTTCCTCTTTGCCCTCAACGGCGCTCACGGGCGCTTCTGAGGCGCTTTCAGAGGTAAACGCGGCATAGATGGCATCTGCTTTGTCAGCTCCGGAGGCGACAACCCAGACGAATTTAGAGTTATTGAGAGCAGGAAGCGTTAGGCTGATGCGTTCTGCTGGTGGTTTAGGAGAATTACGCACCGCAATCACAGCGCGGTCATCGATCTCAATACCTTCAAGACCTGGAAACAAACTCGCGATGTGGGCATCGGGCCCAACTCCCAAGAAGGTGATGTCGAACTCAGGAAGCTCAGGCCAGAATCGTGCGAGCTCGTCGTCGTAGGAATCCACTGCTTCATCCAGCGTCAAGCCTGCATCCGAAGCAGGCATGCGGTGAACATTCTCCTCTGGGATGGGCAAGCGGTGAATCAGAGCAGCTGTTGCTTGGCCCTCATTGCGGTCGGGGTGGCCCGCAGGGACAAAACGTTCATCTCCCCACCATAGGTGGATTCTTTTCCAATCCAATTTGTGGGTGGGATCAATGTTTTCCAGCAGAGCAATACCGACAGTTCCTCCAGTGAGGACAACGTGGACGCTCTCTTGTTGCAGAAGAAGATCTTTGACCGATTCTTCGAAGATTTCGTCGATGTTGTCAATGAGTTCTTGCTTATCGGCATATGCCTCAAGCGTGGTTTCTTCACTCACGTGGTCACCATTTTGATTTGGGGGAGACCTTCAGTGACCACGCGCCCATAAACTTCATCGGGGTCCAAGCGGCGCAGCTCCTCTGCGAGACAGTCACGCAGGCTTCGCAGTGGCATGGAAATGTCGTGATTGGGTTGATCTGGTTGTTTCAGGCGAGCTGTTGTCGGCTCAACGCGAGTGAGTTCGATGTCGCCAGATTTGCGCACCAGGCGAACGCCGTGAATCCCTCGCCAATTCAAACCAGTGTGAGTGAGATCACAGGTGACGGGAACTTGAAGTTGGAGTTGCAGCCAGGCTGCAAGCATTTTTGCTGCAGGGAAATCTGGCGTGGACGTGACATGAGCCTCAATGATGGGCTCATACGGTGGCTGATCAAGAACCGCAGCCAGTTGTGTACGCCACAGAGTTAGCCTTGTCCATGCAAAGTCAGCATCACCGGGTGAATACGTTCTGGACAAATCATTAAGAGCCTGCAGAGGTTCTGATTGAGCGGCAGAGTCGGTGATGCGACACTGTGCAATTTTGCCCAGCGCCGATTCAGAAACCTTCTTTGGTGCTGCCCCAGGCCACCACGCAACAACAGGAGTGTCTGGTAGGAGCAGCCCAGTAACCAAACCTTGTTGGTCAGAACCGACCTTGCCGTATGCGCGGAGCACGATAACTTCGCTGGCACCAGCGTCGCCGCCAACACGAACTTCAGCATCCAAGCGATTAGAAATGGAATGTTCCGGTTCGATGACTGAGAGCACGATGACGCGCATAGGGTGCTCACGGGATGCTTCATTTGCAGCAGCAATGGCAACTTCTTCTTCACCGAGAGTGGTAGAAATCAGGAGAGTCAGAACGCGGCCAAGAGCAACCGCACCGCCTTCTTCGCGAAGGTTCACGAGTTCTTTAGCAACCTTTGCCGTTGTTGTGTCAGGAAGTTCGAGGATCATGGACGTCTCCAAACACGGCCGTCACGGGCCATCAATTCATCGGCTGAGGCAGGTCCCCACGTTCCAGGGGCATATTGCTCAGGTTGGCCCTGGGTTGCCCAGAATTCTTCGATGGGGTCAAGAATTTTCCAGCTCAATTCCACCTCTTCGTGACGTGGGAAAAGTGGCGGTTCACCTAGCAGCACATCTAAAATGAGGCGCTCATATGCTTCAGGACTTGCCTCTGTAAATGCATGACCATAACCAAAGTCCATAGTTACGTCACGTACTTGCATGCCCGCACCCGGGACTTTCGAGCCAAAACGAATCGTGACACCCTCATCAGGCTGCACACGAATAACCAACGCATTCTGGCCCAGTGCAGAGGTTTGGTGGTCGGCAAACAAGTATTGCGGCGCACGCTTGAATACGACAGCGATTTCTGTCACGCGACGCCCCAGGCGCTTACCTGCTCGCAGATAGAAGGGGACACCCGCCCAGCGTCGCGTTCCAATATCCAGCCTCATTGCCGCATAAGTTTCTGTCACAGATTTGGGGTTCATGCCTTCCTCATCGAGGAAGCCAACTACTTCTTCACCACCCTGCCAGCCACTGGCATACTGACCACGAGCGGTTGAGTGCGCCAGGTTTTCTGGTAAGCGAACAGCAGCAAGAACTTTCTCTTTCTCAGCCCTTAAGTCTTCTGCATCGAAAGATATGGGTTCTTCCATGGCGGTCAGAGCAAGTAACTGTAAGAGGTGGTTTTGAATGACGTCGCGAGCTGCGCCAATACCGTCGTAGTAACCGGCACGACCACCCACGCCAATATCCTCAGCCATGGTGATTTGGACATGGTCAACATGCTCAGCATTCCACAGTGGTTCAAACAGTTGGTTGGCAAAACGCAAAGCAAGGATGTTTTGAACTGTTTCTTTACCGAGGTAGTGGTCAATGCGGAAAATAGAATCCGCTGGGAAGACAGATTCCACGACGTCATTGAGCTCACGAGCTGTCTTCAAATCTGAACCAAATGGCTTTTCAATGACGACGCGACGCCATTGACCCTCAACCTCATCTGCAAGCCCTGCACGCTTAAGCTGAGAAACTACCTCGGGGAAGGAGCGTGGAGGAACTGAAAGATAGAACGCATGGTTACCCATGGTTCCGCGTTTCTCGTCGAGCTCTGCGATTGTTTTTTTCAGACGTTCAAAGGCCTTGTCATCGTTGAATTCACCTTGAACAAAGCGAATACCCTTTGCCAGCTGCTGCCACACATCTTCACGGAATTCCGTACGCGCATATTGCTTCACGGAGTCATGCACGACCTGTGCAAAGTCTTGATCGACCCAGTCGCGACGAGCAAAACCGACCAAGGCAAACCCAGGAGGTAATAAACCTCGGTTTGCGAGGTCATAGACCGCAGGCATGAGCTTCTTGCGCGCTAAGTCGCCAGTAACGCCGAACAAGACAAGACCACACGGTCCAGCAATGCGGTTGAGTCGGCGGTCTTCGGCAACTCGAAGTGGGTTGTGATCGGCCGTGATGTCAACAGGTGACATGGTTTCCTCTTTAGTTGAAGGCTGCGAACAGGTGTTCGAGTTCAGTGGCGGGGTTCGTCAATGTGAGCGTGAGTACGGGACGACCATGTTCTGCCAAAACAGCTGCATCACCTGCCGCCTGAGCAGCGATCAATTCACCAAATGTAAAGGGGCGCTCAGGAATAACGACATCACCTGCAGGCTTCTGCAAGATTTGAATGAACACACCAACGGCGGGACCACCCTTGTGGAACTGCCCTGTGGAGTGCAGGAAGCGAGGCCCCCAACCGAAGGTGACAGGGCGACCAGCACGGGCGGCAACAAGATCACGAACGCCGTGTACCTCGGGGAAGTTCACGCGGTCAATGTAGGCCTGAATAGCAACATAGCCATCACTGGGCAATTGCTTGAGCACCGCAGTAATCGCTTCACGAACAGTGTGAGCATCTCCCAGATCGCCATGAGCACGAACTTCGATGCCTTTGTCGGTGAACAGTGGGGCAGTGGGTGCAGGGCGGTTATCCAACAACGCACGAGCAGCAACCTTTGCTGACTCCACATCAGGCTGGTCAAAGGGGTTGATGGCCAACAGGCGACCTGCAACAGCGGTTGCATATTCGAAAACAAGGAACATGGCGCCTAAGGTTCCCGAGACGAGGATTTCACCCTCGTGGCGGTCGTGCTTGAGCAGGTGGAATTCGTGAGCATCATCGACTAGACGAAGCACTTGAACATCTTCATATCCAGCACTCAGTTCAGGAGAGACAACATCCAGAACAACAGGAAGGATTCCCGTTCCTTCCTTACCTGTTGATTCAGCAATGAGCTGCTCGGCCCAATCGGGGAAACCAACGAGGTGTGTCCCGTCTGTGACCAGGGCAAGCTTGTTTTTCAGGGGAGAAGTTCCCGCGATGGCAGCACCCAAAATCAAACCTGGGTTCTCAGGCTGGTCAACAGCGAGGTCGATAGAGATAGCCTCTGCTTCGTTAAGTAGTTCGGTGATGTCCACACCAGCAAGTCCGGAAGGAACAAGGCCAAAAGCGGTCAGTGCAGAGAAGCGTCCACCCACGTTAGGGTCAGCATTGAAGACACGATATCCCGCTTCACGAGCAGACTTATCAAGCGGTGAACCTGGGTCAGTTACAACAATGATCCGCTCGAGTGGATCAATGCCCACCGCAGCAAACGCTGCTTCATAAATACGTTTCTGGCTATCTGTTTCAACGGTTCCACCAGACTTACTGGAAATAACTACTGCAGTGGTTTCAAGACGATCAGTAATTGCTGCTTGAATCTGGCCTGGTTCGGTTGAATCTAAAACGGTCAACTCGGCCTGCATCGTGGCGGTAATTACTTCAGGTGCGAGTGAGGAGCCTCCCATACCACCAAGGACAATGTGGTTGACACCTTTTTCGCGCAATTCATCACGTAATGCTTCAATCTCTGCAACGAGAGGGCGTGAGATTGCAACTGATTCTGTCCATCCCAAGCGAATCGCAGATTCAGCTTCTGCTGCGGCACCCCAGAGCGCTGGGTCCTGAGCGGTGATGCTCGAAGCGACCATGTCTGAAACGAGCTGAGGGACGTGCTTTTCAACAGCAGCTTCTGCTGCTCCGGATACTTTGATGCGAAAAGACATTTATGCTCCTGCTAGTGCGGTGTTGACGGTCTCGAGGAGTTCGCCCCAGGAGATGATGAATTTAGAGACACCCTCTGATTCAAGGACATTCGTGACGTCATCAAAGTCAATGCCAGCTGCAGCCAGTGCTGCAAAGACTGCCTTGGCATCGGCGTAATTGGTTGTGATGGTGTCACCGGTGATGACTCCGTGGTCAAATGTTGCCTGAAGAGTTTTCTCGGGCATGGTGTTGACGATGCCAGCAGCGACCAACTCGGTGACGTAGAGAGTGTCGGGAAGAGCAGGATCTTTCACACCTGTAGAGGCCCAGAGTGGGCGTTGCGCGTTGGCGCCGTCTGCAAGTAAAGAAACTGCCTGTGGTGTGTTGAACTGTGCTTCATAAAGCTCATAAGCCAGGCGTGCATTAGCCAGGCCTGCCTTGGACTTGAGAGCTAGAGCTTCAGGAGTGCCAATGGCGTTGAGGCGGTTGTCCACCTCAGTATCTACGCGGGAAACAAAGAAGGAAGATACAGAGTGTATCCGGGAAAGGTCGTGTCCGTTAGCTTTCGCTTTCTCCAGACCTGCAAGGTAAGCCTTGATAACTGCTTCGTAGCGCTCCAGCGAGAAGATCAGGGTGACGTTCACCGAGATGCCCGCGCCAATCACGTCAGTAATGGCATCCAAGCCGGCAAGGGTTGCTGGAATTTTGATTAACGCGTTGGGCTTGTTGACCTTTGCCCACAGACGCTTTGCTTCCTCAACGGTGCCTGGAGCATCGTGAGCAAGAGTGGGAGAAACCTCAATAGAGACACGACCATCCACACCGTTGGTTGCGTCGAATACACCCCGGAAGATGTCGCAGGCATCTGCAACATCGTCGGTGGTGATCTCAAAGACTGCAGCTTCTGCGTCTGCTCCCGCAGCAGCTAGCTGCTTCACCTGAGCTGCATAGCTTTCACCATTGGTAAGTGCACCAGCAAAAATGGTGGGGTTAGTGGTCACACCCACGACGTTCTTTTCAGCAATAAGTGCTTGGAGGTTGCCAGAGGTGATGCGCTCCCGAGAGAGATCATCGAGCCAAATGCTGACGCCGGCTGCGGACAGTTGTGCGGTGGGGGAGTTCGACATGAACCTGGATTCTCCTTGATGGGTGGTCAAATTTGAAGTTGTAATACGGGGCCAGAAAGGTTGTTCTTGACCCCGGGTGGATCATTTCTGGGCAGCAAGAGTTTCTTTTGCGGCGGCGACAGCGGCTTCAGTGGTAATGCCAAACTTGGTGAACAAGGTCTTGTAATCAGCCGATGCGCCGAAGTGTTCGATGGAAACGCTACGACCAGCGGAGCCGACGATCTTGTCCCAGGTCAGCGACAGACCGGCCTCGATGGAGACGCGTGCCTTCACTGCCGCAGGAAGAACACTCTCTTGGTATGCCGCAGGCTGCTCATAGAACCATTCGAGGCAGGGGACCGAAACCACACGAGCATGGATTCCTTCGCCGGCAAGTTGTTCTCGAGCTGCTACTGCAAGTTGAACTTCAGAACCGGTGGCGATGAAGATCACATCAGGCTTGCCGTTTGGTGCGTCAGCGAGAATGTAGGCGCCCTTTGCTGTTTCACGAGCGTGAGCGAAAGTGTCACCAGTTGCAACGCCCTCTCCGCGGGTGAACACGGGGATGTTCTGACGAGTCAGAGCAATACCTGCAGGCCCGTTTCGACGCTCCAAGATCGTCTTCCAGGCATAGGCAACTTCGTTCGCATCTGCGGGGCGAACTACATCTAACTCAGGTATAGCGCGCAGAGTGGCGAGCTGCTCAATGGGCTGGTGGGTGGGCCCGTCTTCACCGAGAGCAACCGAGTCATGTGTCCACACAAAGATCGAAGGGACTTTCATGAGTGCTGCTAGGCGCACTGCGGGGCGCATGTAGTCACTGAAGATGAGGAAGGTTCCGCCATAAGCGCGGGTCTTACCGTGAAGGGCTATACCGTTCAGAATTGCGCCCATGGCGTGTTCGCGGATACCGAAATGAAGAACGCGACCGTAGTTGTGACCTGTCCACTCGTGGGTTGACCACTGAGCAGGAACGAAGGACTTTGCTCCTTCAAGGGTGGTGTTGTTGGACTCTGCCAAGTCAGCAGATCCCCCCCAGAGTTCAGGAATCACGGAACCTAGAGCATTGAGTACCTTGCCCGAAGCGGCACGGGTAGAGACCTCGGTGCCACCTTCGAAGACAGGCAGAGCCGCTTCAACACCTTCAGGAAGCTGGCCTGCTTCGAGGCGGTCAAGAAGTTTCTTGTTCTCAGGGTTAGCTGCAGCCCACGCGTCAAAGCTCTTCTGCCATTCAGCGCGTTCAGCAGCTCCCTTGGCCACAGCCTTGCGGGTGTGCTCTAAGACTTCGTCAGCTACCTGGAAGCTTTGCTCGGGATCAAACCCAAGAACTTCCTTGAGGCCTTTGAGCTCATCTTCACCGAGTGCAGAACCGTGGATCTTTCCAGTGTTCTGCTTCTTTGGGCTTGGCCAACCAATGATGGTCTTGAGAATGATGAGCGAAGGCTTGTCAGTCACAGCCTTAGCTGCCTCAATAGCATCATTGAGGGCAGCGACGTCTTCAACATAGACACCGGTCTTCTTCCAGTCCACAGTCTGGACATGCCAGTCATAGGACTCATAACGCTTGGCCACGTCTTCGGTGAACGCAATGGTGGTGTCATCTTCAATCGAAATCTGATTGGAGTCGTAGATCGCGATGAGGTTACCCAACTGCTGGTGGCCAGCAAGCGAGGACGCTTCAGCGGTGACACCTTCTTGTAGGTCGCCGTCGCCAGCAATGACATAGACAAAATGGTCAAAAGGGCTAGTTCCTGGTGCTGCATTGGGGTCAAATAGACCACGTTCGAAGCGAGAAGCGTAAGCAAAGCCAACAGCGGAAGCGAGGCCTTGTCCGAGGGGGCCGGTGGTGATTTCCACACCCTTGGTGTGGCCATATTCGGGGTGACCAGGGGTCAGTGAGCCCCAGGTGCGCAAAGCCTTGAGGTCATCGAGCTCGAGGCCGTAACCGTTCAAGTACAGCTGAACGTACTGAGTGAGCGAAGAGTGGCCCACGGAAAGAATGAAACGGTCGCGGCCAATCCACTGGTCATCAAGTGGGTCGCGACGCATGACCTTGTTCCATAGCAAGTAGGCGGCCGGTGCGAGGCTCATAGCGGTTCCAGGGTGACCGTTACCCACCTTCTCGACTGCGTCTGCGGCAAGAACACGCGCGGTGTCAACTGCCTTGTTATCTAAATCGGACCAGTCGAGCTGCGCCATGTTTTTTATCGGCCTTCCGTTTTTCCGTGAGGGGAGGTGAGGGAGAAAATTACGATGGCCGGAAAAATAGGCCACACACGCCGAATAACGGCTCCTCTAAGTATAGGCACTGCTGGGCTTACGCCCTCGGGGAACGTGCCAAATGACACAGCGTTACCTCCCGTAGACTTGGACACCAAGGCCCAACTTCTCTGAGGACTCATGAACGCTTCCGAATCAGGCACCACTGCTGTGTCCACGGTCGGCTTTAAGCGCACAGTTGCTGCCTACGTTTCACTGACAAAACCTCGGGTGATGGAACTGCTATTAGCAGTGACAATTCCCACAATGTTCTTGGCCCAAGAAGGCGTCCCCAACTTGTGGCTGGTTCTTGCTGTACTGATCGGTGGAATGATGAGTGCCGGTTCGGCAGGGTCGTTCAATTGCTATATCGATCGCGATATCGATCGTTTGATGAATCGCACCAAAGGGCGCCCACTCGTCACAGGCGAAATCACTGACCGACAAGCCCTCATTTTCTCGTGGGCCCTTGCAGTTATTTCCACTGTATGGTTCTTGCTCTTTACCAACCTGCTCGCAGCATCGCTTTCCGTCTCAGCAATAGCTTTCTATGTCATTGTTTATAGCCTCGTGCTCAAGCGCCGAACTCCACAAAACATTGTCTGGGGAGGTGCAGCGGGGGGATTCCCAGTACTGATTGGCTGGGCAGCGGTAACAGGCTCACTGTCCTGGGCTCCGGTGATTTTGTTCCTCATCATTTTCTTGTGGACACCACCGCACTATTGGCCACTTTCTTGGCGATACCGCGACGACTACAAAAATGCGAATGTACCTATGCTCACTGTGGTGCGTGGCCGCGTTACAGTTGGCCTCCAAATCGTGCTCTACGCTTGGGCAACCGTTGCTGCCACGCTTTTACTTGTGCCGGTAGCAGAGATGGGTTGGACCTATACCGCTGTTGCTTTTGTGGCGGGTGCATGGTTCATTGTGGAGAGCCACCTGCTTTATTCACGAGCCTTGCGCCAGATAGACCCCAAGCCAATGCGTTTGTTCCACTTTTCAAATGGCTACCTGTCGGTTATCTTCCTAGCTGTAGCCATCGATGCACTGTTGCCGTTCTAGGCAACCTTTCGTAGCTTCAAAAGCACATACGTACTAGCAGCACTAACCAGGCAAGCTAGCAACATGTGGATACCCACCAACAACGGAGGTAGTCCGGTTCGAGACTGGATGATTCCTACAGTGATCTGCACCCCGTTGAGGATGATGAGCAGAATCAAGGAATGACGCAGAGCAAATAATCGAGCTCGAGAGGCCATCACGATGGCCAACAGGGTGAGTGCGACAGCGGTGTAGGCAGGGTATGAGTGCAGATGTTGCAGGATTTCTCCATTGAGCCCGTTCCTGCGTGCATCTGCATCACCAGCGTGAGGTCCAGATCCTGTCGTCAAAATTCCAAAGATGATCGTGATTATTTGAAAAACTGCAACCAACCACACAATCAGTGGAATCTTTGAACTCGATGGTTCAATGACCCAGGTGCGAGGGGCATTACCGTGATAAACGCGGTACACCAACATGGTTGAAAGAGCCACCATCACGATAGACACCACAAAGTGCAACCCAACAACATAGGGGTCGAGCTGGGTGAGAACTGAAATACCGCCGATGATTGCTTGGGCAGGAATACCCAAACCAATCACGAGAGCTAGCCAGAACAGATCTCGACGGTTTTTACGCATGCGGAAAATCAGCGCGAAAGTAATGACGGCAATGATGACCAAAGCAAATGTGAGAAGGCGGTTACCAAATTCAATTACTCCGTGAATACCCATTTCTGGAGTGGAGACAAAAGAATCTTCCGTGCACTTAGGCCAGGTCGGGCAGCCTAAACCACTTGCGGTCAACCGAACAGCGCCACCGGTGACCACAATGAGTGTTTGTGCAACAAAAGTTGCCCATGCCGCAATACGAACCTTGCGGTCAACGGAAGTGGGGAACCAATTCACGAATTTACTCACGTGGGAATATACCTACTCTGTTTGATGTTGTTCGCTGAAGAAGAACGCATTTACCCTGTCTAATCCAATGAACTAAGGCTAGGCTAAGTTCGTTAGTTGAAATCGAGCGAAAGCCGATAACTCGAGGGCGAGAACAAGCGAGATTGACGCGATGTTTTGCGCCAATGTTTCTGTTCTCTTCTTAAGTCTAGATTCGTCAGAAAGAGAGCCATGTCAGACATCCTGATCGACCGGCCCGAACTTGAGGGCATTGGCCAGTACGAATTCGGTTGGCACGATAAGGACGCCGCAGGTGCCAGCGCTCGCCGCGGTATCAACGAGGACGTTGTCAAAGACATCTCTGGCCTCAAGAACGAGCCAGAGTGGATGCTCAAGACTCGCCTCAAGGCATACGAAATGTTCGGTCGTAAGCCCATGCCTAACTGGGGCGCTGACCTGTCTGAAATTCACTTCGACAACATCAAGTATTTTGTCCGGTCAACGGAACGTCAGGCTCAAACCTGGGAGGATCTCCCCGACGAAATCAAAGACACCTACGAGAAGCTCGGTATCCCTGAGGCTGAACGTCAGCGTTTGGTTGCGGGTGTTGCAGCACAGTATGAATCTGAAGTGGTCTACCACCAGATCAACGAAGAGCTCGAGCGCCAGGGTGTCATCTTCATGGACACCGATACTGCTCTGAAAGAGCACCCTGAATTTTTCGAAGAATACTTCGGCACTGTCATTCCTGCCGGAGATAACAAGTTTGCTGCGCTGAACACAGCTGTGTGGTCGGGTGGTTCTTTCGTCTATGTTCCACCCGGAGTCCATGTTGAGATTCCTCTTCAGGCATATTTCCGCATTAACACGGAGAACATGGGTCAATTTGAGCGCACGCTCATCATCGCTGATGAAGGAAGTTACGTTCACTACATCGAAGGATGTACTGCACCCATCTACAAGAGCGACTCCCTTCACTCAGCAGTTGTCGAAATCGTGGTCAAGAAGAATGCTCGCGTTCGGTACACCACCATCCAGAACTGGTCCAACAACGTCTACAACCTGGTAACCAAGCGTGCCATTGCGCACGAGGGTGCAACCATGGAGTGGATTGACGGCAACATCGGCTCCAAGGTCACCATGAAGTATCCCTCGGTCTACCTCGTGGGTGAGGGTGCTAAGGGCGAGACCCTTTCTGTCGCATTTGCTGGCCCTGGGCAGCACCAAGACGCCGGCGCCAAGATGATTCACATGGCTCCCAATACCCAGAGCTCCATTGTCTCCAAGTCCATTGCTCGTGGCGGGGGACGTGCCGGTTACCGCGGTGAAATTCGTATGGATGCGAACGCGCACAACTCGGCCAACACTGTCCGATGTGATGCTCTTCTGGTAGACACCATCTCCCGATCTGACACCTACCCAGCAATTGATATCCGTGTTGATGATGTTCAGCTAGGCCACGAAGCAACCGTCTCTAAAGTCAGTGAAGACCAGCTCTTTTACCTGATGAGTAGAGGTATGGCTGAGGACGAGGCTATGGCCATGATTGTTCGTGGTTTTATCGAGCCCATCTCCCGTGAACTTCCCATGGAATATGCCCTGGAACTGAACAAGCTGATTGAACTCGGCATGGAAGGCTCGGTGGGCTAGTAATGAGCATCCCCGTACAAATCCGTTCCGCGCGCCCAAAATCGACCAACCCAGAAGATTTTGAAACGGTTACCGGACGCGAATTGGATTGGAAATTCTCTCCCGTAGCTAAGCTGCAGGAGCTAATTTCAGGCCCACTCGACGGTTCACGTTTCCCCTACAGCGCTCCAGAGGTTGCTGGTTTCGAGGTCTCCTGGATTTCTTCCAGCGATGCTCGTGTGGGCGCTGCAGGCATGCCTGAGGACAAGGCTTCCGCCAACGCTTGGAAGGCTGCTGGGGAAGTTCTACTCATTTCGGCTACCTCAGAAGAACACAGCGAAATCACCATTACGCGTGAAGGGCTAGGAACTACACCTCGTGCAGCCCACATTCTGATCACTACAGCTCCACATGCACAGGCAACCGTCATCCTGCAAAACTCAGGTGATGCTCGTTTAGTTGAAAACCTGGAAGTAGTTCTCGGCGAGGGTTCTCGTCTGAACCTCGTCTCCGTTCAAGAGTGGAACGACGACGCCTTACACTTGGGTAGCCACTTTGC